>CAYFZT010000011.1:0-6975 GCA_964347555.1 uncultured Candidatus Bathyarchaeia archaeon | reverse complement strand
CAAGAGAGCCGTGCATCTACTATTCTATAAACGTCACAGGAAACCAGGAGTGAAGGGCTGGGAGCTTAGACGAAGCTTAGGGTCTGACTACCCTAAAGTGATTCGGCTTTTAGACAGTTACTTAGAGAAGCTTGATTTGCAGGTGAAAACGGTGTTCGAAGAAGAAAAACCTGCTGAAAAGCCGACATTGGCACAGTTGGACAAGGCAAGGTTCTATGTTACTCTTCGCGGCACAGTTACTCAGAAGGAGGCTAAGCTCTGCGGTTGGCGCATTGATGACATTGCTGGGTTGGCTATGGCTGTTTCCTATGTAATTTCGAAGAAGGGGAAGGCTCCTCGTGAAGATGTTGAGGAGCTTCTTCGTGATAAGCTTCCAAGATGGAGAGTTGGTATGAACCTTGATCGTTATATTCGAGCTGGATATTTGGCTGAAGACGAAAATTCGCAGTTGTATTTAGATTGGAGGACAAGAGCTGAGGTAGACGAGAAGGCTTTGGTAGACGTGCTTTTGGGAGTTGAAAGCGGAAAATCTACATGAGTTTCTATCTTTTTGCCCTTCGATATATTATAGCAATTATATCTACGACGATAATTACGCCTAGAATAAAGAATGGACTGTTTAGCAAGGGGTCTTCAAAGGCTGAGTCAGCTAATACTGATGGTATTGCTAGGAAAAAGATCAGAATAGAGGAAAAGATTAGTTTCTTCATTGTTTTTCACCAAGACTCCTTTAGGCTTTTGACAAAGTCTTAACTATTTCTCTACAGAAATCTGGCAGGTCAGGAGGAAATCTTGACGTAATTATGTTCTTATCTCTGACAACGGCTTTGTCCTCCACAGTTGCTCCTGCGTTTTTTAGGTCGTCCAACAAAGGTATTACAGCTGTAAGGGTTCTCCCTTTAACTACGCCGGCAGAGATTAAAACGTGGGGGCCGTGGCATATAGCGGCGATGAGTTTTTCTTTCTTGTTCATTTTGGAGACAAAGTTGAGGACTTCCTTATACACTCTTAGTCTGTCTGGAGCCCACCCGCCTGGAATGACCACAGCATCATAGTCCTCGGGTTTCAACTCTTTTATAGTAAGTTCGGCTGGAACCTCGATTCCGTGTTTTCCGCGGATTGTTTCTTTTTTCAGAGAGGCAATTTTTACTTCAGCTCCAGCTTCCTTTAAACGGTAATAGGGATAGATGAGTTCGGTGTCTTCGAAATTGTGGGTGGAAATTATGATGACTTTTTTGCCGTGTAGTTCTTCCACAAACTGTCCTCCTATAGTTTGTTATTCGTAAGTATTTTCGGCTTTAAAAGATTGCTTCTGCAGAAATAATGAAAAGATGTTTAATGTAATTCTACATACTTTATTGAGTAAAATGGATATGCGCACACACATATGAGATAAAACATAAAAGTGCTCACAGTTAAAAGGGATTTTAGGGCTGGAAAATGCCACCTCGGGCTGTTAAAACAATTCAAGACTTGATTTTTTGGCAATACGCCAAGATTATCTCCGAGTCTGCAGAATACGGGAAGAGACAGTTCGGATTTGTGATGGATCGTTTCAAGAAACTTTCCTCTGGAGAAATAAACTGGAGCAATTCAATTCGCGAGTATGTTAAGGAAAGAGAGAAGAAAGATGTCTGTATTTACTGTGGAAAAGACCTGACTCTCGAACATATTCTACCTCGCTCAAGATGTGGCCCTGACACAACTGACAATGCTGTTTTCGTCTGTAAGAGTTGCAACTCGTCAAAAGGTGACAAACGACTTTACGAATGGTTCGGTTTTGAGAACAGATACAAACTCCCAAGAATAGCCGAAGGCAAGTACCTTAAGCTATTATATTCTCTGCACAAACGAGACGGTACACTAAACCAGTCTGACGTTTCAAAATTCTGTCCACGATGCAATCTAGAAAATAGATGCCCAGAAAAACAAAAACTAACCGTCTACTGTCTAGAAGGGATTTTCACAAAAGCGTAACCATGAATCTAGTAAACATTAGGAACTTGTCAGAAACGAAAAAAAGTTTGATAGTTTTGGGCTTTAAAGGGAGTAACGATTTCAGTTTTCTATGTTATCTCATTAAAGCACTGATGTCAGTATAGATCTTCTTCTAATCCCAAGTTTTGCTCAGGGAGTTTTCCATGCTTTTTAAGAAACTGCTGGAGAAGTTCGCTTTCTCGCATGGTGAACATTTTGGCTTCTTCAAACATGAAATACTTAGCCTTCTGGTTTGTGACGAGCTGTTCTTCTAACTCCTTGCGCAGATTGATTGCGCCTTTAATATAGATTATCATCTTGTTTTCGTCCAGAAGCTGAAAGACTCCTTCGACTTCTGGAACAGTGGCTACGGTCGCAGTCTCGAGTTTAAGCCATCTTTCAGGCGGCAAGCTTGGCTGGGTAATTTGAAGCCTCAAGTCACATCTGAGACAACGCTTAGCCTCTCCTACTGCGCTTTTCTCATCTAAACCCAGCTCAACTTCAGCGAAGCTTCCTCGACGTTTTTCAACGGGCAGAGAAGGCATCTCTGCACGGCGCTTGTTGGCGAAGCCTTCTTCTCTTCCAAGCCATGGATTCGGCTTTTCTGATGGAGCGAGCTCTATGGCTATGTTTCCACTTCCGCCCAGATGTTTGTCAATGGCAAATGCAGCTTTTCTTCCGGAAGCTATGGCTTCAACTACAGAGGTTGGTCCGTTGATTATGTCGCCACACGCAAAAACATTTGAAACACTTGTTCTCATTGTGGAGCTATCTACTTTTACTGTTCCAGATGGAGAAAAGGACATTGGATTAGCGTTAAGCCATGAACGGTCGGAGGCTTGTCCAATGGCAAAGATAAACATGTCTGCGTTGATTGTTTTGGTTTCTTTTTCGTCATATGTGGGATTGAACTTGCCTTCCTTGTCAAACACTGCCACGCAGCGAATTAGTTCGGCGCCTGTGACTCTTTTATCTTTGCCTAAGATTCTTCTAAGACCCCAAGAATTATGGATCTTGATGCCTTCTTCAACTGCTTGTTGGCGTTCCCAAGGAAAAGCAGGCATCTCGTCCCATTTTTCTAAGCAGGCGATTTCAACTTTACTTGCACCTAGCCTGAGAGCGGTTAGCGCTACATCCATGGCGACGTTTCCGCCGCCTAAGACCAAGACCGTCTCTCCCACTTTAACATCTTTGCGCATCTGGGCATCTCTTAAGAAGTCTAAGCCACCTAGAACCCCTTCTAAGTCAGCGCCTTCAACCTTCAATTTTCGGCTCAGTGGCAAACCACCCGCAATGAGTACAGCATCATAGTTTTCCTTCAGCTTGTTGAACGAAGATTCATCGCCAACCCTGATGTTTGTTTTTATCTCAACGCCGAGTTTCTCTATCTGCTTCACATCCTTAGCAAGCACTTCATGGGGCAAGCGATATTCTTGAATGCCGTAACGCATCATGCCGCCTGGTTCAGGCATCTCTTCAAAAATCGTTACGGCATAGCCTAACAAGGCAAGATGGTAGGCTGCAGTTAATCCAGCTGACCCCGAACCAATAATGGCTATGCGTTTTCCCGTTGAGGGCGCGATCTTAACCTTAGAGGTCCAATCTTGTATGTCTTGATCAATTACGAAGCGTTTGAGGGCGCATATAGCTATAGGTTCGTTGACTTCGAGGCTTCGACACTTACTTTCGCATGGACGAGCGCAAGCATGCGCCAAAACTGAGGGTAATGGAGCTTTCTCTCTGATCACAGCGGCAGCTTCAACATAGCGTCCTTCGGAAACCAGATGCACGTATTTAGGCACATCTATGCCAGCGGGGCAAGCATGTTTACATGGAACTAGGATGGCTTCGCGTTCTCCAGCTATTGGCTGTTTATCCATTAAGGCTCCTGTTGGGCAAACTTCAACGCATGCGCCGCAGAACCTACAGGCAGAGTTTTTCAGGTTTGGAGCGGTTGTTCCGATTAGCGCCTCACCATTCTTGTACACAAAGCCTAGTGCCTTAACACCTCTGAGTTCTTGACAAGCTCTTACGCAGCGAGTGCAGCTGACACAGAGGTTGATATCGCGGATGAATAGAGGCTCGTCTTCAACAACTGGTAGATCAGCTGGGACATATCGCGGCGTATCTTCTCTGATTCCAGTGTATTCGGCTACTTTCTGCAGTTCGCAGTTTCCAAACTTTGGACAGCAACGTTCGGCAACGGGCACGTTGGTTGAGCAGGGCTCTCGTGTGCAGCCTTCTTTTTGAGCGCAAATTAGACAGGCGTGGGGGTGCTTAGCCAAGATAAGCATCAGCTTTTCTCGTCTGGCTTCTTGAACTCGCGGGGTATCAGTGAAAATTTTCATCCCTTCAGCGACTACTGTATCGCAGGCTGGCACCAAGTCTTGTTGTCCCGCTACTTCGACGAGGCAGAGGTTGCAGCCTTCAAACTCTTTTTGAGGTTCATCACCCTCAATTTTTTCGTTTCCCCGAAAGATGACGTCTGTGGCTTTCAGTTTGCGAGAAGGCGGCAAATCGGGATGATAACATAAGGAAGGAATGTAAATGTCGTTTTGCCTAGCAGCTTTTAATATGGATATGCCTTGAGTTGTTTTAACTCCCGTGTCGTTGATGTATAGCTTTATAGTTTCCATGACAGCGTGTTCCTACACGACGATTTGTGAGAAGCTTAGTTTACCAAGAGTGGGTTAGGGCTTTAGGTTCACATGCAAGTATGCAAGGAATTTTTCTTTCTCCACGCATTGGCTTGCACGGAGCACAGCTGTACTTAATCTTCTTGCGATGTTCTTCTCTGACTGCAGCCATGGTTCCACCTTCTATGTCAAACTCGTCGGGTATCAATTCAAGCACGCCGTAAGGACATGCTTCAACGCATTTGCCGCAGCCGTTGCATTTGTCAGTGTCAACTATTATGAAATAGTCGCCTGAACCGTCTTTGTAACCGTAGTGTGCCTTCAACTAGCGTAGCCCCAACTCTTTTTCGTAAAGCGCCTTTGCGAAAAGTCCTGCGCCTATGGCTCCTGCAAGTATAGGGTCAAGCTTAGGCTCCAACGGCGTTATCTTCAGCAACCTTTCAAGACGCTTAACTATGCCTGTGTTCTTGGCAACTCCGCCGGTTAAGACGAAGTCTTTTTCAACGCCCACACGGTTGAGGAGGTCAATGATTCTGTCTGCCATGGCTATATGATACGCAGCTGCAACCTTCTCTTTAGGCCAACCTTGACGTAACAAGGCAAGGGACTCTGCTTTTGCGAAGATAACGCATGTGTTGCTGACAGGCGGCGGTTCCTCGGTTACACTTAGCGAAATCTTGCCCAAGTCTTGTATTGGTACGCCTACAAGGTCGGCAAAAACTTCCAAGCCCCTGCCTGTTCCAGCCGCGCATTTGTCGTTCATTAAGAACGATACAACTTTGCCTTTTTCGTCGCATCGGATAGCCTTGCAGTCTTGTCCGCCGATGTCAAGAACAGTGCGAACGGTTGGTCCATAAATATAGTGGGCACCTCTTGCATGACAGGCGATTTCTGTTATAGTTCTCTTGGCAAAAGGAACATTGACTCTTCCGTAACCCGTGCCTACAACATAATTGAGCTTGTTAAGGTCGAGGCCTGTTTCTTCCAGAGCCCATTTAGTTGCTTTGACTGCTGTTTCTTCGCTGACTCCTCCTGTGCGAGTAACCGCGTACGCGTAGAGTTCGCCGTCAACCAAAACAGCCGCTTTGCTGCCAACTGATCCTATGTCAACGCCAGCTGTGATCATCTTTGCTTCATGCCAATCTCTCTCTGGCAAGGTTCTCCTATACTCGGGCCATCTCCAATATTCCTGCGTTACTGATTCAGACATTTCCTTTTCACTCCTGCTGTTCAGCAGCAATTAAGGCTGAGCCTAAAGCGCCAACGAAGTCAGGTGAATCTGGAACTATTATGCCTGTGCGCAGCTCCTTTTCTAAGGGAGGCAAGAAGCCAGGGTTTAACGCAACTCCGCCTATTAGGACGACATCTTTTTCCACGCCGACTCTTAAGACCATAGAGGCTATTCTGCCAGCGATGGCGTCGTGTATAGCTTTGGATATGTCTTCTTTGGCTACTTTAGAATGAATTAGCGTTACAACCTCTGACTCTGCAAACACACAGCACTGAGCATTCATCGGTATGGCCTTAGTTGACTTCAAGGCTAGAGGACCCATCTCTTTAACATCAACTTCAAGGGCTCTAGCCATAGCCTCCACGAAGGTTCCAGCGCCTGCAGCGCAGCGTTCGTTAATCACGAAGTCTCTAACTTTTCCTTGGTCCACCTTAATTCCTCTACCCTCTTCGGCGCCCACGTCTATTACTGTTTTAACTGCGGGAACCAGATGAAAGGCTCCAGCGGCGTCAGCAATCACTTCAGAAACAACCGCTTCTGCATTTATGGGAGGCTTCAAGTGCACTGCGTTTCTACCCATACCTGTGGCTACAACCCGTTTGATGTCGTTTCGCGAAACTCCGCTGGATTTCAAAAGGACTTCAAAGAGGTCGGTTGCCGATTTTAGCACATCGAACCCGACTAGCGCTTTATCACTGGCTAAAACATTTCCATCTTTTAGGATAACGATTTTCGCGAATTTGGCGCCAACATCAATTCCAGCTGTTATCATTTTTCCTTCCTCCTACTCCTTCAGTTTTTTCAAACCCATGCTTTCAAAAAAGGCTGTAAGACGGGCTAAGGTTCCCGAGAAGTCGAAGTCTCTTTCATCGCCCATGTTGCCTTCGAATGGAAAGACGGGTATGCCAGCTTGAATGAGGCCTAAGCGGTTTTCAGCTATGTGGAGGCTTAGTCCTTCACAGCCACGATTGTAGTGCAGTAATACAGCGTCTACCTTCCACTGCTTCACTATGCTTGCCATCATTTGAGTTTTGACTTCGGGCACGTAGAAGTGAGCCCACTCTGGCTTGTGCATTGTCCATTCAACTATCATGCGTAAGGCTTCCTCTCTTGTTTGAGGCTTCTTAGGTG
>CAYFZT010000010.1:17010-22796 GCA_964347555.1 uncultured Candidatus Bathyarchaeia archaeon | reverse complement strand
ACCGATCTCTGGGTTATGAGCCCAGCGGGTTAACCTGGCTACCCCACCCGTATAGAAGAGTTCTGCCTTGTTTTGAAACTCTTTCGCTACAGCTTATCCCCGCCACCTAACATTTTGAAACATTAGTGACTTAAATCCTTTTATGCTGTTGCACAGTTACCTTTAACATTCTGGCAAGGCAAATTGACATGGACATCATGCAAATTTCATCATGCGTTAAGAACTAGCCAATTGTCTTTTAGAAACTGTTTCCAATCTGAGGTTGATTCATAATTTAAGGAGAAAAGTGAACGCGCTGAAAGTATTAATTACTTGTTGACGCGGAATATTTGTTTCAGTGATGAATTTTGTTTAGAACTGTACGGCTGTTGGCGAAGCAGTTGGCGAGTCCTACTGAGTTTTTTAATGGTGTGCGAGCTGAGGGTTGGCGACCTGCTTTTGTGTTTTTTCGCGCGCCGACTCTTTCTACTGTGCCTTTCGCTCAACAGGATAGCACACTCGTTATTAGAGATGTCTTCATGCAAACTTCAGTTGCATATTTGTGGCTAAGTCCAGCAATTCATGTTGTCACCGTCGCACTTATTGTTGCCTTGTATCTGTATGGATCAAGAGTTGGCAGGGTTGTTGATGCATTCTTCGGAATTCTGTTTTTGTTCTTCGCCTTTGGCAACCATATCGCTGTAACTGAGAAATATGGACTTGTCGTGTTAGCGGGTAACTTGGTTCCTATTCTAATCGTGGGTCTCTTCTGGATGTGGGAAGTCTACAAACCTCTAAACGAGTACGTTTTTCAAAGGCTATCTGCTTGGAGATACTGGGTGTTGCCTTTTGTCTTTCTGGCTTTTTGGTCTCCGATAAACGCTGAGCTGAGTCCAGACTTCAATCCTTTGCTGCTGCTCACATCTTCTTTTGGAGTTATGTACTGTCCCACCACACCACTCATTATAACCGTTTTGACCTTGATGTATCCAAGGGTTAACATCTTTCTACTCAGAATCACAAGTTTTGTTGGGTTTTTAATTGGTCTATTCAACGCCTTGTCGTTCTTCATGATGCCTGGATACACCCTGTGGAACCTTATCCTTCACACACCACTCATATTCATCTCAGCATACGGCTTGCTGATCCCAACCCTAGTGAAGAAGAACTTTTCCTCACAAGAGGAAAGGGCAAGATAAATCTTTTTATGCGAATTCTTATCTGCGAAGAATTTTATTCGCTTTTTATGGTTCAAAAAAGGAGTTTGTTCTTTAACCATAGAGCTCTATAATGTTTGAATCTCAACTTCCATTGGAAAAAACTTGCAAGTTCGCATAAAAAATTGTTTACGAGTTATTTATATATGCAGTGGAATCTTTTCCCTAGAGAATGTGGTCTCCTTATGAAGTCCTCAGGCGTTGACGCGCAATCGTGGAAAGTCTTCTTTACGCTGTGCAAATTAGCCGAGATGGGTGCAAATCGCAGAACGGCAAAAGTTTCCACCGAATACCTAGCAGAAAGGATAGGTTTGTCTCAGCAGACTGCTTCTCGTCACCTAATTCAACTTGAGAAGAAAGGATGGATAAAGAGAACGATCACGCCTGAAGGCTGCCTCATCAGAATTACTGACGCCGGAATTGGAGAACTGAAGAAACTTTATGCCAGTTTACAAGCAGTTTTTGAAGCAGCCTATCCCCTTTCAGTTACTCTAGAAGGAGTCTTATTCACAGGATTAGGCGAGGGAGCCTACTACATAGCAAGAGATGGCTACCGCAAACAATTCATTGAAAAACTTGGCTTCGACCCATATCCAGGAACCCTCAACATCAAACTTACAACCGAATATGACGCAAAAACCCGCGAAGAACTTGAATCCTTTCCAGCCGTAGAGATCCAAGGTTTCCAAGGTAAGACTAGAACATTTGGTCCAGTGAAATGCTATCCAACGATAATAAACAACAAGATAAAAGGCGCTGTCGTAGTCGCTTTACGCAGTCACTACAACTCCTCAGTGATAGAAATAATTGCTCCTTATTATCTTCGAGACAAACTCAAGCTGAAAGATGGACATAAAATAAAGATAGAAATTTTAACTATGCCATAACCCTACAGCGTTTTTACCAACTGGGTTTTATACACAAAAAGCGCTGGAGTTCCTCCAGTGTGAACAAACACTACATTGTCGTCTTTTTTGAAATGACCCTTTTTTATGAGGTCAATGAGTCCTGCCATAGCTTTGCCTGTGTAAACAGGGTCTAACAGAATTCCTTCAGTTCGAGCAACTAATTTAATGGTTTCTACAGCCTCTGGAGTGAGTACTCCATAGCCTTCTCCAGCATAGTCGCCTAAGAGAAACACATCCTTTCGTGTCACAGTTTCCCTCAAGTCTAAAAGCTTCGCAATTCCATTTGCAATCTCCAAAATCTTTTCGGCTAACCACTGTTCAGATTGCGGCTTTATACAAATTCCGAGAGTTTTAACTTTAGTTTTCAAAGCCTTGTTTGAAAGAACAAGTCCACTTTGAGTGCCGCCAGAACCAGATGCGTGAACAACATGGTCGATGTTCAGGTTAACCTCTTCTGCTTGCGTAACTAGCTCAAGCATAGCTTCAACGTATCCAACTGCTCCAGTTGGGTAGGAGGCGCCTCCAGGCACAATGTAAGGTTTGTGTCCTTCTCTTTTCAGTTCCTCAGCAATTTCCTCCATTGCTAAAAGAATCTGCTGCGAGTCAACCTGAACATATCTTATGTCTGCTCCGAATAAACTGTCCAAAAGCAGGTTTCCATCAAATTCTGCAGGCTCTTCTCCTCTCAGAACGAGAATCGCTTTCAAACCCAGCTTTCTCGCCGTTGCAGCCGTGACTCTCGCATGATTAGATTGGATGGCACCCGTTGTTATAATTACATCTGCACCTTTTCGGACAGCATCTGCCATGAAAAACTCACTTTTTCTTTCTTTGTTGCCTCCGAAAGCGATTCCTGTGAGATCGTCCCGTTTAATCCAAATTTTGGGTCCGCCTAAAAGCTTCGAAAGGGTCGGCATCTCTTCAAGCGGTGTTGGCAATTTCGCCAATCTGATTCTTGGCAGTTTGTCGACACGCCTTTTCAAGTCTGCAGTTTTTTCCATGTGCTTACCTCTTATAAAGTTCGATGATTTTTCTCTTGATCTTCAGAGAACTGTTCAACTCGTCTTTACCGAACTTTCCTATTTGGGCAACTTTGATGCTCAATTCTTTGTGGGCTATCACTTCTTTTACTTGTCTGATTATGCTTTTTTGGTCGTGTCCTACGGCTATGAGGTCGGGTCTGATTTTTTCAATAACTTTTTCCATGTTGAAATCTTCAAATCCTAATATTGCTTCATCTACAACCTTTAGTGCTTCAACCAACGCTCTTCTACGGTCTTCCGGTACAACGGGTTTGGCTCCTTTACGCTTCTCAACCGTCCTGTCTCTAGCTACTATAACGATTAGTTTGGCGTTTTCTCCTCCTGCCTTCTTTGCTTCCTCCAAATATTTAACGTGCCCCATGTGGAGTACGTCGAAGGTTCCAGAAGCAAGGACAACTTTTCCCTTCTTCTTCATTGATTCTTTTTTGGCCATGAGAATTCTGCCACCTCGAGCAATTTTAAAGCGTCTAGTAACCCTTCCGAGTAGGCAACAGACGCCAATCCTGTTTCAAATTGCTTTCTATCCCGATAATACTTTGCGTCTTCCAGATAACGTTTTGCTGTTTCTACAACGCGGTTAGCTTTTTCATCGTTAATTTGCAGAGACTGGGAGATTTTGATTTCTGCCAAGACCGCTTCAGTGTTCCCTAGGTATTTGTCTAGCAGTTCCTGCAGTTTCACTTAACCATCTCCTTGACGCTTTCAGGTGCCTCTGCCAATGTAACAAGTGCTTCTGCCTCAACGAAATGCAGGATGCCTGGAAAAACAAGGGAATGAGGCGGTGAACCAAAATCGTAGTTTACCAGCTCTGCTACATAGCCCGCCTTAACTGTTGAACTATCTGAACCCGCTCGCGCGACGCCAACAGCGAGAGTATCCAACGTGACAACATGCCTCTGCTTCATTTTCTCCATAGCCAGAAGACTCTCCAAGCCATGTTGTACTGTCATGTAACGTTCTTCTTCAGCTTTAATGTCTAGAAAGCAGAGAGTGTGAAGGCCCAGCCTCCTGTTTTCCATAATCACATTGTAAGGAGTTTCGACAGTGGAGATTTCGTCAACAAAGGGAATGGTGACGCTTCGTCCATACTTGTAATTTTGCAGTCCAGACAAACCGATGACCGCAGAAATTATGGAGGCACCATGGATAACTCTTGTTCTGATTCCCTGTTTTTTAGCGCGGATTCGCAGATCCACATGAGTAGTAGCAATCAATGGGTCGCCTGGAACCAACAGAGCAGCTTTACCCTCTTTAGCCGCTTCTAGAACTTTTCTTCCAGCCTCTTCCTCCAAATCGCGCCGCGAAACTATGACAATCTTCTTCCTGCTTAGAGTTTCAAGTTTTGAAACGGAAAATGCGGGCATCAAACTCGTATACTGCTCAGCGAAAACAGAGTCTGCTTCACTTATTACTTCTAATCCTCGAAGAGAAAGGTCATTCTCATCATGTAACCCCAAACCTACAAAGACAAGTTCCCCAGGCATTTCTTCACCACCTTTCTGTGCAGCCATAATTTGAATCCGTTGCACTAATAAGCGTGTGGAAATTCAGAACGTGATAACTGAGTGGACTCTCTAGTATTGCTGTAGGTTTAGCTTCGAGGGTTCAGAATTGACGACTAGGTTACTCTTAACTCTTCGAAGAGTGCCGCTAAGTTAGCTGCTGGAACCCCAGCGTTGTTGCAGATTTTCTGCTTTGCTGGAGATTTTTCCCTATAATGCGGTATCCGTTTGGAAATGCGATCTTCATAGGTAGGTATCGTTTCGTTCTGGTAGAAAACTCCCAATGGGATTTGGTCTCCCCACTCTCTAGCCTTCTCCAAGGCAGATGCAAATTTCGAGAACTCCTCCTCAGAGCTATGTACCACCGGGTCATAGCCTGTTTCTTCAAGCTTGTACAGTCTGGATTTTGGTTTTCCAGTGGCTGGATCTATGCGGTCTTCCCCTAGATACCATTCCTTTGTGTTGATGTCGTTGTAGGTTGGACATGGTTGAAGTATGACTACCAACGCAAGTCCTCGGTGTTGAACAGCTTTCTTAATCATTTCTTTTAGGTAGCTTACATCATAGGCGTAGCCCCTGGCGATGAAGGTATAACCAGATGCTAAGGCAAGAGCAACGGGATTGATAGCTTCATTTATGTTAGGCTTTGGAAGGGACTTGGTTTGCAAGCCAAGCTTAAGAGTGGGTGATGCTTGCCCTTTTGTTAAGCCATAAACTCCGTTGTCGTGGATGAGATAAGCGATGTCTATGTTTCTTCTTCCAGTGTTAACAAAGTGTCCTACACCGATTCCAAGTCCGTCGCCGTCGCCACCAACCGCAATAACCTCCAATTCCGGATTAGCCAGTTTTGCTCCAATTGCGAAGGGAAGCGTTCTGCCATGTAACGTGTGAACTCCATACGTGTTTACAAAGTGAGGAGTCTTTGCGTGACATCCAATGCCAGAGAAAACGGCTACTCTGTGGGGCGGCAACTGTAACTCGGTTAGAGCCATTTGCAGAGATGCTAGAATCCCAAAGTCTCCGCATCCTGGGCACCAGTCCACGAAGACGCTGGTTCGGTAATCTGTCATTTTAAGAGCCATGGGTTAACACCTGTCTTAAGTCTTTGTATTTTTTCACTTTTTTGTTTTTCCATGT
>CAYFZT010000010.1:0-17000 GCA_964347555.1 uncultured Candidatus Bathyarchaeia archaeon | reverse complement strand
AGAGCCATGGGTTAACACCTGCCTTTTCGGCGCCTTTTCTTGCAGTATTAACTTAATTGCATCGTAGACTTCGTCTGAAGACATTGGACGACCACTGTACTTTAACACGTAGTTATCCATAACTACGCCTGTCTGCTCCCTAATTATGCCCCCTAATTGCCCAGAATAATTCATCTCTATACTAATCCTTTTCCTAGCTCTGTTCAATATTTCTGAAACATATTCTTTTGGAAATGGATGAATCATGCGAATTTGGAGGAAATTCACCTTCAAACCCTCTTTGCCTAGCCTTTCCATAGCTTCAAGGATGGCGCCTTTTGGAGAACCCCAACTAACAATAGTTGCAGGAGCCTTTGGATCGCCGAAGAAGTTGACTCTTTCTCCAGTCGGAACTTCTCGGTCTGCTACCTCGAGTTTCCTCATTCTTTTCTCCACCATACGTGTTCGGTTTAGAGGTTCTTCACTTATGTGACCAAACTCATCATGTTCATCACCCGTGTTCCAGAAGACAGCGTTTGGCGTGCCTAATGGAATTCGCGGTGAAATGCCTGACTCAGTGAACTTAAACCTCTTGTACTGCTCTTTCCCTTGAACCTGGAAAAGCAGTTGTCCCCGATCTATCTTCACACGGTTAGTGTCAAATAATTTGTAGCTTCTTGTACTGTTTGCTATCGCTTTGTCGAGTAAGTGGATGACAGGCATCTGATACTTCTCAGCATAATTAAACGCCCGAATAACATCGTAAAAGCATTCCTCAATGTCACCAGAAGCCAAAACAATCCTTGGAAATTCCCCATGAGAAGCATGCATGGCGAATCTGAGGTCATCTTGACCATGTCTGGTGGGCAACCCCGTGGAAGGAGCCCCTCGCTGGTAGTAATTTATTACTACTGGAACCTCATTCATTCCAGCCCAGCCCAAGCCTTCAACCATTAGAGAGAAGCCTGGACCAGAAGTACTCGTTGCAGCCCTCGCGCCTGCAAGCGCGGCGCCAGAAGCCATGTTAATAGCTGCAATCTCGTCTTCTGTCTGCACAACGACAATAGACCCTTTCTTTTCTCCCTCAGACACCTCTGGGACTAACTCAAAAATTTCGTTGGCTTCCAAATATATGCTTTCATCTGCGGCTGGAGTGATAGGATAGTAGGTTTGAATCCTACATCCACCAAGAAGTTTGCCTAAGGCTACAGCTTGAAAGCCTGACAACAAGAGTCTTTTCTCATCTGTTTGTACCGCTTTCAGTTTATAGCCGAAATCCCTTCCAAACTTCTGTTCAGCGTATTTGTACGCTTTGTCCAAAGCAATTATGTTCATGTCGATGACGCGGGGCTTATCGGCGAAAATTGTGCTAACAGCCTTCTTAACAATGGCTTTATCATAATTCAAGAGCCCAAAGGTAATGCCTAGAGACAGAACATTAATCATTCTAGTGATTTTGCTAAGTTTTGGTTCACCTATCTCTTCAGCTATTTCTTTAAGCAAATTCATGAAGGGAACAGCATAAATGCGAATGTTGCGTTTTTCAGCTTCCTTCAAAAGGTCTTCTACTGTATTCGCCTCAACTTTTTTTTCCTTTAAAGTTTTCTGGAATTCTGTTAGAAAAGGCGGTGGCAACGACGCAATGTCCATGATTTTAGTTTCTAAAATTCCTTCGTCGCAGATGATTCCTCCGTTTGAGGATACTTCCCATATGTGTCTCACAACGCTTTCGGCGTCAAAGGTGCAGAGTAGGTTAACAAGGTCCACTCTAGACCTTACTTCTTTTTTTGACACTCTCACGTAGAAGTAGCTGTGTAAGCCTTTGATGTTAGAGTGGTACTCTCTTTCTCCATAAATGTGCAGTCCACCGTAGCAGCAGGCACTGGCAAAGATGTTAGCCGCAGTGTCGACACCGCTGCCTTGGGGTCCGCCTATCATCCAAGCTAGTTCTTGGCTACTCATTT
This sequence comes from uncultured Candidatus Bathyarchaeia archaeon, assembly GCA_964347555.1. Taxonomy (GTDB): domain Archaea; phylum Thermoproteota; class Bathyarchaeia; order Bathyarchaeales; family Bathyarchaeaceae. Next base: position 15,057 of record CAYFZT010000010.1, on the reverse strand, counting down.
TTTACGTTTCTCCCGAGAGACAAAACTGCTAATCTTATTGAGCCTTAGCCTCCAGTGCATGTGGTCGGTCCTATGCAGCATTCGCACAGTGTTGTTTCACCACAGTACGGACATTTGCAATTGCAATCTTCGATAGGGTTGCCACATCCTTCACAAATAATCTCTGACAACTAGCAATGCCTCCGTTATCTTGTGTCATCTCGAAAAGTTTAAGTGTTTTGCGGAAAGTTCAGTAAGGATAAAAAGTTTAGTTAAAAACTGTAAGCTGAGGTGCAAAGAAAATGCCTATAGATCCAGATTTTCTGAAAAAGTATAAAGTTGTCGGAGAACATGCAGGGCATTCTGTTCGAGGAGAAGTGAAACCTCCTGAAAAACGTGGAATCCACGGCACTAGTGTGGCTGTTGATCATGACTGTTGTGATGGAGACGGCGTCTGCATTTCAGTCTGTCCCGTAAGTGTTTTCGACTGGTTGGATTCGCCTAGACATCCTATGTCAGAGAAGAAGTCTGACCCAGTTAATGAGCCAGATTGCATCTTCTGTCGTGCCTGCGAGGTTCAGTGTCCAACTCAGGCAATAAAAATAACAGAGCCCTAACTGCTCACACTGATCAGCTGTTCAGATGTGACAAAATTTCTTATACCTCTAATTATCAAAACATAGTTTCCTTCTAATGTGGAGATTTCTCCCGCGAACTCCCACCTTTTTCTGTTCTGCATCAATAATATGGGCCAGTACATGTAACACAACGTTGGCGTGCGAAATCGCGCGCGCAATCTCAATACCAAATGGGAAATTAGCTCCTCACTATGACAAAGAGATTGTAAGCGGAAAAGCATACGGCAAATCTATTCGCTATCACTACAAAGACGGAAAGTTTAAGCTGTTGAGCAAAGAGGATGACGTAAAATCGAGAGTTGTCTTTTTGGATTACGATGCGCGCGCGCACTTTCAGACATTGGAAAGCAACCATGCTGTATCATCAAACGAAAGACATTCTCTATGTGAAAGAGTTCCTGGGACATAGAAGAATTGACACTACTCTGCTCTATGTTCAGCTTGAAAAGGCGCTCTTTAACGATGTCTGTGATGAGTTCACAGTTAAGGTTGCTACCAAGCCTGAAGAGATCACAAAGCTGCTTGAAGTGGGCTTCGAATACGTCTGTGAGAAAGAAGGCTTGCTCTACTTTAGAAAACGCAAATAAATCTATAGAATTATACTGAAATGCGGAAACTTATACGTAGAACATAGTTTCCATTCATAAATGTTATAATATACATCGAGTCACAAAAGCCACAAGAAGAAAAAAAGGGAGCAAAAGAACAATGAAGCAGTCTCATCATGCAATCTTTAAGGTGGACATAACCCAGATTGAAGGAGACGGAGACTTTCCTTGCCCAAAATGTGGGGCTACAATTTCACCTGACGACGAATCTGAAACAGTCTACCAAATCATTGACACCAAAGTTAAAGAGGATATCCTAGAGGAACTAGTTATTCTCTGTAACAAGTGTAGAAGCAAAATCCGTCTAATCGGGTTTCTCCAAGTAGAAGGATAAGTAGAGATATCCGACTGCGTAGACTCTTTTTCCTGAGTAAAGATTAAAGTCTCTAAATTCCTTGTTTATGTAGGCACATGACATGCTACTGTTAAAAGATAACTGCTCCTTATGTGAAAGACTCTTCCCCCACTATGCTCTTAGACGATGTTACCGATGCAGAAGAATGTACTGCCGAGACTGCATAACATTCACCAAGGAAGGAGAAATCCTGTGTTTAAACTGTGCCCGAAGAATTGTCTCGCCGAGAAAGCTTGGAACTAAGTATAGCCCTTTTAGCAGGTACCTTCTAAGGCGAGCAAAATATACGAATCAGGTTACACTTAGCTTTGCAGATATAGAAGGCATTATCGGAGACGATCTACCCCGTGGAGCAGTAAGAAACCATGAATGGTGGACTAACACTTCTAGCACCAGCCAAGGGCAAGCATGGCAAAACGTAGGTTGGAAAGTTCAAGACGTAGACTTAAACAAGAGAACCGTAACGCTCTCACGAGTTGCAGAGGTAGAAGCCAAACCAAGAAAAAGACGAAGGCGAAGAAAAAAGAGTGCACCTTTTGAGTTGCCAGCCAAACCAAAACGACGATGTCTTCCTTCGAAGACCAAAATATCGAAGGTTCAGGCTCGACTTAAAAATGTTGAACGTAAAAGATCTTCTATTAGACGGCATAAAGGCAAGTTTAAACCAAAGCCAGCGCAAGAGAAGAGACTTTTTAAACCTGAAGCTAAACCTACCATAAAAGACGAGGAACAGTCATAACATCGGAGTGGAGTTAATTGAGTGAAACCCCTAGCATGGAGAAATATCGCCTTCGCCTTGATGAAGCCAGAGGATACAATGAAGTCTGGAAGATTGTGAAGGACACGGTGAAAACAGCCTTGGAAGAACACCGAGTAGGAATGATGCTTTTTCTAGATGATCTTCCAATTCAGCTGGGAGCCTATCATCCAGTTGGCACAAACAACATAGTTTTAAACCGAAGATTAGTGCAAGTTGTGGAAGGCGCCACAAAGTCTCAGCGCTTGGTGAACGCCTTCGTGTATATTCTTCTGCTTCATGAGTATATTCACGCTTTAGGCTATGTCCGAGAGACTGATGCCAGACAGCTTGTGTATCAGGTTTCTAGAAGGTCCTTCGGCGAAGAACATGTCGTTTCACGGTTGGCACGTACAAGTCCATGGACTCTTCTGAAAGATGTTCCCATAAGCCAGAAAGAAGCGCCCAGACAAGTCATGGAAATCGTGAAAGATTTTGAGAGGTCAAACCATAAATACATTGTTTAACACTCCCTTATTAGATCTTGAACACTTCTAACCCTCAACTCTGTATCCTTCTTGGCTAAAGTGGTGTGTGATTTCTTGGAAACGTGGATTCCCAGAGATGGCGATGCTTTTGTCGCAAATGACAATTTTGTGTTTTACACGTTTGGTTATGAGCATCCAGCAGACCGAGTTTTTGCTTTCCTGAAATATATGCCTTCAAAGTTCAAATCTCGCTTTCCTCTCCAGTTTCTGTCCAGACGATGGAAACTTGGCAACATCCAGCTTGCACGACCTAAAGAGCTCTATACTGCTTGCAATTTTCAAAGGCTGCTGGAAACGTTTAGGCGAGATTTTCCTGATCATGTCTATTTCTGTCCTTTTCGCCAAAGGCGTTTATCGGCTCCTCTTCGCAGTTTAATAAAGCGTGTTTATGCGCCGAACGATTGTTTGCAGAAGTTGCTGAAGAAAAAGAGGCGAGATCGATTAGAGGCGATGGCAGTTGACCTTGCAACTCTTCTTTCAACTGCATCTGAGATTCCATTGCAGAATTTCGGGGTTCACGGATCCATAGCGCTGAACAGCCACACCGACAAGTCGGACATAGATCTAGTAGTTTATGGAGCGCAAAACTTTCGGAAATTAGAGAAAACTGTTGAAAGGCTAGTAGATGAAGAGAGGTTAGAATACCACTTTAGTCATCCGCTGGATAAGTTTAGAAAACACAGGTCAAAGTTTAGGGGCAAAAACTCCGTTTACACGGCTGTGCGAAAACCAGAAGAGGTAAAATCAACGTACGGTGAACACAAATATCTGCAAGTCAAACCCGTTACATTTAACTGCACTGTCACAGACGACAGCCAAGCCATGTTCAGACCAGCAATCTACAATATAACCAATTATAGCCCACTTAACCCAAAATCTGAACTTCCCAAAGACCAAGAACCTTCAACTGTGGTCTCGATGATCGGACTTTACAGAAATGTTGCAAGAAAGGGCGAATCAATTCAAGCTTCAGGATTTCTAGAGCAAGTAGACGAGGTAGAAACTGGCAAGGTTCACTTTCAAGTAGTCGTTGGTTCAGGAATCTTCGAAGAAGAGTATATTTTGCCTTTGTAGGCATGAAGAAGTTGTTCACTTAAATTAGTACTATAGTTCATCAAAAGATTTAATAGATGCTGTGAACCTAAGTGGATTCACCTAAGGTGTAGTTTATTGCGCGAGAAAATCGACGATAAAAAGTTACAAAGCATTCTTTCAGAGTCCCCAAGAGGAGTTGCAGAATTACTAAAATCGGCAGCTCATCCAGTGAGGATACAGATCCTAGCACTTCTCTTACGAGGAGAAAACGACTTTTCCAAATTGATAAAAGAAACAGAAATGTCAAAGACAGCTTTAGCCAACCACGTGAAACAGCTGATGAGCAAGAAGCTTGTTCGCAGAGTTTCCCGAGGAGAATACAGAGTGACAGCTGACGGCAAAGAACTGTTAAACGCAGTAGCCACGGTGTACAAGGATTCCGCTCAGAGAGAAGAGACGAGAAGAGAACTCTTGCGCAGACGCTACACTAAAGACATGATAGAGGGAAAAATCTTGAACAAGAAAGTGATAAGCAAAAAAGTTGAGTATCTACCATGCTGGCTTTCCTACACCGGTGCAATAGCTGGATCACTAAAAGCCTTGGAAACAGACTGCGACATTGTAGATGTAGGCGGACACTCAGGCTACGCATTCATAATCAACGTTTCTAAAAATGACACTTGTCCTTCAGGACCAACTGCCTTGCCAAGTGAAACTTGGAAACAGATCCACAAAGGAACCGAAAGCCTCGGATGGACCATAGAACATTACGAATATCCCTCTTCCTATCCAGCACAAGAGGGAAAACCAACACCAGAAGAACTTGAAGTAGCAAAAAATCTGTTCGAAAAGATCAAGCAAGAGATAGATGAAAGAGAGAGACCTGTGGTTCTCTGGGGACTAGTCGCACCTGAGTATGGAATCGTCAAAGGCTACGAAGGAAACTCCTACCTAACAAGCACATTTCGAAGTCTCATTAACCAGCCAGAAGATCCCATTCCTTTCCACGACTTGAAAGCACCAGGATGCATTGACGCCTTCTTTTTCCGAAAAAAAGTCAAACAAGATGCTAACTTGGCTGACAAAGAAGCACTTAAAAGAGCTATCAACTTTGCCTCAGCTTATGTGCCCATTCTCAAAAATTATGTCGGAGGACCCGCGGCGCTAGATGAATGGGCTAACGTTCTAGAAAATCTTCCAGAAGAAAAACAAAATTACATGGGCAACAGCTACGTCGGTGCCTGCGTCGCTGAAGGGCGATTAATGTCTGCAGAGTTTCTGATGCGACTTTCAAAGAAGTACACGGGAAAACAGTCAAACCACATGAAAGAAGCAGCCAAATGCTATAAGAAGGGCGCAGAACTCATGAAAGACTTTACGCAGGTTTTCCCCTTCAAACACCAAGGTGAAATGAAATTAAGCAACCGAAGGAAAGGTGCTGAGATACTAAGGAAAGTAAAACCTTTCGAAGAAGAAGCCATCAAGAACATGAAAAAGGCACTCGAGGATTGGGAAACGCTCTGAAAGAAAACCTACTCTAACATTCTCCCTTTTTTTGAAGCATTTTCTCTCCGCATCTTGGGCAGTTTCTAACTTCAAAACTGTTCCAACGCCAACCGCAACATTGGCAAACATGCAATGGAATGCCATTGTAGACCTTTAAAGTCATTTAGAATTCACCGAAAGCTCAGTATCCCGCTTATCGCTGATATAAGCATAGCTATTATGCAGCAATATATGCTGACCTAAAGATATCCGCGGAAAGTTTTACCAGTACACAATCTCAACGGTTCCTCACAACAATGTCTCAGACAAGAGTTTGGAGAAGCACTTTAAATAAAGCTAAAAGTTATGTCTAATCTGTGATCCTTATGAAAAACCTGTTAAACGAGCTAAAGGCTAATCCTCTGAATTATGTTACCGCCTTGAAATCACCTATTGGCATCTATCTTAGAAAAGACGTGTTCAAAAGCGAAACACAAGCTGATAGGGCCTTAAAGGAAAAATTGTATGAGAAAACTGTTTCGCACCAATCAGCAGATGGAAGTTGGGATCAGCTATTCGTTAGCACCGCCAACAATCTCTGGAACTTGGCTCTTCTAGGTTATGACGAAGAAGATAATAGCATAAGGAAAGGATTAGAATGGTTGCTTTCAATTCAGAGACACCAGTATAGAGGCTATCCCGGATTTTTCTACTCAAACAACCGAAAGGACCCCAGCACGATGCGCTCAACCTTTTATGGAGAATTCGGACCGGGCTGCACAATATTTTATCAAACAGCCTATGCAGTTCATTTATTCCACATCTTCGGTTTTGACGAAAACAGGCAAGTTCGAACAACCATAAAATCATATTTTCAGTTCTGGAAACCCGACTGGTGCAGTGCATGGTGTACAATCAACGTGTTACGCATGCTAATCGAGCATCCCTTAAGCAAAGAATCCAAACAAGTAGAGGACGGCTTGAAATACTTAGCCAAGAGGCAAACCATAACGGGAGCATGGAAAAGTTTTCCCTTTTATCACACATTCCACGCCATATCTAGAGCGCACCATGCTCTAGCTATAAAGCAGCTAAAAAAAGCGTTGCCATCAGTTATAAAGAGACAAAATAAAGATGGAAGCTGGGGAAGAAAGGAACAGGAGACTGAAACATTTCTGGTCTTAGACGCTCTCAAAAATGCTGGTGCAATTTAAAGAGAACCAAATAGGAGAAAACTACAGTCTTTGAGGCTTAGAGACCGCGATGCAATAATCACAGAGGAAGGCATAATCTTCAGAGTTTACGGCTACTTTCATCCACCAAGTGCTTACGTCTGCGACGCCGAATATGCTCCAGCAGAGATTTTCATGTCAACCAACCCTAAGGCATTCAGAGCCAGAGGAAACCATGTTTACTACAAGTTTTACTCTGATGAAGGCTTACGCTTCGTGAATGCCAAGTATCCGCAATACAGAATTCTCTACGAACCGCTACAGGAGCTCCTCGTAGGCGTAAGTCAACACCAAATCTTGGAAACACGAAAACCCGACGAAAAATTTCACCAGCTAATGCAGACGCAAGCTAAAGACTCATTGCACAAGGCTTTGAAAACCTTGTCAAACCTAATCATGGAGCAGTCTGGACTACAATTGCATAGTTTTGGAGCCTTCGGCTCGCTTCTCCACGGCTTTTACCATCCAAAGTTTTCTGACTTAGACTTCATAATTTATGGCGAAAAAGAACTCAGAAAGCTCTGCAGAACATTGGAAGATATGTATAGGGAGAAGGGTGCTCCTCTGCGGAACGAGTTTGAGAGTGTGGAAGCAGTAAAAGACAAACAATGGAGTTTTATCAATTACGGTCCGAAAGAGTTCTTGTGGCATCAAAAAAGGAAAGCTATCTACGCATTGGTCAAAGACGAGCGAAGCGGTAGAACTATTAAAGCAGAGTTTGAGCCCGTGAAAAACTGGAATGAGATTCAAAACGAATACAGCCCAGAAACGCGAATTCTAAGGAAAGGTTGGATTAAAGCTGTCGTACGCGTAATCGGCGATCAAGATGCGGCTTTTATGCCGTCTATTTATCAGATTGAACCAGTCAGAATTCTTCAAGGAGAAGAAGCTGAAGACATCAGACGCGTGGTTTCTTACATGGAAGAATTTAGGATGCAAGTTCGGAAAGATGAAATGGCTTTTGTTGAAGGAAACCTGGAACAAGTAATAACGTTGACAAGATCCTACCATCAAATAACTCTAACGCATGCCCCACGATATTATGAACAAGTTTTGAAAGTTCAAAATTAGGTTTCTGATGAGACCATGAAATCTGAGGTTTTATTCCCTAAGAGCAGTCTATAAAATACGTGTTTATCAGTCTGCACTCTTTCAACTTTACCTTGAGCAATTACGGTTTCGCCGTTTCTGGCTTGTTCACAAAATCTTCCACGAAAAGAAGCGATTTCCTCAATAGGTTCAACATGGGCTCCCTCAAGAATCTTTACGTCAGCAATTTTGTAACAGCACGGAGTGAAGAAATCCTCAAATGACATGACGGTGTCTTTCGAACGAAAATCGAACAAGCGCTTCAACTCGCCAAGCGTATAAAGCTTGACCAAGCTGTCTTTTTGTTGCACTACTGAGTTTAACATTGAATAGACTCTGCGGCAGTTTTCTGCTCCATAAATGACTGGGTCGACATCTGAATACGGCATGTGTAGTCCGACGAGAAGCGAACCTGAAATGCCTAATTTTCTCCGTGAGACATTTGCCTTTTTCTTCAATAACTCTGCAAATTCCAAGGCGTCTGTTTCAACCTTGTCTAGCGCCTTTTTGGAATGGAGACGTGCTAGGCCTTCTGCCGGTTTGAAATGACGTTTCACAGCTTCTATTGGAACCTCGCAAAGTTCCTCATCAAACACTGGATCAAATACAAGATACTGAGGAAAATGTTCTCGCAGTAGCGCGTAGCGTTCTCGAAGAGGATAAACTTTGCGATAGTTTGCGTTTTCTCTTTTTCTGTCACCACGAGGGTCAGGTACGTACCGGATAAAGGCAACAATCTTTTTCGGCGGGTGAACTAAGCCTTTCACGTCAAAAAGGTTATTGTCAATTGTCTCGACAATGTCTCCTTCGCGAGCCTTAAGCATCATCTTCAACCATTGGTCGTTATTCTCTTTTCAGAAATAGGCCAGCCCTTCGAATGCTGGATATTAAGCCTACTCCTACAATGATTGCAATTGCCGTGAACAAGAGCCTCTCAACAGCCGATATTGGCAGAACTCCCATAAACAGAGACGGTAAGATCTCCGGAGGAACATTCAAAATGCCAGCATTAATTAGTTGGATAAAGACAAGATTTCCAACCATGTGGTCGGCAATAATTCCACAGTAACTGCCTAAAGCGACTGCCATCACAAGGTTCTCCTTAACCCAGCTGCCCAACAATCCATATACAATTGTCGCCCCACCAATAATGTAGAACGAGAGCGTAAAAAGTGCAGAGATACTATACACTGTAGCGGAAAAGACCAGTCTTAAACTCGTGGAAGAAAATATGAAGCCCAGCAAAAAAATGAAAATGCCCAATAAGAGAAAGTATGGATTGGGCTGCCAATTTCTGCTGGTTTCTTCTCCTTTCTCAAAGGCCTTCGCAATTCTTCCCCTGCCAAGAAGTAATATGAAAAAACCAGCAAGATGCAAAATTGGATAGAATGGTGCTGCTTGACCAACCCAAGTAGAATACCACCCTAAAATCAGCAAACCAACAACCACAGTTGCCATCTTCCATCCTTTAATCCCCTTGTTGCCAAAGTGAAAGACGTTTTTCACAACGGCACCTGCAACAAAAGCAGAGATTGCAGTAGCAAAGGAGGTTAACACGCTGAACAAGCTGCTTGCGACAACGAGTCCGCCGACAAGACCTGCCATAAAACCAAGGTAAGGACCAATTATCATCCCATAAATCGGAGCTAACGCTGCATCAAACTTTATGCTGGCACCAGAAAGCCCTATAATTGGTATTCCTGGCACAACCTTAACCACAATGGCTGACAACGCAGCAAAAATAGCCGTTAAGGCAACATCATACGAAGACAACCGCAAATTCATCAGAACCCCTTCTTCTTTCCTTCAATTTTAAAAACTGCCGTTAAATGTTTCGATAATATCGCCTTCACGAGTTTCCATGTAGTTTTCAGCGGTCAAGCAGCCAATGCCTTCTTTAGCATTTGTATATTGATTCCACCAGCTTGAAAGATTCTGCCAGTCTTTACGTTGTTAACAGTTATGGTTGCTGGCGAAAAAATTCCTAAGTCAACCCCATGAAAATCAGGGCTCTGGTGAAAGATCTCTTCAAAAAGTTTCTCATAATCTCTAGAGGCTGAAGCAGGAACTTTAGCTACGACTTTCTCTAATTCCAAGTCACTGTCTTGACTCACGTCATAGAACGTCGCTCCTGCATAACGTATAGCGTCGTTGACTCTACCCATAGCCTTCACATGGTTTGGATCAACTGGTGGAACGGGAACAAACCCTGAACCGAAAAGAATTTTCGTCAAATCAAAACCAAGCAAACCAAGCTTGTGGATGCCAACCTCAACTACACGCCCAACTATCTGAACAGTGCCCACCAAGCTTGTGGTAGGTGTCACTATTGCATATAAATTCGCTGTCTTAACTCCACACTCCTTTGCAATATAGGAAAGCACATTTGCATTGGGAAGTTGCTGCGTTTCCAGAACAATAACTGCTTCTTCACTGGAATCCTTGTAGTTGATTCTCTCAAAAATTTCTCGTGGGTTACTGATAGTGTAGCCCATTTTTTCATAAACCTTTCTTTTAGCCTCAACCGACACAGGTGTTTTCCTGTTGAGGGCTAAAGCTCGTGCTGGACCCGAGCCAATGGCATAAAATTTTTCAATTCTTATTTCCCAATCACCGTATTGTGCTCCTAAGCAAGCAATGGAAGGTTGTTCTGAATAGGCGTGAAGAGTTGGCAATGTAATGTCGTCGTAGATCTGAGTGGTTACAGAAATCTGCAAAAGGTCTCCTGCAGAGATTCTAGTCACATATAGACCCGCTTGAAAACTGCCTTTCGTTTCGACACCACAGTCAATCAATGTGGCACCGTTTGGAATTGTTTCAACCTTGACATTAAGTTCTTTAGCTTCAGATATCAGTTGCTCTACAACCTTTAATGCCCTTTCATTCACTTTGGGTCTCACTTCAATTCCTCCTGAAATTTTAATTAGAATTGGAGGCGCTCCACTTTCACTTTTTAGCTCCCAATATCGGCTTAAAGAAGTCAATGGCTGTGATGTTTATGCCGCTTCTTTTCAACGTTAAAAGTACCGCTGTTGCAATTATTGCGCCGCCAAGTGCAGTCAGGGAATCCGCTATGGCATAGTACAGCGTCAGTGGCGCCCAGAAGATGTACAGATCATATGTCCACCCCAAGACCCAGACTGCATTATTGTTGGCAACAAGTACATCGCCCATGCGAGCAATCCAGGCAAGGCACCACAGCGCCACGGTTAAAGTTACGGGGTCTCTAGAGACTATGGAATCAATAATTCGTTTCCTAATCGGCGGAATCATTATTAGTACTAGTGCAAACCAATATTGCCATGTGACAATGGGCATAAGTTGATACCACGCGAAAGGATGAGCAAACCATGTTGCAAGTCCAACTGCAAAAACTAAAACTGCTACCTTCCAGCGATTAAATAGAAATAATGCGCTTACAAGGGCACCTATCATCGGGCTAAGGAATGTTAATGGACCTAACGAAATCGCGGGATTAAGGATTGGAGCAGCCCATCCGAAAATTAAGCCTGACACCGTGCCGCCAAAATAACCCAACAAAGGTGCCGTTAAAGCAGAGAATAAAACGCTGGATACCGAGACTTGAGCCGAGGTTCCTAGTATGGGGAAAGCAGGAATAAAGACTGTGGACAACACTAGTGCCGTCCATACGGCAATTAATGCCACAATAACGCTCTTACGAGGTTGAGCGGTCAATCTTTCATCCTCCCAACATTCGAATTTCGTGAGGACAATTTTAGATTCAAATTCATGAGCACCTTCTGTAGTTTTCTAAATTGCTATGTAACTTTTTACACAACGCTAATAAGGTTTTTGTTCGAATATCTGTAGCAAACAGCCGATTTATCTTTGCTAGTGAGGATATGATATTCAGAACTGTAAATCATTCAAGGAACGTTAAAGGTGGTAAAATCAAGTTTGAGTGAAAAAGGAGTTTACCCCTATGTTGTTTTCTTGCCGGCAGAAGAGAAATTTCGGGTTTTAAAGGCTGTTTTTGGCTCTAAAATTCCCATAGACATCCTAAGGTTTTCAATAAAGCATGGAATATCGACGAAAATTTACCAGAAAGACCTGGTGAACACACTTCCGTACTCAAACAAGACGATAATTGAGCACTTAAAAATGCTAACTAAAAGGGGAAGATGGTTCGCCTTGCTCCTAGCTGAAAAAAACGATTTAACAGAAACTGAAAAAACCGAAATATTCTGCAACGTTTTCAAGTCCTATGTTAAATGGGCTAAGGAAATCTCTCAAAAGCTTAACGTTTCGAAAAAGGTTCTTCAAGAGATTTTTGACAAAGAGATGACATAGGAAAGACTTACAGAAAACCTGCAGATTTCAACTCATCTACTTTAAGTTTCCCATTATGCAACGCAGTGGCTACAAGAGCACCAGATACTCCCAGATTCTTAATTTCCTCTAGATCTTGAAGGTCTCTTATGCCACCGCCAACAAGCACTTCAACCTTGGTTTTCTTAAGAACCTCTTTAAGAACCTCAACATTGGCTCCATGTTCGGTTCCCACCCTGTCCAAATCTAAAAGGATAATGTGAGAAACACCGACTTCTTCAAATGCTTGCGCAAGCACAACCGCATTCATGACCTTAATTTTTTCTGAAACACTCATCACTTCTCCTCCTCTTAGGTCTATACTCACAACTACATGATTCCCACCAAACATGCCAACTGCTTTATTTACAAAATCTAAACTGCGCAGAGTTTCGGTGCCTATTACAATCTTTGACACCCCAGCTTTCAACAATTTTTCAGCCCTTGTTATCTCTGCGAGTCCAGCATCAACCATGAAATCCAGATTAGTTCTCTTTTCAATCTGTTGGTAAAGAGCGAAATTTGTTGACATCCCCAAGATTGCATCTAAGTCAGCCAAGTAAAGGCTGTTAAATCCCAGAGACTCAAATGTTAAAGCTATGTCCAATGGCTCTGCTGAGCCGCAAAGGACACTCGCTAATGGACGATAATGCTTTCTTTCACCTCGTATAGCATGAACAGCAATGCCGTTTAGAACGTCAATTACGGGGATAATTTTCAGATTTATTCCTCCTCATGTGATCGTTAACAATGAAAGAAGTTTAAATTCATAAAGGCTACTTGAACTTAGCCTATAATGACGTAATTTCAGAGGACAATTGACGTGAATCAAGAACACACTGATGCAATCGTGGTTGGAGGAGGACCAAGCGGCTCGTTTGCAGCTTGGACTCTAGCCAAATTAGGCGCAAATGTTACTATTTTTGAGGAGCACAGGGAGATAGGTATGCCTTCCCACTGCGCGGGTCATGTGAGTTTAAACGGACTAAAACGTTTGGGGCTGCATCTACCGCAGAAGATTTTTGAGAATAAGATTTACGGTGCAGTTTTTTATTCCCCGTCTGGTCTAGCGTTTAGGGTTAAACGTTCTTCTCCAGTAACTTGCGTTTTAAACCGGAAACTGTTGGATAAGCATCTTGCCGAGCTTGCGATGAAAGCTGGAGCACAGTATTTCAATGAATCGAGAGTAACTTCTCTTGTTTCCAAGTCAGGAGGTATCGCTGGAGTCTCTGCGAGCAGAAAAGGAGTTGAAGAAAAAGTGGAATCAAAAATTGTGATAGACGCAGAAGGTTGCTCGGCACTTCTTTTGAAAAGAGCTGGATTGCAGACATTAGATTGGTCAATGGTTGTGAATGCAATACAGGCAGAAGTAGACCACGTGGATGATGTTGACGTTAACATGGTTGAGGTTTACCTTGGACGAAAATTTGCACCTGGCTTTTTCGCATGGATTATCCCGAGAAGAGATGACACTGCAAAGGTAGGCTTAGCAATAAAGGCGGGAGACCCTCGGAAATATTTGAAACGCTTTGTACATAAACATCCGGTAGCATCTAAGAAACTAAGGAGGAGTAGGATCACCAGCCTTTCCATGCATCCTATCTCGCTTGGAGGAGCCATACCACGAACTTATGCAAACGGTTTATTAGTGGTAGGAGATGCTGCCTCTCAGGTTAAGCCAACAACTGGCGGCGGCATAATTTTTGGACTCTTGTGCGCAAGAATTGCGGGTGAAGTCGCTTATGAAGCCATCAAAAACAACGATTTTTCTGAGAAAAATTTGTCCCGTTATCAGTTTCGATGGAAAAAGGCAATAGGTTTTGAACTAGAGGTTATGCGCCGATTGAGGAAAGGACTAGACAAGCTTTCTGAGGGTCAAATTGATAGGATTATCGGTTTATGTTCTCGATTTGGAGTTGACAAAGCCTTAGAAGACGCTGGCGATGTAGACTACGAGGGAAGCTCGCTGGTTCGCATGATTCCCTATCCAGCAATACCGGTTTTGGCTTTGTATTTCATCTTTTCTTCCCTAACTTCAGCGGATTAACTTAAATCTTCTTGACTGAAAAGTCGGATAATCTTGCCCATAAACACCGTTAAATACAGCCCATAAAGAGAATTATAAGGTTCGTCAGCACAAGCAGAAAGTGAAAATCGCTAAATTTCAATTGCAAAGGCTGGGCGTATGTCAGAGTTCAAGTATAAACAGGTCATCGTTATGCGGGCTGATCTAAAGATGAGCAGGGGCAAGATTGCAGCGCAAGCAGGGCATGCGGCTGTTTCAGCGGCTGAAGAAGCTAGAAAGCGTTGTTCAGACTGGTGGAAGGCTTGGTTGAAAGAGGGGCAATGTAAAATTGCTGTGAAGGTTGAAAGTGAACGTGAGCTTTTGGAGTTTGAGCGCCAAGCTAGAGAGTTAGAGTTGCCTCATGCGCTAATTTATGACAGAGGCTTAACTGAGCTTCCACCTAACACACTCACATGTCTGGGAATTGGTCCAGCCCCAAGCGACAAAGTTGACAAGATCACTGAGAAGCTGACTCTTTTTTGAAATGCATAATTCTACGGTTACTTGCGTGCATTGCCAGAAAAAAGACTTTATGCTATTGTTGTTACTTCTTAGCACGCATCTCTTTAGGGGCATAGATATTTGCCAGGTGGAGGAGGTATCTGCCATCTTCATCAGAAAGAATCTCCACTTCTCTTAAGATTTCCAAGGTTATTCCCCGCACTTTAATCACTCAGGCACCCCAGAATGAACATGTAAAGAAAGAACGAGATTTAAGAGGTATTTCAACTCTCAGAATAGGTTTAGAACTGCACATTTCCAAGCATGTGCACATGAAAAAGTCGTAGATATATACTTAGGCTAAGGACTACCCCTAACACATGCGCGTAAGAAGTGTTGCGAAGCACATTTTAGTATGCTAAAGATAGCACTAGGTTGGTATATCCTTGAGAATTCCAAAACTAGAGAAAACCCTTGGTATGGAAGTTTACGCCTCTAAATCGCTTGGAATTGGTGG
>CAYFZT010000009.1:0-23641 GCA_964347555.1 uncultured Candidatus Bathyarchaeia archaeon | reverse complement strand
AAGAAGGCAGAGAACAATCCAACAGTTTTTCCCCAAGTGTCTCTACCCCAAAAATACATAACCAAACAAGTCAAAGCAGCCATTATTAGTGGAAATATTACTGCAAACTCGTATAGTCCTATAGGCACTGCTAACATCTGTAAGATTTTATAGAAAAACGCTGCAGTAAAAGGAACACCTGGGAAATATGCACTAGAAACGGGTATGCCTTGTCCACTATAAGTTGGGTACCACCGTTTCTCGTCGTGCCAGGTAAACCAAGATGCGAATCCATTATTCACTATGTATTCCGCTGAACGATAATGAGAATAAGGATCAAACTCAGATAACTGGAAACCCCAGCGCATAGGTAACACGCGAATCGCAAAGGAAAGCATGAGAATTATCGAAAGAATGCTTGCCTGCAGTATTGTGTCGTGTGATGTTTTAACCCTCAAGTTCTTGAGAAGCTTTAGGGTGTTCTCGCCCAATTTTGACGCAGTTTTCTTCAGTTGCAAGTTTATCTCTTCTTTTTATGTCTAGGCTTAGAGAATACTAAGTGGTTTATGAAAAACCTTTCTGCTGGCTTCATGAGATTTCGTATAGGTATGAGCTTTTATATCTCGTTTAAATTTTACTGTGTTCTATACTCAGTTTGTAAGAGGCTGACATAGTTGCGTCCAACAACACGGGTTGCACGAGGTGCTACTTACTTTTTCATTCAAGGCTTTGCCTCAGCAGTGATAAGTTTAATCTATTTTATCTTTCTTGTCGGCATACTTCCTGAAAAAGAAATGGGTGTCTACACTTTGCTCACTTTTGTTCTAAATATGGTTTCAATTTTTGGGGCTTTTGCCTTGCCTTCTGCCGCTGCTAAGTATATCCCTCAATTTGTTGCTGAAGGGGACATTGAAAGAGCAAAATCTGTGGTAACTCGCTTGTTACAAATCTGGCTGTTTGCTTCTGTGATATGTTTTAGTTTCTTTTTTGTCCCTGCAGAGTCCTTGTCACAGTTTTTATTCGGTTCAATTGAGCATGCGATTTTATTTAGGTTGCTTGCTTTGAGTGTGGTTTTCACTGTTTTGAATCTTCTTATGCAGAACTGTTTAAGGGGTTTACAAAAAATCGGTGAATTTGCGTTGCTTAGTTTTGTATATGCCGTTCTGCAAAGTGTCTTAGGTATTTTCCTTCTTCTTGCTGGTTTCGGTCTTCTGGGAGTTGTCATTAGCTGGTTGATAGGTGTCACTGTATCTTCTTTAGCCAGTCTAGCCTTAACTTTGAAATATTTAGGCTTAAGTCGAAAGCCGCATCCGCTAAAGCCGCTTCTCAACTTCTCTTATCCACTTTATATCTCTAATATTATAAGTTACTTCGCCAGTTGGGTAGATTCCCTTCTTATCTTTTCATATACAAGTGCTGTTCTTGGTCCAACAGAAGCTCAAGAATTGCTTGGCGTCTACTATGTAGCAGTTAGAGCCTCGATGATTCCGATGCTCTTCTCGACTGCAATCATTACAGCTCTTTTCCCGCAGCTTTCAGAACTTTATGCTCAGCAGGGCTTAAACAGCTTGAAGGATGCTTTTCGCGTGTCCACACGTTACTTGGCATTAATAGGATTTCCTATGATCTTTGGGCTTGCAACTTTGTCCAGCCCGATTATAATGGTATTCGCTGGGCAAGAATATGCTGGGGCGGCGTTGCCATTGACTATCATTTGTTTTGCAGCTCTGCCAACAACATTGGGGATTGCAATAAGTCCTATTTTGTTGACTCTTGAACGTACCAAAACTGCCTCAGCTATCACAATTCTTTCTATACTAGTTAATATGGCTACATCTTTCGTTGCATTGGCTCTCCTTAACCTTGGTTTGCCTGGACCAGCTTTGGCTAGAACTTTTTCTGCGATTATAACATTTGGGTTAAGTGTTCTTGCTTTAAAAGGAGTTTTTTCTCTCGAATTTGACAATGAAGCCTTAAGTAAAGCAGCGCTCTCCTCTCTTTTTATGATACTAGCCATTTTCCTTCTTGACTTAACAAGGTGGTTTATTATGCCTTCGAGCGGTCAACTCTTTGATATCACTATAAATGTGCTTATTCTCTACGTAGTTGCTGGAGCAGCAACCTATTTCTTGTCTCTCGTTGCTTTGAAAACAGTCAAGAAGCATGATGTGAAGATGCTTCATGATTATCTTCCAAAGGGCTTTAAATGGATAGCCACTTGGCTAAGCCGCGTAGCAGGTCTAGGTGAATGATTTCTGAGGTTTGCCAATGCGTGGAAACCTAAAGGAGTTTTTGAGAGACAGATTGAACCCCGAAGAACTTCGAGTTTTGCACAAATCCTATGATATCGTAGGCGACATTGCGATTATCCGTGTTCAAGACGTTCTTAAAGCGAAAGCACCGCTTTTAGCTGAAGCCATTATGAAAACCCATAAGCGTGTGAAAACCGTTTTGCTTCAAACTAGCCCAGTTTCAGGCGAATTTCGTCTGCGCGACTTGCAGTGGATTGCAGGCGAAAAAAGAACTGAAACTTTGCACAAAGAGTTCGGCTGCTTGTATAAGGTAGATCTAAAACAGGTCTATTTTTCTCCTAGGCTTTCATATGAAAGAATGCGCGTTGCGAAACTGGCTAGACCAAACGAAGTAGTAGTTAATTTGTTTGCTGGTGTAGGCTGTTTCTCAATACTTATGGCTAAATTTTCCAAGGTAGACAAGATTTACTCTATAGATATCAATCCGGTCGCTGTCCATTACATGCAAGAAAACGTTGCACTCAATAAAGTTAGAGGGCAGGTTGTTCCCATACTTGGTGATGCTAAAGATATTGTAGAGACACAACTACAAAACATAGCGGATAGAGTTCTTATGCCTCTTCCAGAAAAAGCCTATGAATATCTTGAACAAGCTTTAATCGCACTTAAGCCTTCAGGGGGATACATTCATTACTACGCTTTCGAGCATGCCATTAAAGGCGAAAGTCCAGTTGAGAAAGCTGAAACAAGAATTTCTGAAAAGCTGAAGAAACTGAGGGCAAAGTTTGATTTTCCTTCTGATCGGGTAGTGCGGGCAACAGGACCTAACTGGTATCAGGTAGCTATTGACATTCAAATGATTTCTAATTCCGCTTCTGGCAGTTTAGGTTACTAGTGGAATTCGTACATCTCTGATTTCGTTGAAGTCTAACAAATCTTTTATAATGTTGCCAAATAACATAGTTAAAGCGGAGGAATGAATTATCAAGAGAAAGTTGATGGATATTCTGGCTTGTCCCATTGACAAGTATTATCCTTTAGAGTTGCACGTTTTTGAAGAGAAAGATGAGATTGTTGAAGGAGTACTAATCTGTCCAAAATGCTTGCGGTGGTATCCCATAAGAGATGAAATTCCAGAGATGCTACCTGACGAGTTACGTGAAGAAAAGGATGAACTGCCCTTTCTGCGTAAGTGGGAGAAAAAGATTCCTCGAAAGATACTTTCTGAAGGGAAACCTTTCAACCTAAAGCAAAAGAAATAGCTTTCTTTTCGAGCTACTGGCACCGATCAGTACAATATCTCTAGGAACTGTTGATCAGAAGATAGGCAGAAATATTAAGAGAGTAAAGATTATCTGAACAAGGATAAGAATGATTGTGACTTGCTTTTCAGTTAATGGTTTTAAGTTCATTATCAGGTGAGTCCAGCTGTAAATTTTCCTTCCATAAGGCGGATCAAGCTTCCCGTCTTCTCTTAATTTTCCTAAGCAACTCGCTTTAAACTTAGCTCTAAGTTTCAGGAAAAATTCTATTATGAAGGGTAGCATGACGACTATCCCGTATCTATCCATGTTTCCAACTATTACGCCAGAGGCAACCAATGAACCTAACAAGTAAGTAAGTGAATCTCCAGGCAAAATCTTAGCGGGGTACCAGTTATAACCGATGAATCCAACTAACGCAGCAAAGGTGATCATAAACACGACTAATCCAGAAGTTTGTGCACGTGGATTTAATAGAGCCAAGATTCCTAGTCCTAGAAAGTAGACAATGCCCATTCCAGCTTCCAATCCATTAAAACCTGCTAGTAGGTTAACCATGTTTGACGCTCCTACGACACCTATCGGGATCAGCAAAAGGGGATAGAGAACACCGAAATCAATGACTCCAACAATTGGTAGTGCCATCCTCGTCACACCAGCGCTTATGGCCATAAGCGGTATTGCTGCTGGCAAAGTCAGCAAGGGTTTAATCCACTGGGGCAATCCCACTCTTATGTCGAGACCTTCCTTCGTCTTCTCCATCTTTCCCTTTACGGCTAAATCGTCCAGAAAACCAACGAACATCACTAATAGAACTGAAGAGGTGACTGCCAAAAGAGGAATAAGCCAAGTTAAATTTTTGTCCTCTAAAAAGAATCTGGTGTAAAACGTCTGAAAGCCTATGTAAGCTAACAATCCCGCTAAGACTCCAGAAGCAACACAGATACCTCCTGAAGTAGCTTTTTTTGGTTTGTCCTTTTTGTGAAGGTCTAAGGCGACAACGCCTGTTTTGAACAAGAATCGAATGAAAAAGGGCGTCACCAGTAAAGCTGTGGCAAACGCGACAATCATTGAAACCAACAGTACTATCACTTTTTCACCTTAGTTTAGTTCGTTTTCTATGCTTCCCATCTTATTTTACCTTTGTGAATTACGATTTCATCCACACATTGTCATGTCTAATCGCTACTCGGCAAAGGGTTATAAAACAACATATTAATCCCTCTCCAATAAAAAAGCTTGGAGAAACAAAAGGTGCGTAAACGCATACTGATTCTTGCTGCCGGTGGAGGACACACTGGTTACGCATACGCACTAGCTGAAGAACTCTATCAAAAAGCGTCTTTGAACTTTCTTGTACCCCACGGAGATTCATTGAGCGCCAAAAGACTGAGCAAATTTGGAAAAGTTGGATTCTTGTTAAAAGCCCGAGAACCCAAGACGCCTAACCACGTATTTGCAGTTCGACTAATCAGAGCCTTCGTGGATACTTGTAATCAGGATCTAGGAAAATTCGATGTGGTCGTCAGCGCAGGCAGCAATTTCTGTGTACCTCCAGCAATACTTGCTTGGATGCGAAGTGTTTCCATAGTCAACATTGAAAGTCCCGTTCGTTTTGTAAAGCCTTCCAAGTCCGCACACCTGTTACAATATATTTCAGCAATAACCGCTCTACATTGGGAGGAGCAAAAGAAACTGCTTAGAGGCGTTGTAGTAGGTCCCATACTCCCAAAGCGTAAGGTTGAACCCCAGAACAAAGGATACATTCTAGTTTCCGGAGGCACGTATGGACATCGACCTTTGTTTGACGCCTTGGTAGAAAGCCAGTTGCATAATATAGTTCTGCAAACGGGCAAGATTGACCCAGCTCCTTATCTTAAGAAACATCCTGAATGGAAAGCCCTTACAGTCACGCCTAAATTTCACGAGCTCATCGCTAACGCTGAATTGGTGGTTACGCATCTTGGAGTCACGGTTTTAGAAGCCATGAACTATCAGAAGCCCGTTGTGTTGGTTCCAAACCCGGAGTGGACGAGAACAGGCACTATGGAAGATGCCAAGCAGTTGGCTAAAAAGATAAACGCAGTTTTGATTTCTCAAATACGAGTGGAAACTCTTCTAGAAGCCATTGAGGAAGCAAGGGGGAGACAGGTTCCTGTTTTTCAAGATGGAGCAAAGAATCTTGCCAATCTTATTTTGAGGACGCTTTAAAGCGAGCTACTGTTTTGTCCAGATTCCTCTTCCTACTCTGCGATAGATGAATCCTTCCTTTTCAGCCTTTAATGGGTCGATGACTTGCCCCATGTCTACTATTGCTGGTGGCTCTTTCATTAGAAAACTTGTTCTTCTAAGGTTTAAACGCTTGAAACGGTCGTGTCCTACTGCTATCAGCAAGCAGTCAGTGCCTTCCACAGCCTTCGTCAACGTTTTTCCGGAGGGATATCCCATCTCCTTCAACTCCTTTTGAGAGTAAAAGGGGTCATAAACCTGAACAATGGCGCCTTTTCCAAGAAGCCTCTTAACAAGTTCAGGAGTTTTGCTTCCTTTAGATTCTCTAACATTTGGGCGATAGGAGACTCCTAGAACGGTGATTTTAGCTCTTCTCAATGTTTTTCCACACTGCTTTAACGCATCCTTAACTAAGCGAATTGCATGGATTGGCATTTCATCATTGATTTTCCTCGCTAACACTAGCATACGCAATTTTGTGCTCACATTTTCTGCTTCTTCTAAAAGAAGATAGGGATCCTTTGGAATGTGCCCGCTGACAATTCCCGGGACAAGTAAGTGACAGTAGGGCTGAGTGTTTGCTGCTTCCTGTGCCTCTAAGTAGTCTATGCCAATCTTTTCGCAGAACTGGGCAAAATCGTTTGTCAACGCCAGAACGGCATCTCTATATACATTCTCAAAGAGCTTCACGGCTTCTGCTGTTTTCATGTCTCGCACCTTAACTATTCCACCCTTAACGATGGTTTCTAAAACAAGGCTGGCGACGTTCAAGCTTTTTTCGTTTATAGCACCTACCACTCTAGCGTATGTGGAAACATCTTGCAGAACTCTACCTGGAGTTGCCCGAGTAGGACTATATGCCAGACCAAAATCAACTCCAGCTTTCAGGCCAGAAGTCTTTTCCAATGTCTCCATGATCACTGTCTCAGCGATTCCAGGACCCATCGTGCTCGCAATTATAACCAGAGACCCAGCGCGTAATCCTCTACCAATCTCTTTGCATGGTCTTTCAATAAACGTGTAATCCGGCTTCTTCTTCCTATCAATTGGAGTTGGGACAACAAGGACAACTACGTCACTGGCAGCCGCAGCTTCTCTAATGTCCTTGGATGTGGTAAAATCTCCGTTTTTCACGTGCTTTTTTAGGATTTTTTTGATACCTGTTTCGGCGATGGGAGCTTTGCCCTTATTTAGAAGAGCCACCACTCTAGAGTTGACATCAGCTCCAATCACCTTGAATCCTGCTTCTGCGAAGAGACATGCTGTTGGCAAACCTATGCGTCCACATCCTACAACGCTAACTGTGTATTTCTTCCGTTCTTCTAGAGCCTTCAAGCTTTCCTTTTGAGACATGATAGTCATTGCATCACATCAGGCTTTGACAGTTTGCAGTATGTATTAGATTGTTGAAGTATAACGCTTTCGAAAGGACAACACGCGCTGTAAGATCATAGAAAGGAAGAGATTTTACATTAAACACTTGGGGGTTAGAACGCTTTCTGTAACCTCTTTAGAAGGACAAACACTTACTCCTTGGGTTAAGGTTACGTTGTCCCGAATCATTGCGTGATCTCCAACTACGCATCCACTTTCAACCTTCACCCATCTTCCAATCATTGAAGCTTCACCTATAACCGCATCTTTTATGGATGTGAAATCCGAAATTATCGTTCTCCGGAAGATTATCGAGTTCTCTATAAGAACTCCCTTCCCAAGGATTACGTTTTCTCCGATAGCTACGTATGGGCCAATTTTTGACTTGTTTCCTATTGTCACGTTTTCTCCGATGATACAAGGCTTAACTATTTCAGTTTCACTTTCCAAAGTAGTGTTTTTCCCTGGTTTTTCTTCTTTGATCTCTGTCTCGAGGAGAAGTTGATTGGCTTTTAGATAGTCGCTTGGTTCTCCGATGTCCGTCCAGTAGCCTTGAAAGTTGTAGCCATAGAGTTTTCCTTCCTCGGCAAGTTTTGGAAAGATTTCATGTTCAATTGAAACTGGGCCTTCTGGAATATAATCGAAGATTTCTGGGTTAAGAGCGTAAATTCCTGCATTCACTAGATTGCTGGGGGCTTCCTCTCGGGCTGGTTTTTCTACAAAACGGGTTATACGATCTTCCTTGGTTAACTCTACAACTCCATATCTGCTTGGATCTTCAACCTCGTTAAGTGCAATAGTTGCAATTGCCTTACTTGCCTTGTGTCTTTTCACAAACTCTGTATAATTTATGTTGGTGAGAATGTCACCGTTCAGAACAAGAAAAGGCTCTTTATGCCCAATTAGCTTTTCAGCTCTTTTGATTGGGCCTCCTGTTCGTAAAGGTCTTTGAAAGAGTGAGAGGGTCTCTGGAGCTGGGTAAGGGTCTTTTGAATAAATGATCTTCATTCCATGAGCCTTTTTCCCGTATCGCTTAATGAAGACGTCAGACATATAATTCACTGCTAGAATTGTCTCTTTCACCTTGTTCTTCGCCAGTTTTTTGAGAGTCCAGTCCAGAAGGGGCGTGTTTGCCACTGGAAAGAGCATCTTTGGACGTGTGCAACTGAGGGGGCGTAGTCTTGTTCCAAAACCCCCAGCTAATATGACCGCTTTCAACCTTGCGAACTCCAATGAATGATGTATTCGTGTAGGCATGTGATAAAAACTTTGTGAAAAAAGGCTGAAAGTTATACTTTCTTATTCGAGTTTTTTGGGTTTAATTTCTCCACCCTTTGCTTGTATGAGTTCTGTGATCTGAAGTAGGGCTCGACTAACACGGTTTCTGGCTATGTTGGAGTTTTTGGCAGTAGTTGAAAAGTGCAATTCTAGGTGAGGAGTCCCTTCGCCTCCATGAGGGTGAGATTTTATGTAGACATAGGGATTGTCACGCATGGTTTTGTCGATAAGGGGAGCAATGTCCGATTCCATTTTTCTAGTGACGGAGATGCTGGCTTCGTAAAAGTTTACGTTGCCTGAAACCTCCTTGAGAAGAGGCACCACTGAATTGTCAAATATAGCTTCCATTTCAGGAGGAACCCCGGGTAAAGCTATAATCGTCACGTTGTTACGTTTTAGAAGAACTCCTGGAGCCGTTCCGATCGGATTTGGCAACGGAATCGCTCCTTTCGGCAGTGTAGCCATTTTGATTCGAGGACTGGTTAATTTTACCTTTTCCTTCACGAGTCCCTCCTTTACATATCGCTGATAGGTCTCTTCAATCATTTTCAATGCCTCTTCGTGAATTTGCAATGGGCAGTTCGCTGCTTTGGCGATGCCTTCCAGAGTTTTGTCGTCAAACGTTGGACCTAAGCCACCTGTGGTAATGATAAATCTTGGTTTCCGTTGTAGAGCTTCTTTTGTTATGTCTGCGATTTCGTTTACGTCGTCTCCTATTGTAGTGATGCGTCTCACGTTCAACCCCAATGTTATAATTCTTTTAGCAAGCCACTGGGCGTTGGTGTTCAACGTTTTGCCTATAAGAAGTTCGTTTCCAATGCAGACAATTTCAACAGTCCTGTCCATTTCGGTTTCCAGCTTAGAGCAGAACAAGCTTATTGAAGCGGTGGAAAGTTAATAATTTCTTTGTTTCTTCTACGCCATTTTCTATTCTGACTTGGAGGCAGTAGTTGTTGCGGAAGCTGGTTCTCGTTTTTTGAGGGTTTCGACAAACTTGATTGTATTTGTTTCTGGGAAAAATTTTTGTACGTCGGTTGCTATGCCTCTCTTTGCAAGTTGTAACCCCTCTATGTAGAAAGCTTCTTCTGGCACACTTATCTCAGCAATTGTTTTTCGCGTTTTCAATTCGAACTTTTCGGCGTCTACCACTGGGATTCTGCGGTGGATAAGTGCCTTAATCTTTTCCATTTTTGTCTCCAGTTTCTTCTGAACTGTAACTTCGTAGACTAGAGTTTTGCCTGCTAATGGCGGATTAAAATCTAACTGAACTCTACCCGCGCCTATGGTTCTCACAGTTGCCAATTTATTATCAAACTCGATACGCATTCCTAATTGAGGTGTAATACCCTTGGCTGTAAGACGCCTAAGTGGAACCAACTTAACTTTTTCGGGATCACGGTTTCCAAATGCATTTTCAGGCGGTATCTCAACCGTCGCAGGCTTTTTTAGTTCCATGTTGAGCAAGCCCTCGTCAAGGGTTTTCAGCAACCATCCTTCGCCGACCACCACTAGCTTTGGCTCGTAAATTTCTCCTTCTTTATACAGCTTTTCTTTCTTGGCAGTGTCCTCTCTTGTCGTGTCGAAGACTTCTTTTGTTTCTTTAACCTTGGCAACGTAATCGATGAAAATGAACTCGCCTTTCTCAAAGGGCATCTTATTCATCTCGTGGCTCTATACTACTTTAATTTCACTTATTAAACTTTAAATTTAGTCTTCTATAGGTAGTCAAGTTTTACTTCAATCTTCTCCTTTATGTTGGCTACCGCGCATTGGCTGTGTCTTGCTGGTCCCGGGTTTACGACAATTGTGTTGCCTACATGGTCTATACCCCTCGCTTCATGTATATGTCCACAGAAAACAATGTCTGGCTGCTTGTCTTCTATGTATTTCCTCACACTTGAACTGCCGACATGCTCGCCAATGAACGCTGCATCTAGTTTTGTGTTTTTAGGAGGAGTATGAGAGACCAGAATCAGCCAAGATCTAGGTCGACATTGCATTGTACTCTGATTTAGCAAAACCATGATCGATTCTTCTGTCACTTCAAATGGTGTGTAAAACGGCGTGATGGGACAACTGCCTACACCTGCAAAGATTGCATTGTCGTAGGTTTCGCATGAGCCGTGAATGCACCGTGCATTCTTCATGTTGATTTCGGTTAATGAGGGCGGATCACAGTTTCCGGGCACAAAGAAAACTGGTAACTGCAGCTTAACTAGGGGTAAAAGCAGTTCTCTTGCATCTTGAACTGAACCGAAATGTGTAATGTCTCCAGAAACAACTATAACGTCAGCGTGAGTCTTCTCCGCTTTAGAAGCTGTTTTTCGAGAGGCTTCCATGCTTCCGTGAAAATCAGATACTGCTAGAACCTTCAAGCATCGACACCACACATAACAAGGAAAACAACGTCACTTCGTATGTGCATGAGAATAATAAAAGAAAAAAATAATGATAGATAAGCTTGCTGATAGCAGGAAAGGTCTTTTGCTTCGGAGAGTACAGTCTTTTTATTAAACGATGATATACAACATGTTAAGCTAGTTGATAGCGCATCAGCACAAGTTCTCTCCATGTTTTAACCTTTCTAAAGCCCATCTCGAAGTATAAGGGGACCGGATGCATAATTGGAACGTTGTCTGGATAATCCAGAGTCGCATCTCCTTCTTGAGCCAACACCTCGATTTCGTTAAATCCTTGGTTGTCGCGCATCAAATTCCCAAGCATCGAAGAAACTAGGATTTTGCTGACGCCCTGTCTTTCTTCGCCCAGTGCGACTTCCATGTAAGTTATTGTAAGCACTTTTGAGTCGTCAGTTGGGGTGAAGCCCAGTTTTTTTGCCAAAGGAGAGGGCAAATATTCTAAGAGTCCTATTGGTTGTTTTCTTCTGTAGGCTATCACGCCGCAAGGATCCACAGCTGAAAAGACATCTTTAAACCATCTCGTCTTCATCTCTTTCCCTTTGTTTAAGCCTTGATTGCTAACTGAAACAGCAGAGGGATGAATTAAAAGAGAAAGGTTAATGTCGTCTTCCACTGTGAGGCTTGTCAAAGGAGCTATGGTGATTTCACTCTCAACATAAATATGACGATGCGTACCTTCTAAACGCTCAAGAACATGCGCTTTTTCATCATCTGAGATGAATTCCATTCCTGTTTTGGCATATTTCCCGTCTAGAAACAGTCCAAACCTATATGCAGCGTTTTTCTGTTTTTCGTTTTGGCATCCTTTGTTGATTAATTCTTCAGCTTCTTTTGGTTTCTCCCAAACATTGATTTCTTCCACTTCTGAGTTCGCATATAGTTCTTTGACTATTTTTAACCATTCAGCAGCCCAAGGAAACTGAGGACTATATATACATGTAACCTTAACCATCTTTGCTCATATGCTTTTACAACGCTTTTCCCTTTAGAATTTTGTGCTTGCCACACATAGTTTAAATAGAGAAGGATATTACGAAGGTTTTAAATGAGCCGCGGTTTGAGCGAGCAGAAAGAGCAGAATGCGAGAAAGTGAAGACTGCAGTCGACTGATTCGCCCTAGAACTCTTCGATTCTAAGACGTCTTAGCTTTGGATACTTTTTTCCCGACATTTAGTAGATCTGTTGTGAGATATCGAATTTTGTCGTTGGAGTTTAGGATTGTCTTAATTGTTGTTTCTCCCTGTTCAGTGAGTGTGTAAACTCTTTTTCGCTGCTGCGCGCGCGCGAACCTGAATCCGAAACTGCTTAACGCTGCTAGAATAGCGTCACGTTTCAGAATGTATGGATTTGTTGCGTGAACAAAATGTCATCTTTGAGGCTATATTCACGGTCTCCCTTGGCTAAGATTTAAACGTATTTTTGGAAGAAAAACCGAAAATGGAGTGCTTTTGAGAGTCAGCGATATATCTGCATGTTAATAAAAATTATCTCGCTGTCTTAAGCATTCATCTTCAAATATGAGGTGTATAAGTTGATTTCATGGAAAGATTCTTTCGAGAAGATAAGCAACGAGCTCAATTTGGCTAAGAAGAAGCAGAATGCCCTCGAAGAACTGCATAGCAATGAAAGAATTTCTCAGTTCACCTACGAAGGCCTAAACAAAACGCTCTCAATGGAAATCGAACAGATCGAGGCTCGTCGAAAAGAATTAGCTGACAAAATGACCTCTAAACTCAATGACCTAGAACGTCAAATCAGCACCCTAGAAAGGTTTCTAGCAAACGTAGAAATGTCGCATGCCGCCGGAGAGATCACTGA
Organism: uncultured Candidatus Bathyarchaeia archaeon; assembly: GCA_964347555.1. Taxonomy (GTDB): domain Archaea; phylum Thermoproteota; class Bathyarchaeia; order Bathyarchaeales; family Bathyarchaeaceae. The sequence goes on along the minus strand of CAYFZT010000009.1, from coordinate 11,029 downwards.
CGAATTGCACAATCAAGAAGTTGACGCCCTCAACCTCGGACTTGAAGCCACAAAGAACGAATTAAACTTCATAAAAGAAGCTATCATGCAACTTGTTCCAGAAGAAACTCAAGCTGAACTTACCTCCCAAATTGAAACAGCTGAAACTGAAGAAGCAACGCCGACGGAAACAGCCGTGGAAACCTTGCCTGAGGTACCAGTGACTGAGCCAGCTGAAGCCCCTTCTGTGATCGATGAGGCAGACATTGAGCAACCTGATGAAATGATGGAGAAACCTGAAACTCAGGAAATTCCTGAGACCCCTGAGACGCCCTTTGAAACAACAGAAGAGTTAACAGAAGAAATAACGAAGGAAATCACCGACGAAACAGAGGGAGAGACAATATCTGAGGAACAGGAGACGCCTGAAACTCTAACAGAGGAGGCAACCTCTGAAGAACTAGCAACCGAAGAAATAGTAACTGAAGAGATAGTAACCGAAGAAACAATAGAAACCCCTACAGAGGAAACCGAAGAAGCAACACTTGAAGAAGAGGCAGTATCTGAAACTTCAACGGAGGAAAACCAACCCTTTCCTGAGGACAGCCAGGAAGAGTAGTCAAGGAGGTACCAGTAGCCGCAGAATCGGAAAGAGGAAACGACGAAGAAGAAATAGGCGCTAGGCCTTTTTTTCACATCTCATTCTCCTTTTTTAGATACTTTTACGCTTGTTTAAAAAAAGTAGATCTTATCTAAAAACATAGTTAACAATTCATGATTTTACCGCTTTTACACAACAGATGCACATTTTTTAAATTGTTAGACATACAGATTCTATTCTCTTGAGGGAAGGATGAGCATGAAAGTGGGTATAGCCTATCATGAAAAATATTCTCAGTACGATTTAGGTCCTGGGCATCCTTACAGAGGGGATCGTTTCATAAATGCAGCACGCTTTTTTCAAGAACGCGGCATCTTCAGTCACCCCGACATAGTTATGCTTGAACCAGAACCTGCAACTAGACAAGATTTATTGAAAGTGCACGATGAAGCCTACGTTGACCTGATTTTTCGCTTAGCAAGGGAGAACAGGCCTTACGACATAGAAACGCCAGTTTCACCTCAGATTCTTGAGGCTACCTTACTCGTTGTAGGTGGGGCAATTGCGGCTGGGAAAGCTCTGTATGAAGGACACGTGAATCGAGCAGTTGCCTTAGGCTGCGGTTATCATCACGCTGGCAAAAACTATGGTGGAGGCTTCTGTCTCTTCAACGACATCGCCGTGCTTGTGGAGTTTTTACGCGAAAAGTATGGGCTTAAACGGATTCTAATCTTCGACCATGACGTGCATTTCGGGAATGGAACAAGCGACATCTACTACAAGGATCCAAATGTTCTCTTCATCTCATTTCATCAAGATCCGAAAACAATCTATCCCGGCACGGGCTTTCTAGAGCAAATTGGCAGCGGCACTGGAGAAGGCTTCAATGTAAATGTGCCTTTACCGCCGCAGACAGGCGACTCAACCTATCTTTATGCCCTGAAAGAGATTTTCGTGCCATTGGCAGAAGAGTTCAAGCCAGAACTTCTGATAACCAATGGAGGAAGCGATCCTCACTTTGCTGACATGCTTGGCAACCTCGGATTAACCGTGAACGGATTCTTCAAGCTTTCACAAACAATTAAGGATGTAGCGGAAAAAGTTTGCCAGGGCAGAGTTGTACTTATGCCTGGTAGCGGTTACAACCCGAAGGTTTTGCCCCAGTGCTGGTACGCACTTACAGCAGGAGTAGTTGGTTTAGAAACCATAGACGCAACTGATCCACATACGCCGCCAGTTGAGCCCAACTTTGTCCGTCCAAAAATGGAAGAAGTGCTGACAAATTTGAAAAAAATCTTGAAAAAATATTGGAAGTGTTTCAGTTAATAGTAACCCAAAAAATATCATTTCAAAATGCTTTAATGTTTTAAGACTTACACGAAGTTTTGATTAATTAGTATTTTAAGTAGAAAATTCTAATAATAGGCAAGTGTAATTTTTGAGAAAGAATCCAAGAATCAAAAGCAAGATTCAATGTAAGAAGGGACTTGATTTTCTGAACGCTACAGGTTCTTTTGGATACTAAATCACTATCTGAAACTGCAACGTCTTAAGAACAAATCGAAGCTATTCCAGAAGTCCTCTTCCTATTGGATGTTTAAACTTAGCACAGTTACATTGTTCACATCATTTCCTTAGTCTAGGTATGAAATAGATTACTACTGCTATTATCATTATTGCAATGGATATCCCCAATATCCATTCTGACTTGAACAGCAAGTTTGAAATGAGCAAAGCTGCAACAAACCAGATCAGAATTGCTGCAACTGTTCTAATCTGCAACTCTACAACCTTCATTCGTTGTAATACTTAACTCGCGTCTTCCACAAGTCTACATGTTCTTTGCAGACTAAAATCGGACTTTTTCTTTCTTAGGAGTTGTCTTTCTGGGTTTTCCAGCCCATTCATGCTTGCAAACTTTACATTTTTTCAAATTATCGGTAATCGAAATCTTTTTACTCCCACAGTGAGGACATCGCTCTTTTCTACCCATTTCCTTTCAACTCTCCAGTCTGCGACCTATTTTTCATAAAGTTACATTAATAATTTGGGCTCCACTAACTTTCCTCGGTAGACACTACAAAAGAACCCACAACTGTCATCCAAAACACTAGTCCTATGCCCAAGAGAAGATATCCTACGGCTTGGGTCGCTGTAACCCTTAATCCAGTTCTAGGACGAAACTGGATGAAAACTTCCTCACCAATACCCTTGATTTGCGTTAAAAGCAATCCAACAAGTATGCAAATTAAGCCTAGAGTGAAGAAGAATGTCTTTGTGTGACTCCGAATCTTTTTAAGCAGACTAAACATTAGTCATCAAATTAAGTTTACTCTGTGGTTGCATAATAATTTAAGCAAGCGCACACAAAATATTCTGAGTTTCAGCAATTGTGTCTGTGTGCTTTAAATTATTTATAATTCCATAAGCAAGACGAACAGGAAGCGAGGACTAACTACTCAGCCACTTTTTCGATTATGGCTATGTATTGTGAGTCTTCTGAATCTATGAATTTTTTGATTTTCCATTCCGTTCCCCTAAAGATTTTCTTCATTTCTTTTTTGGAAACCATCAGCCAATCGAACCATTTGCTAATGTATTTCTCGAATCTTATTCTACCTCTTAATTGTCCACTCATTCTGCCTTTTTTTCTTGTTGTACTCGTAATATTCCAAGTATACGGGGTTATCTGTCTTGTACGGGTTACGCGTTTCAGCGATAATTAGAGCATTTTCAGATGTCATCGAATGGAGTTTTTTGAGTAATCTTCGAGCTTTTTTTAGGCTGCCGAATAGACTAAAGTTGTTTCCCATCATGATAACTGAATCAAAAGAGTTTGGCTTGAATTTTGCTTCCTCAATCGACATTACCTTGGTTTTCCTCAAGCCTCTTAATCTGCAAACCTTTACAGCGCGCGCGATGCACATCGTTAGGATTTCAAAGGAATATAAAATCTCGCATTCATGCGAGCAAAATGAAGTAAACACCAAATCCATACGCGCGCGGGAAGAACTGGTAAACCCAGCTGGATTCTGAGCATATTAGAAAATAGAAATCTAACCCTCAACTTTCCCTCTTTTTATTTGCCATTTACAATTCATATCCGTTCGGTACAAAAAACCCATATCGTAAGTAACCTTGTTTTGGATTTTTGGTACAATCTGAGACAATATGTTCCAGAATAAACATTATTCCAGAACTGTAGCAAAAAATAAACATCACCCTAAGAAACACTACTTCTAGGTGTTTCATTGACCGAAAAATACTGTCCACAATGCGGCAAAAAACTGCCTACAGACGCAAAATTCTGCCTAAACTGTGGTGCACCAGTCACAGAACTGATATCCAAGGCGAAATCTGGAATCGTAACTGCAGCAGGCATTCTAGCCATAATCGCTTCATGCGTCACTCTGATCATCGGACTCTTGACCCTTGTCATCTCCATTTTAGCTATGCCCTATTATTATTACTATTATTATCACGCATGGGTAGGATTATATGGAGGATTTCTCGTAATAGGCTTCTTAAATTTAATCGGTTTTGTCTTTGGCCTCGCAGGCGGAATCCAGTCCTTGAGAAGAGAACAGTTCAATTACACTCTCGTAGCATTATCGCTCCTGTTGCTTGCAAGTTTCGTAAACTTCAGCGCAACTTCCATATGGACAATAGAGCTAAATTTCAATCCTTATGGAGAAGGCTTGAAAGGAATAGTCTGGGCTTTGGTGTTCGGTCTTCCCAGCTTAGCTCTTTCATTGCTGAGCCTAGTGTTCGTCGCCACAAAGAAAAAGGAATTTACCTGAACATTACGAATAGAGTGGTAATCTTTCATTTAGTACAAATATTAAGGAAGGTGAAGTAAAAACTGGAATTCCAGCATTGAAGACCAGTTCAAGCTAAGTTCTCATTTTTCTTCTTTATCAATCCATAGAATTGTTGTAGGAATCATTATCCATAACCAAACGTTGAACAATCCCCAAAGTATATTCAAAGGGAATGGCAGCATTTCTAATCCTACAAGAACTACTATGAAACCCAGGAAGACATCAACCACTATAGTTGCTATCTTCCTCCCTTCCATTTTGCTGTCTCCTCCCTTCTTTAATGGAAGGTTGAACACAATCCTTAATTGAGTTAATTCCCAACTCCCAAATGTTACAGATCTTATATTATTACTTGCATTAGAAGGGAGGAATGGAAATTTGATAAGTTTTTTCTTAATCTTCTCGATTAATTGATGATGTTCAAGCAAGCTCAAGCTATATCTTCTTCAGTTTCTTAATCAAAGAAATTTCTTATCCTTAAATCATTAGTGCAACTTCAAATAAAATGTACATGGAGCTACTTGTTATGAATAGGACAATTGTTGCTGTAGGAATAGTTGTCTTCATAATTAGCTCTTTAATAGTCCTCTCTATCTTGCTTGGAAAGTCAGCTCCACCAGGATATCTATCTGTTAACGCTATTTGGTTGTTTGCTGCGGGAATTGTTCTCGTCTTATGGGGTCTGAGTTCAAAGAAGGAGAGACAATAGTTACTGTGAGATTTCTTAGTTCAATACGAATATCAAGCAAATGAAGTAAACGCGCGCGCTTCTGTTGCCAAGCTGGACAGGTCAGCTTCTTTAGGTGGCAGTTCATAACCATTACGTCTTAGAGAGTATTGACACATTTCAACTCCTCTTCTCATTATGGATTTGAGCAAGATATCTAAGGTAATTTTTCTTTGATTCCAATAGCTAACTCGACAGCTTCTTGCAGTATTGTTTCATCTGGAGGTGAAGGCCCAGAATACCAAAGAGGAGGATTTGAGCTGGTGTAGTTGATGTAGTTACCATAAGCTGCCACTACCTTCCAACCGATGTCATGAAGGGCTCTAGCAATGGCATTTCTACCAGTGTAATCTAGCCCAACTAGATACGACCTCACTGTGGGATCAAGCAGATTGGCAAGCATAGCTTCAATCCTCCTCAATTGAAGCTCATGCCTCTCATCCAGTCTGATCAAATGTAACAACGAATAACTTGCGTATTTCAACTCACTGGCGAACCAGTCTTTGGTTGTGTTATCCATCTCAAAGCTACTGCTACTCAGTTGAATATAGGCTTGATCCAGATGAGTCCTAAGTGACTGTGCCTTTTCAATTTGTGAAGCCCAACGCTTGTACATATCCACCCTTTGAACAGTCCAGTAACCCACAGCCAAAACCACTATAACCATAAGAAGCAAAGCAACAAGTTGCTTAAGATTTATGGAAAAGGTTCTGGCTAGCCTTGAAGACTTAACCTGTGCTTCACCTTTAATGGATCTGAACTTACTTGAAGAGAATCTTGCCAATCACATCAATTCATATAGCATTTGAGGTTGCATTAATAATTTAAGGCTGAGAAAATTCTTAAATTAATAAAATTGGAGGTACATAGCTTCAACTTGCTTGATTCTGTGCCCGCGCGGCCACATTCATTTCGGTCAGTAGCGGCTCTGGCAGCAGTTTTTGTGTTTTCGTCTTTTGGACAATCGTACCAAAGTTTTGCCAGGCAAGCCGTCTGACACTCTCTCTGCTAAGACCAAACTGCTGAGCAACCAGGTGTTCCACCCATTCGATTCGACAAGGAATTGCTGCCGGTGGGTCAGCGTAGCCATGGTCGCTTTCTAGGAGAACGCGTTCAGGAGGAACCCACCTGCGAAATTTCGAGTGTCTGGCGACAGCTGAATGCACTGAGAAGTAGCATCCCAACGCTACAGCCTCCCGCGTTTCCTCCACAGTGCCCGTCCACCAGTGAAGAATCGGCGCAACAATAGGCCTCTGTTGCAATTCTTTAACCACGAGTCCAGTTGCCCTGTAGCTATGGATGCTGACGATTCTAGGTAAGTCAGAAACGATTTCTAGCGCTGCCCTAAAAGTTTGGAGTTGCTTCTCAAGTGAAGCGTGCCTATAATGGGAACCAGTATCCAGCCCTATTTCACCGACCACGGCAGTTCTCTCCACCAAATCTCTGAACATTTCAACATCAAACGACTCTTGAGCCTTAAGCTTGCGAGGATGGCATCCCACACCCCAAACAACCATACGCTCGCGCCTACCTATGATAAGAGAAGCTCCTTCAAGAGATACGGTCATAGCGAGAACCGCCCCAGATTCTGCTAACTCGCTCGAGGTATGGGCAGGGTTTATGTGAGCATGAGCGTCAAGAGATGGAAGCGTCTTCAGATGATTCATGTGTCCTTCCTCTTTAGCGGTATTCTGCTTTCCCTTTGTGCGAGTACATATTTAAGTTTAGGAAGAAGAGTGTGCGCGCGCATCTTTCCTCAGCGTCAGCTTTTCTCAATTTGTGTGTGATAGTTATGTGTATCAAGGAGGGAGAGAGTAGAGAGTAAGAAGAAGAAAAAGATTAATAATTTAAGAGAAGAGAACTTCAGATCTTCACGATCTGAGCATGGGGCACTCCAGAAATTTCAAGTATGGCTTCTGGGTGAACTACTCCTTCCTCTATTGCGCGTTTTACTATTCGTTTTCCCACCATGTTTACGATTGTACACTGTTTCACAAGTTTGATGGCTTCTTCCACTGACACTTTGGAACCCTTGTAGAAGCCTTCCTTCACTTCGAAAACAATCTTTCCTTCGCACAGAACTTGACCGAGCAGTTCAGCGTCACATGTTGCCAAAACCGTGAATTTGCCCCATTTGCGCAAGTTAACGTAGACTTCCAATACACTGCCGCTTCTATTTTGCTTCTTTGAAAGCCGTGTCTCAGCATTCCTCAAGTATTAAAGTAGAAGATGTAATTTTTATTGTTTATCTTGTTCTAGCGCTTTTAACCTTAGACGTTACATGCTACGCACGGAACTCTTGGCTCCGCAGGCCTCGCATTTCATAAAGCTGAGACGCTTCTCCCTGATGATCTTCGTGTCTGGACGCTTACAGACGGGGCAGATCACGAAGGCGGTAGCATAATGCTGAACTAGTCGCTCTATGGTGTCACGGCGAAACTTGCCTTGAAAAATCGCTCTAGTGCCATCTAATGTTCCAGCAGTAGCCATCTCCCGAGAGAGATAGCGCAACAAGTGCTTGGGATCACGATTGAGGGCATCACAAATTTCCTTAAAATTAGGAATAATAGTTTTCATGCCGATTGTAAAACTGCGCGGCTTTGGAATTTCAAAGCGTTTGCGCTCAAAGACTTCTGGTGGAAGCTGTGTGTGAGCCCTTTTCAACAACTCTTTATAATCAGACTTCATGACTGCTCTTCTTCCAAGACCTTACCTTGTATGAAAAGCCTTACCCGCTTAAAAGTTTATACATGCAAATACTCAAACAGCAAGTCTAGGAACGAGAAAATGTGTAGCGAGATCTGGAATTGGAGAAACTGCGGAGTTAAGATTAGGACGCTGAGAGGTCGTTTAGGATTTCCAGATGCTCCAGTTTTGAAATTCTTGGGATTAAGTCTCTCCCTTGAAAACGGGCATATATACGATGATCTGAGAAAAACCTTCTATACAAACATAGAACCCAGCCTCTACTGCATACTTTCTGGATATGCAGACGCCCAGCCGAGGCAGGAAACTAACCAACTAGTCTCTTTCACCCAATTATGGGGCGGACGCTCGTATCAAAGAGCATTTTCTCACCGCGCAACTAAACCCATTGAAAGAGTTTTCGGCTCAAAAGCTTCAATGTTATTACAAGCGGCGAAGCTTTTCGGTGGCGAAGAATTGAATTATGGCGACTGTTCAGTGAAGATTTATTCTCTCCCTTTGGTGCCGATCGTTGTTATTTTGTGGAAAAAGACTTCAGAGTTTCCTGCTTGGGCAAGCTTTCTGTTCGATTCTTCTGCAAGCAATTATCTCTCTACAGAACAGCTTGTTATGCTGAGCGAATTGACTTCTGCGAGACTAAGACACGCTCATGAAGTGGTAATTAACAATCAATAGAGAAAAGCTGGAAAAAATCCTGTCACATAAATCGTGCCATTGGATGTCGCTCTGACCGCAAAGAGGAAAGGCGGCATAGAATCCATTTTACTCACATCCTTTCCAGAAGTTACTAGCTGCGTTTCTGTTTCAATAGTGGAGATCAACCCTTTTGCAAACTTAATCAAGGCCGCAGTCTGTTTTTCAGTTAATTCCTCTTCTCCTTGTTTAAGTTCATCTATGAAATCATAAAGCGCCTTTAATGCTTTATCACCACGCAAAATCGAAATCTCTGGAATCTCTATGTACTGCATTTCCCATCACTAGAGAATGTTATTTTTTTCTATAAATCTCAGCCTCTAAGACTCGATATATGTCAATATTCGATGTATTCTTTCTGAAATGCATTGTAAAGAGACAGTAGTGAAGTCCACAACATTAAGTTAATAAACGAGATTTGTTATTCTCATAAACGCATCTTAAAGGAGAAAACGTAGTTGTCTGTTTGGCATGGAAAACTGGATAAAAGGAAGCCTTCAGGCGGCAAAAAGAGAGCCTACAGAATGAAAAGAAAATTTGAAAGGGGCTCTTTCCCAACAGAAACGACACTCGGCGAAACCAGAAAGAAAATCTCCCGCCGACGCGGAGGAAACGTCAAGATACGGTTACTGAATGTAAGCCACGCAAATATTTCGAACCCATCAACTGGAAAAACCGAAAAAACAGAAATCACGCGGGTAGTAAAGAACCCTGCTAACGTAGATTACAACCGCAGAGGAGTGATCACAAAAGGCACAATCATTGAAACACCGTTAGGAACAGCACGTGTTACGTCCCGACCTGGACAAGACGGACTTGTGAACGCTATACTTCTTCAGAAAGATCGTAAATGAGAAACCAAGCTCAACCGACATATGGGTTGTACTCATGAAGAAACAAGATAAGTTTCTTCTGTGGCCTGCTTACTTCGACTTAAAAAAGACCTGTCGAGAGGGAAGAAGAGTGCCTAAGAGCCTTGTAAAGTATCCGAAGAACCCTTGGCAAAAAACAGGCTACCTTTTGATCCCCAAAAAAGGCTCAAAAACCCAGATTATACGTAAAATCGCAGAAGAACTAGTACACATACGCAAGTAAACTCGTATTTGATTGTAAATTTTAAAGAAAGGTTTAAATAAAGCGCTCCGTTTGGAACTTTAATCTTTTGGGGGGAAGGTGTGCAGAGACTGGGTAGAGTGCTTCACGTTGGTTCTTCTCGAAACCTTATTTTAAAGGCAGAGAAACCTTCAAAAATCAGCGACAAGGTTGTTGACGAAAGCTTAAAATCAGTGGGAACAGTTTTCGACGTTTTTGGACCTGTTTCTTCACCATATGTCGCAGTGAAGCCCAGCATAGAAGAGCCACAACGCTTTGTGAATCGAATTCTGTATGTTCTCCCCTCTGGGAAAAGAAGTAGGAAGAAAAGAAGATGAGTAGAGAACGTGTTTCCACAACTCCTACTAAGGTTCAGCAATGTCCAGAATGCGGAAGCGCCAGGCTTATGAGAGATTATGAATGCGCCGAGATCGTATGTATGGATTGCGGCTTTGTTTTAGCAGCTAAACTTGCGGATAGGGGACCCGAATGGCGCGCATTTAACGACGAACAAAGAGCAAAACGAGCAAGGGTTGGCGCCCCGCTTACTTATACTATCCATGATAAAGGGCTTTCAACAATGATTGACTGGCATGATCGAGACATCTATGGAAAGAGGCTTTCGCCAGGTCAGAAAGCCCAGATCTATCGGCTGCGAAAATGGCAAAGAAGAATACGAGTTTCCGATGCAACAGAACGCAATCTTGCCTTTGCTTTGTCCGAGATTTCAAAGATAGCTAACGCGTTGCATCTGCCTAAGAACATTTTAGAGACAGCCTCCGTGATTTACCGAAAGGCTGTGAAGGAACGCCTCATAAGAGGAAGGTCTATTCAAGGTGTAACCGCAGCCGCCGTCTATGTTGCGTGTCGGCAATGCGGCTTAGCGCGAACCCTCGAGGAGATTGCCCAAGCCTCTAGCATTAACAAGAAGGAAGTTGGACGAAGTTATCGATTTCTCATCAAGGAGTTGGACTATTTTATTCCCCCCTTGAAACCAAGCCAGTACATAGCGAAATTTTCCAATCAGCTTACCATGCAGGGCAAGGTGGAGGAGATTGCCCACAAAATTCTGAAGAGCGCAAGGGAGCTGAAGCTTACTTCTGGTAGAGGACCCACCGGGATTGCTGCAGCCGCCAGTTACATTGCATCGGTACTAACGGGCGAGAGGAAAACTCAAAGAGAAATTGCAGAAATCGCGCAGGTAACAGAAGTGACTATTCGAAACCGCTACAAGGAACTTGTTGAATGCTTAATGTTTGAAGTCACCATCTAATTTCGATATTCTATCCATCTAGCAACTTTCTCAGCGGACTCGATGCCTAAGATCTTTTCAACTATTTTCATACCCACATCCAAGGACGCTGAGACTCCAGCACCTGTGATTAAGTTGTCTTGAACCACAACTCTTTC
>CAYFZT010000008.1:21032-23792 GCA_964347555.1 uncultured Candidatus Bathyarchaeia archaeon | reverse complement strand
TCATGCGAGTTTTAGTCGTCATTCGGCCAAGAATCACTGTTCCTATAGTGAAACATAAATCTTTTCGGAGCATATTAGAATCGGCGAAAAAAATTGAGGGTGATTGCCGCAGATTCTGGTGCAGCAATTCTCGACAACACTTTTGAACCTTTACAGGTGGTAACCGCAAGTGCTGTTTTAGTGGAGCCTCCCTATACGAAGGTAGAGGATTTTATAGTTGAACCCATCTTCGTAGAGGTTGAATCGGGACCTTTGCTAGTTGTTCACGAGTTGGAATTGTGTTGGAAACTTTTGAAAGAAGTTAAGGCGGATGTTGTTCATTTAGACATGTCCTTCAGAGGCATAAGCCTAGAAGAGCTCTCAGTTGTTAATCTTTCTCAGATGCGCATCTCACGCAGGGCAAGAGGACATGTTCTCAAAATACTCCCAAAGATAAGGAAGATAGCCGCAGACATCAAACGTGTCTATGGAATTGAAGTGCTAGCCATAGGAAAGGAAAGCATTCCAGTGAGAATTGCAGAGTTGACTTCTGGCGCTCATGCAGTGCTATACTCGGCTGAGAGGGCAATTCAACAAAAAAACAGGGTAAGGCTCGGCTTACCAGCAAAATGCAGCACAAAGATCACGGAGGACACCGTTACTTTGCAGTCCTTGATGCCGGCTGAACAAGATGTCACCGGGTTAGCAAGAGACGAGAAAGGGCTTCTGAAAAAAGTTGAGATCAAGGAGATGCTTAATCCCCGTGCTCGGGGTTTTCGACTTGTGCAGATAGTTCCAAAACAGAAATCTTAGCTCTTGCTTTTTACAACCTTCACGATTTCAAGGCTCATGTCAAGCGCCTTCGGACTGTCGGTTATTTCTCCTAGGCTTATGATGTCAACTCCTGTTGCTGCAAATTCAAGTATGTTGTTTTCAGTGATTCCTCCGCTTGACTCAATCAGAACCTTGTCTCGAAGCCCCTTCTTCTTCAACAATTCCACCGTGTTCCTCGCCTGTTCCGTGGTGAAGTTGTCCAGCATAACTATGTCAACGCCTGCACTAGCCGCTTCTAAAGCCTCTTCCACTGTGGAGACTTCAATCTCAACCTTCTTGGAGAATGAAACAGTTTCTCTGACTTTTTTCACTGCCGTGCCGATTTTACCGACAATTGCTAGGTGGTTGTCCTTTATCAGAATCATGTCGTCCAGATGAAGCCTGTGAGTGTCGCCTCCGCCGATCGATACCGCCTTTTTGTCAAAGTAAGACAGCCCCGGTGCCCCTTTCCTAGTGCATGCCACGCGAGTCTTATAGCCAGCCCTGCGAAGTCTTTCTACAAGTCTGTGGGTGCCAGTGGCTATTCCACTCATCCGAGAAAGCAGGTTGAGTAGTGTTCTCTCAATTGATAGCAGGGTTCGGGCGTCTCCAACAATTCTTAGCACAGCAGTCTTTGATCTTACTTCAGAACCGTCAGAAAGAAGGAGTTTGGCTTGTAAGCCGAAACTTTCTAAGAGTATTAGGGCTTCTTCGATTCCAGCGAGCACTCCAGGTTCTTTCACTAGAACTTCTGCTTCCACAATTGTTCCAGAAGGAACAGTAAACCATGTGGTGATGTCGCCTTGTCCCACATCTTCCTCTACAAACTTGCGAAGCTTTTCTCTTAGAATGTTTTTAGGAATCACATGGTCTCCCACCGATTTCTTTTAGCGTAACTTCTCCGTTTGGAGTTTGCTCCTCGAAGATTATGGCTTGAAACTTGTAAACTTTTGTATCTTTAAGCAGCCACGAGTCTGGAGGCAAGCCAGCTTTTATGCAGCACTGGCAGAGAAAGGTTTCTTCATCCCATTTCCATTCAACTGGTACTTGAGGAAGCAGCAAGCCTTTGCAGAAGCTTCTTTCAATTATTAATCCGTCTCGTCCAACCTTAACTTTTGAGCAGTATTCTTTAGGATTCTGCACTTCAATAGGCGATGGAGGCGTCAGCACGCTTACTTCGAAGACTACTTGTTCGAGTTCGTCTTGGGAGATGGGTGGAAACCGCGGGTCTTGAGTTGCCGAACTTATAGCTGATTCAATGACAGCCTGCACAAGCATCGTAGTTGGATAAGGATATCCAATGCAGCCCCTAAGCTTCTTTTCTCCACTGCCTAGTTTGTTGATGGTAACGAAAACTCCGCAACGCTTCTTCAGTTTCGATGAAACATTAGCAGGTAAAGCTAAGACTTCTTCGTTTTTCAGATAGTTTTCCACAGCTTGACGTGCAATTTTGACTAGAAACTTTCCTTCTTTAAGGGTTAACTGAAACTGCATAAGGTTTCCTCTGAATAACCGAAGTTGAACTGCAGTTATTAAAACTTTAGACTTATCTAAAACCCAAATGAATTCGCACAGGTCTCTATTTAAATCCGTAATGCGTTAAACGGTTGCCTTTTACAGAAACTAGCGTTCTAGGTTGCATTTGTAATTTGGGAGGGTTATGTCTGGTTTCTATTGAAAGATAGTTTCATAAGTGATAAATTCGAGTGTAAATTATAAGTATAATTATCTGAGAGAGGAGACTTTGAGTTGCACTGGAAAAGAACATCTCAAGAACTTCTGCTATTAAGCGTGTTGATACTAGCATTCAATATTCAACAGACATGGTCTTTGGACCCGCCTACAATAGAATGGAGTAGAACATATGGAATAATCGGAAATCACAGCGAAGCCCGTTCTTTAATTCAAACAAGCGATGGTGGATATGCGATGTTAGGATTTACAAGGCATCACCAAACTGGTTGGAGT
>CAYFZT010000008.1:3542-20922 GCA_964347555.1 uncultured Candidatus Bathyarchaeia archaeon | reverse complement strand
AGATAGCGGTTTCAGGCAAAGGTGGAGTGGGCAAAACCTTGGTCGCTGGTGTTCTCACCCATTTTCTTGCAAAAGAAGGTTTCAAAGTGTTAGCCATAGACGCTGATCCTACACCCAATTTAGCTTTGACTCTAGGCATCCCCCTAGAAACAGCAAAGAAGATTGTTCCAATATCAGAGAACACTCAGCTTGTAGAATCAAAGACTAAAACAGGCTTCACAGGCGTGTATCACCTGTCCTTCAGCGTCGAAGACATCATCGCAAAGTTCAGCGTCAAGTCCCCTTACAACGTAAATCTTCTTGTTATGGGAACAGTGAGATCTGCAGGTACCGGATGCATGTGTCCAGCCAACGCTGTTGTTAGAAGGCTTCTTCATCACTTGTTGGTTAAGCGGGATGAGGCAGTGGTTATGGATTTAGAAGCTGGAATAGAACACATGGGTAGAGGAACAGCGGAACACGTTGACACAATGCTTATAGTAACTGATGCCAGCCTTAAATCGCTGGAAACTGCGAGGAAACTTTACAATTTAGCCAAAGAAGCAGGAATCAAAAAGGCGTCTATCGTTGGAAACAAAGTTGCGAGTTCTGCTGAAAGGGACTCGATTGAGAAGTTCGCTGCCAAGGAGAGCATGCAACTGCTCGGGTTTATACCTTATGACGAACGCATTCTGAAGGCGGATATGGAAGGAGAGTCTCCTCTGAGATACGCTGAAACTGCTGAAGGCATAATGAGCATTTACAAAATTGGGAAAATGCTTCTTAAACAGTGAAAAGAATCCCACAGTTTTCATCTAAGGTCTATATCCATTCAAAACAGCAACAGCCAAAACTGCAGCTGTGAGATCTGCAGTTGTCCCGGGATTCAAACGGTGTTTAACATCTCGAAGTTCTTTGTCAAACTGGAAAAGCTTCTCTCTACCCCTGCGAGTATTTAAAGCTCCAACACTCAGAACTTCCTTCGCCTGAATAGAAATCTCTTTTGCTCTGGCTAAGCTTAATTTTCGAGCTATCAAAGTGTCAGGAACTTCAGAGAGAATCTTGAGGAAGGTATGCACCGTGGCTATGTTTGCATCTTTTGTCTTTTCAAGTGTCTCAGCAAAATACGGATAGCCTTTGTCAAAGGTGATTGCATAATTGTTCACCCATTCAGATGAAATGGAGTCCCAAGGAGCAGAGATTTTGAAAACGTCGAAAAGAGTGACGTTGTCCTTTAGAATTTTCTGTTTAGAGGACGGATCGGCAACATCGAGTTTTGGTGTCTGACCTAAACCTCCAGGCTTGACTATAGAAATCGCATCGTAAAGATTTACTGCATCTCTTGGCGTGGTTGATTCTACAACCAACCTTGCGTTCTCTCTTAGCCTAGAAGTGGAAAACTCTTTCCTGCTTAGAGTTATTCCCGCGGCAACAGCTAGGGGCGCAAGAAGAATGGTTGTTCCCAAAAGAGTGTTTCCACCTCCCTGCCAAGCTTTCACTTCAGTAATTCCACGTTTGATTATCTCGCCGATTCCTATCTCGTCAAGATTGACCTTTTTCTTAGCTAATGAAACTCCTTTTTGAGCAGCATTTCTTAAGCTAGGCGTCAATGCAACAGCGGAAGCCAAGAAATGCTCGTATCTGGTCTCTTGAAAATCAGCAGTTCTATGAATGTTGCCTGGTTTAGGATAGGCGCTTACTTCTAAAAGAACTGCAAGTTGAAGGCATTTTGAAACATGTTCTGCTATGTTTACATGTGTTTTATTGGTCACTGTAAGTCTTCCTGAACAAGGATAAGATATTTCATAGGAACCATAGTAAAGCATTATGGTTCACTTCTTCAATGAACGGATTGTTTTTGTCTATAGATGTTTAGATTTTTCATACGAAATATTTATTTCAACGCCTTTTTCCACATAGCACATGCCTAGCCAACTATGTAAAAGAACAACAACTCTAGGTGCTTAAATTGAAGGAAGCGAAAGCCTTCTCACCAGGACACATAACAGGGTTTTTCCAGATATGCGACCAATCAGACGACCCGCTATTAAAAGGATCTAGAGGAGCAGGCATCTCCATAGTGCGAGGAGTCACAACCAAAGTTCAAGTAGAAAAATCAGCCAAATCTTCGGCGAAAATCACTATGGACAACGATGTCACTAATTCTGCAATGGTTTCTGAGTATGTGATAGATTCTTTCGCGTCTCTTGCTGGAGGAAGCTACAAGATTGTTGTAAAGCATGATGTTACGGTGCCCATTGGACACGGCTTTGGTTCAAGTGGCGCTGGAGCCCTAAGCTTAGCCTTAGCTTTAAACGAGGTTTTTAATCTAAACCTGTCCCGATTGGAAGCAGCTCAAATAGCCCACGTTGCTGAAGTTGAGTGTAAAACAGGGCTTGGCACAGTCACTGCGGAAACAGCTGGTGGGCTTGAAATACGGGTTGAACCTGGTGCGCCAGGCGTGGGGCAAATAAAATCCATACCGATTAACGAAAATTGTGTCGTAGCTTGCTTGAGTTTTGGTCCCTTATCTACAAAGAATATTCTAACAAACAAAAGTTTTCGGAAGCGCATAAACGAGTTTGGTGGAGACCTTGTGGACGAGTTGGCTAAGCATCCCACAACCCGAAACTTCATCGAGTTTTCCCGCCGATTCGCAGAGAACGTGGGATTGATCTCAAAGAGATTACGAGCAGTTTTGCAAGAAACGGATAGTGCTGGATTGACATGTAGCATAGCTATGCTCGGAGAAACTGTTTTCTCCATAGTAAGACAAGATGGGGTTGAGGAAGTTAGCAGGATTTTTGGCAAGCACGCATCAGAAGGCAAAATGATTGTGGCTGGAATAGATTTCAAAGGAGCGAGACTTCTGTGAATGACTCAGAGATTCCACCTGAACATCCTAGAGCTGAATCGTTGCGAATTCGCGAGAAACTGGTTAAGCATTATAAAGCAGGAATCGTTGCTGATGCAGGCTTGTTTGCTCATGGAAGAGGAGAAGCCTTCGACTATCTGCTCGGCGAAAAAACCACGAATAACGCCTCAAAAGCCATAGAAGCCGCAGCAGCATCGTTGATAAATGCCAGATACCCAGTCATTTCCGTTAATGGAAATGCAGCTGCTCTTGCTGCAAAGGACATTGTTAGACTTGCTGAAATAACTGGAGCCAAGATTGAGATTAACCTTTTCTATCGTTCAGCAGAGCGAGAAATCGCCATAAAACAGCTCTTGGAAAAGGCTGGAGCCAGAAAAGTCTTAGGCGTCGGCGAGGCAGCTTCTGCGAAAATAGCTGAGATTGAAAGTGAAAGGAGACGGGTTGACCCAGCGGGCATACTTGCAGCTGATGTTGTTCTCGTTCCCCTCGAAGATGGAGACCGAACCGAAGCTCTAGTGAAAACAGGAAAGAAGACTATAGCCATAGATCTCAATCCAGTGTCGAGGACAGCTCAGTTCGCCACAATTACAATAGTTGACAATATCGTAAGAGCCATGCCTTCTCTGGTTGAAATTTCTGAAAAACTCAGAAAGGAGAAGAGAGATAGGCTGGAAGCGATCTTAGCCGATTTCAGCAACAAGAAAAATCTAAGCGAAGCAATAAGCCTAATCAACCAACGACTCTCAAAACTTGCTAAGAAAGGAACCTACATTTCAATCTCAAAGAAGGGGTCAAGATGAGTTTTCAAAAAATTTTCGTCTTAGGCGCTGGTGCAATAGGTAGCTCGTATGGAGCCTTGCTCTCGCGAAAGTACAGTGTCATCTTAATCGGACGCAAAGCTCATGTAGAAGCCATCAACAAGAACGGCTTAACTCTCTCTAGCGATGTCAACAACAGATTTTTCGTAAAGGCAGAAACTGCAATTCAGAAGATCTCTTCAGAAACCTTGATTCTCCTAACTACAAAAGCATACGATGCAGCAGAAGCAGTTAGGAGTATAAAACCACTCCTGAGAAAAGATACGGTGATACTGGTTTTACAGAATGGTCTAGGAATCAAAGACCTTGTGGAAGAAGTTGTTGAGGGCAAAGCCAAAGTTGTGAGAGGCTTGGTCACATCGGCTGCAGAATTTCTTGAGCCTGGAAAAATCTCCTTTTGGCAAGGCGAAACCATACTAGAGTCAACTCAAACTTCAAAAAAAATTGCTCTTATTCTTAATGAAAGCGGGTTAAAAACAAGAATTTTGAATGACATGAATGAGGAATTATGGAAGAAATTAATCGTCAATTGCGTGATAAACCCATTAACCGCTATATTGCAGACGAGAAACAACGAGATAATGGTTGACAGCCTCGATGAGATTAGACATGAAATTATCCAAGAATGTATCGCTGTGGGAAGAGCTGAAGGAATAAATTTTGAACCAAACTTGGAAGAGTGCGTTGAACGGAAGATTGCTGGCTACACAAATTACTCTTCCATGTGTCAAGATATAATGAAACAGAAGAAAACAGAAATCGATTTTCTCAACGGAAAAATAGTAGAACTTGGAAGAAAGCATGGCATTTCAACACTTGTAAACGAAACAGTTGTGGGCTTGATTAAATTCTTGGAGGCACATGGGAAATGAGACTTGAAGAACTGCGAAAGAAGAAGGGAAAAGAAAAGATAATCATGCTGACGGCTTACGATTATCAGATGGCGAAAATACTTGACGAATCTGGAATCGACCTCATACTTGTCGGCGACAGTTTGGGAATGGTTGTTCAAGGATATATGGACACTAAAAGCGTGACGATGGAAGACATGGTTTATCATACGCGTATTGTTGCGAGGGGAGCCAGAAATATTCCTATAGTTGGAGACATGCCAATCAACAGCGAGAGAACCGTAGAAGACGCGCTGAAAAACGCTAAAAGATTCCTGGAAGCTGGAGCCCACGGAGTAAAGATCGAGGGAAAAAGGCCTAGAGTGGCTAGATCATTGTTGGACGCTGGAATTCCAGTTATGGGACATGTGGGACTCCTACCTCAAAAGGCAGAAAGCTATCGCTTAAAAGGAAAGCAACCCGAAGAGGCCCAAAGAATATTCAATGACGCGGTGGAATTGGACAAACTCGGTGTTTTCTCCATGGTCTTGGAATGTATTCCCGAAAGTCTAGCTAAGAGAATCACCGAAGCGGTGAGGACTCCCACGATTGGAATTGGAGCCGGGAAATACTGCGACGGACAGGTTCTCGTAATCAACGACATGCTTGGACTCGATGAAAGCTTTTCTCCGAAGTATCTGAAGAGATATGCTAAACTAAACGAAATAATAAAAGAAGCTGTTGCAAGGTTCAAGGAAGAAGTTGTAAAGGGTGTTTATCCCGATAAAGAACACACCTACCATTAATAAACATGCAAAGTTGGGTGGAAAAATGCACGAAACAGGTCTGCCAGAAAGTCTGGTTCTGCAACAACTCAGATTAAAACTCGGGGAAGATCTCACCTACGATTCTGGAAAGATTCTGGGCTCTATGTGCACAAAACCTCACACCTTCACCACGAAAATTTACATGAAATGCATAGAGAAGAACTTGGGAGACCCCGGGCTTTTCCCCGCCACCGCTAAGTTAGAAAAAGAAGCGATACAACTGTTAGGCTCATTGCTTTCGAACGCTGATGCTTGCGGCTACTTTGTCTCCGGAGGAACAGAAGCGAACATCATAGCGTTGTGGGCAGCCCGCAACTTAACTAAAGAGAAGCGAAACGAGGTCATTGTCCCAGTTTCAGCCCATTACTCCTTCGACAAGGCTGCAGATTTGTTGGGGCTTAAACTAGTCAAGGTAAAGCTAAATGAAAAGTTTCAAGTGGACACGAAAGCCTTGAGAGAAGCAATCACTTCCAAAACTCTTGCAATCGTTGGTGTGGCAGGGACAACCAGCCTGGGAACAGCAGATTCCATATCGGAACTTTCCGAAATCGCGTTGATGCATAAGCTTTACCTCCATGTGGACGCTGCTTTCGGAGGCTTCGTGCTTCCTTTCATTAATGAATTGGGCTACGGCAACCTTGACTTTGACTTCAAACTGCCAGGCGTTTGCTCAATCACAATTGATCCCCACAAGATGGGGTTGACTCCCATCCCAGCTGGAGGGATACTGTTTCGAAACGAGACTATTATGAAGAGTGTCAGTGTTGAAGTGCCCTATCTTGCTGGGGGAAACACTCAACAGGGCACAATTGTGGGAACGCGTTCGGGAGCTTCAGCGGTAGCTGTTTGGGCGCTGCTGATGCATCTTGGAAGAGAGGGCTACAGGGCGACAGTGAAACGTTGTATGATTTTGACTTGGAAGCTCGCAGAAGGTATAGAAAAAATTAACAACATAAGGCTTGTAACTAAGCCTGTTATGAACATCGTTGGGATAACATCCGATGACATAGACATCGGTCTTCTTGCTCAGAAGCTGAGAGATAAAGGCTGGGCGGTTTCCCTCTTCCCAAATCACATCAGAATAGCGGTTATGCCCCATCTCAAACTTGCCCACATTAAAAGCTTTCTAGGCGACCTGGAGAAAACTGTGAAAGAGATCAGGTAGAATGGAGGTTTCTGTATTTGGTTCACCCTTCAAAAGATATTATACAAACAAAGGGAGCAGAGCTTAAAGAAAAGCGCATAGTCTTATGTATCACTGGAAGCGTAGCGGCGGTTCAATCCCCAGAAATTGCTAGACAACTGATGAGGCATGGCGCAGAAGTTTTCGCTGTAATGTCGCCGATCGCTCAGAAGATTATCCACCCTTACCTAGTGGAATGGGCAACTGGAAACCCTGTTGTAACTGAATTGACTGGAAAGATTGAACATGTGGCGTTGGCTGGTAAACACGATAACCGAGCTGATTTGATTCTAATTGCACCCGCGACAGCCAATACTATAAGCAAAATTGCTGCTGGAATTGATGATACAACGGTGACATCAGTTGCTTCCACTGCTTTCGGCTCAGAGATACCAATCGTGATTGTTCCTGCCATGCATGAATCCATGTACCTTCACCCCATTTTAGACAAGAACATCGAAAAGCTAAGAGCATTAGGCGTTGAATTCGTGGGACCAAGAATCGAAGAGGGAAAGGCGAAGATTGCTGAAACGGAAGAGATTTTGGAAGTTGTAATTCGTAAACTTTCGGCATCTAAGGATCTTAGTGGAGTGAAAATTCTGGTTACTGCTGGTCCAACACTGGAGTACATGGACCCCGTGAGAGTGATAACAAACAAAAGTTCAGGTCTAATGGGCATAGAAGTTACACGAGAAGCCCTCCAGCGAGGCGCGGACGTAACTCTAATTTATGGTCCTGGAAAAGCAACTCTACCAGAAAGAGCTAAAGTTATTCGTGTGGAAACCACAAAAGAAATGTATAAAGCTGTCGTTTCCGAGTTAAAATCCAAAAAATACAATGTTATAATTGCCACGGCTGCAGCCGCCGATTGGACACCAAAGAAACATTATGACTTCAAGGTTCCTACCCGCAAAACCTCGACGCTAGATGTGAAACTTGAACCTACACCTAAAATTATAGATGTCGTCAAAAAGATTAGTCCAAGAGTTTTTCTTGTTCCCTTTAAGGCGGAGTACAACGTATCTGACCAAGAGTTGATTCAGAGGGCTTATGAAAGACTGAAAGAGGCAAAAGCTGATCTGATAGTTGCAAATGACGTGAGCAGAAAAGATGTAGGATTCACAGTTGAAACCAACGAGATCTTCATTGTGGACAAGAAGAGGAAAGTTGTTCATGTTCCACTAACAACAAAACGTGAGGCAGCTAGAAAACTTCTTAACATAATTGCTGCAGAAATTAAGAGAAAATAATGGTGGATTAAAGATTCACTAATAGCAGGCGTTTTGCGGTGAAGTTGTTAGTCAGCGTTGTAAACAAAACCGAAGCCCTAGAGGCAGTTAAAGGTGAAGCTCATATTGTTGACGTTAAAAACCCGAAGGAAGGCTCCTTGGGAGCAAACTTTCCAAGAGTGATCAAGCAGGTTAAAAAGATTGTTCCAGATAACGTCGAAGTGAGTGCAACAATAGGCGATCTGCCGAACCTGCCTGGAACGGCTTCCCTTGCAGCCTTAGGCGCTGCGGTTTCTGGAGTGAACTATGTTAAAGCGGGACTTTTCGGAGTGAAAACACCTGTTGAAGCGACAATTCTGATGAAAGAAGTGTGCAGAGCTGTAAAAGATTATGACAATGCTGCTAGAGTGATTGCTGCGGGATACGCTGACTTCAAAAAGGTTGGATGCCTGAACCCGTTGAAGCTTCCTCTAGTTGCAAGCAAGTCTGAAGTAGACGGGGTAATGATAGATGTGAAGGTAAAGACTTCTAAAAGTAGATTGTTCAATTTTCTAAGCGACAGAGAGCTGAAGAAGTTCGTGGATGAAGCGCATAGTCTGGGACTAATCGTTGCCCTCGCTGGTTCACTGGAAAAGCAAGATGTTTCACGTCTGTATCGGTTAGAAGCAGACGTTATAGGAGTCAGAAGGGCAGTATGTAGTGAAAAGAACAGATTAAATGGCGAGGTTCAAAGAGGAGCAGTATCTGAGTTTGCGAAAGAAATCGTCCTTTGGAAAAAAGTAAGTCAAGATAGATGATGACGGTTAAAATGACAAAGAAAGCAAAAAAAGAAAACTAAGAAGCAGCCGCCAAGCGCCTATGTTACTATGCCATATTATTTTCCAACGGAGCAAGTAGACATCGTTAGAAAGATTAAACCTAAAAGACGAAGAAAGAAGGAAAAATGAAAGATCATAAAGAACCAGCGTTCCTTTTTTCTAGTCTCAGCGCTTACTTTTGCCTAGAAACATGCGTCTCTCTTTAATGACTGCAAAACAGAAAATTCAACTTATATACGTCTAATCAGCTAATTTTCGCATAAGAGGAGTTTATACATGAAAGAATACGATCTGATATCAATAGGCACAGGTTCCGCCATGAGCATTGTTGAACTCATGATTGAAAAAGATCCGAGAATGAAAGTTGCTGTTATAGATAAGGATGAGCCAGGCGGCATCTGCTTGACGCGGGGCTGCATTCCTTCAAAGATACTGCTTTATCCTGCAGAGTTGTTGAGAACCATTGAAAGGGCAGAGAAATTTGGCATTGACGTTGATATCAAAAGGGTAAATTTTGAAATGGTTATGGAAAGGATGAGGACTCTGATCTATAAAGACATAAACATGATACGACAGGGGCTTTCCCAATCTAGCAATATAGACTACTATCCTGTCGCAGCCGAATTCGTTAGTCCCTACACGCTTAAGGTTGGTGATGAAACCATAACGTCGAAGATGATACTTCTTTGCACTGGATCGAAGCCCACGATACCGCCAATAAGAGGGTTAGAGGATGTAGGCTACCTAACAAGTGACACTGTCCTCAAGATGAAGAAGCTGCCTGAAAGCATTGCCATAGTGGGCGGAGGTTACATAGCTGCGGAATACGGACATTTCTTTTCAGCCACGGGATCAAAAGTCACCATTATTGGCAGGAATCCCCAGTTTCTCCCTCAAGAAGAACCAGAGATTTCGGCGCTGGCAAAGAGAGAGTTGGAAAAACACATGACGATTATCACAAACCACGAAGTGCGGGAGGCAGAAAAAACCTCAATAGGAAAGAAGAAGCTTGTGGCGATTAACAGGAAGAGTGGAGAAGAAAAAGTGATAACAGCAGATGAAGTATTGATAGCTACTGGAAGAGGCTCAAATACGGATGTGCTTCATCCAGAAAGAGGGGGAATAGAGACTGATGAAAAGGGCTGGATTATCGTTGACGAGTACTTAGAGACTTCGCAGCCTAATGTTTGGGCCTTTGGCGACGCGAATGGCAAACATCCCTTCAAGCATGTGGCAAACTATGAGTCTTTACTTGTGTACTATAATGCTGTGTTGAAAAGGAAGGTGAAGACAGATTATCACGCTGTGCCCCACGCAGTTTTCACATATCCCGAGATTGCAAGCGTTGGGCTTAGAGAGAAGGAGGCTATAGAAAAATACGGCAAGGATAAGGTGCTAATTGGAGTTCAGAGGTATCAGGACACTGCCAAAGGTGAAGCCATGGGTGTTAAGTACTACTTCGTAAAGGTAATTGTTGAGAGGGACGCTACAAAGATTTTGGGAGCCCACATCATTGGACCTTATGCTTCTATTCTCATACAGGAGATAATAAATTTGATGTACACTCTAGAGCAGAGTGCAAGACCTATTTTCAGTGGAATGCACATTCATCCTGCTCTAAGCGAAGTTGTAGAAAAAGCGTTTAGTTCCCTCATGCCACCAGAGCAGTACCATCACTTGATTGAGCACCACTATCAACTTCCGATTGAGTAACAAGCATGCTATTGCTTTTAAGACATAGTCAGCTCTTATTCATGTCTGTTTTTTCTAAAGTTCTATGTGCGCTAGATAAATGCAATTAGGGTAAACCCTATCAGTGCCAATATCACAGCGATTGCAATGAAGATTGCGACTGCCAAGATGGATATAGCGAGTGCTTTTAGCCATCCACAGTCGAAAAAGTGTTTCACTAGTGCAAGCCAGAGTATTAGCTGGATGGCAACTGCAATGATTCCATAGAAAAAAGCTCCAAAGAGGGTGCCAATCACTGTTCCAAGGACGATTATCCAGATCGCGTCAGTGAACTTTGCCTTTTCCTTTCCAACAATTGCCCTTCCTGAAAGCCAAAGAACTGGAGATAGTATTATAGTATTTACGATGATATGTATAACCAGTGCATCCAAATTAACTGCCAAGTCGACTCCATCCTTTTTAGTTTAAAGATTTCCATCCTAAGTGAATTTGCCCTTCTTTTTATCTTGGGTTGCTTTTAAAATTATCCAATGCACATGGGAAGCATTTTTCGCCTATGGTGTCATAGAAGCTATGAAGAGTTCTGCTGACCTGCCTGAACTGTCACATTGGATTCCAGGTATCTTCTTTATCTCGACTTTGGAGAACTGCTTTTCAGCTTCTTTCTTGATCGTCTCTAGCTTGAATCCAAGGTGTATGTCTCCCATCTCTTCTCTAAACTCTTCAAAGGAATGCTCGCAAAGATCCACGATCACAGCCTTTCCATTGGTCTTAATGACTTTCCTGTAACTCTTAAAGACCATTCCCACGTTTAAGCAGTGATGCAGCATTAGAACTGAGAAAATAGCGTTAAACTTGTCGGGAATGTTCAAATGTCTTCTGGCATGTTCCACGCTTCCCCGAATGTTCTCTGCTACTCCCACGAAGGGCGTAATTTCACGAGTTTTTCTCGCCAACATTAATAACATGGCAGGCGTCAGATCCATGGCGTAGAAAGCCGCCTCTGGCAAATGTCGGCGCAGTTTGGAAGCAACTTTGATGGTGAAGAAGCCTGAGCCTGCGCCCACATCCAGAATCTTGGCGTCTCCTTTTAGTTTTGGTGGCGAAAAGAACCCGTGAACTATGGAGTCAACGATACGTCGGATTCCGTCTTCTCCGAAGTAGCTTAACACGATCTTATCTCTTCTTTCCGCCTCTTTTTCGGTGAAATGCTTTACTTCTTTCATAAGCGTCTCAATTCTTGGAACTCCAAGTTCCTTAAGCAGTTTTGAAATCTCTACGCCTTTGAGATAGTCTTCAAAGGTCAGCAATGATGAACCCCTGCAGTTTCATTTCAGCCAACACATTCTATTAAATGCTTTTGAACTTAACATTGGCATACTTCCTTTTTGAAGGAAACTTTTATCAAACTGGTAATCACATGCTTTTGTCTGGTGTTTGATGTTGAGCTCCAGTTCTCCGCGCGCGCAAGAAAGGAGTAACTACTCTTCAAGCTTTGTGTGATACCTGTTGATTTTTAAGTATGCAAATTTTCCATGGCTTTTTCTTGGATATTCGAATTCTGGATCAAACAAAAGTTCATCGCGCGCGCGAGTATACACAAACGATACACAAAAAGATACACAAACTAAAGAAGCTGAAATTGAGCCTCTTTCTCAGAAATCAATGGTGCGGGGGGTGGGATTCGAACCCACGAACCCCTACGGGACAGCCGCCTCAGGGCTGCGCCTTTAACCTGGCTTGGCAACCCCCGCGCGTTTAAGGAAGCCTCCTTTACTTCCTAATTTACGCTTTCAATTAAGTCTTGCTTCAAGTCACGCGAGAAACCTAAATAAATTTCCATGTTTTATAACGCCAACAAGCTTCTTTCCAATGGAAGCCTAAACACAACGTGTTCTAAAAAACTATATTCCTGCAACCACGGCACATATAAGGAGATCACTGAAAAATTGTGAACCTAGGAGCGTAGCCTTGTTTGGCTAAGATAAAGGCGGTTCTCTTTGACTTACATGAAACCTTAGTTCACAATGAAAATCCAGTTACGGCTGAAAAGATCTCAGAGTACCTTTTCAGCAGAGGTTACGAGGTTTCGCCTCAACAGCTTAAAGCTTCATGGATGTTCGTTTCCTTTATAGATTATCCAAAATACGGATACAGAAGCTGGCAATCCTACTTTTCCCGCATCTTCTGGCGACTAAAGGCTAAAGTGGACAAAGAAACATTAAGCCACATAGTCAAGCTTCTAGAGTCAAACCCTTACAAGCTACATTCAGACGCAGCGGAAACTGTTGAAAAAACGAAGAGAAACGGATTAAAAACAGCCATAGTAACCACAATTGCCCGTTTCCAATTTAAAGAAGCAATTGAACCGATCAAGGAACATTTCGATTTTATCATGACAGGATATGAAGCAGGATGCGACAAAACAAACCCGAAAATGTACAGAAAAGTCATAGAAATCTTGAAAGTTAAACCACACGAGGCAGTTATGATAGGAGACGATGTACAAGTGGATGTTCTCCTACCTAAACAGCTAGGCATACATACTATACTGCTAGATAGGAAACGACAAAACCCAAAATGTCAAGCAGCAAACGCAGTAGTAAACAGCCTGCAAAAAGCCTTAGAGATTATTCTGGAGTCCAAGCTTACATAGGCTTTTTCCAAAACAAAAAGAGAGAAGCATACAAGAAGCATCGCTGTCGCTATAGCAGACGAAAGTCTTCCTTTATCGTGGTTAACACGACATGAGTGTTTGTCCGCTCAACAAAGGGTAAAGCCAACAAGCGCTTTGTGAATTTTCCAAGCTCCTCTCTGCTCTTAAACTTGGCAATCACCAAAGCGTCTATCAACCCAGTAACATCGTACACGCAGCAAACATTTGGAAGCCGTGCAATCTCGTTTTCCATCTCCAAAAGTCTTCCCTTAGAAACAGTCACTTCGCAGACCACGGTTAAGGCGTATCCTAGTTTCTCTTGATCCAGCAACGCTGAATATGCAGTGATTATTCCCTCCTTTTCCATCTTCTTTATCCTTGAAAGAACAGTGCCTATTGAAACGTCGCATCGTTTAGCTATCTGTCTAGAAGAAAGCCTAGCGTCCCGCATCAAAGCTTCTAGGATTTTAACATCTGTCTCATCCAAACTCATCCTGTTCACCTCCAACCACACATTTATTCATCACACGGCAAATTTATTCGACATTTGTCTCGCATTCA
Source organism: uncultured Candidatus Bathyarchaeia archaeon (assembly GCA_964347555.1). GTDB lineage: Archaea > Thermoproteota > Bathyarchaeia > Bathyarchaeales > Bathyarchaeaceae. Next base: position 7,454 of record CAYFZT010000008.1, on the reverse strand, counting down.
GTCAACAATATTTTTATACTTTTAGAGATAAATGTTTTTGCTGTAAACATGACTAAAAGGCAGGAAAGCTTATGACAAGCCACAAACCCCGAAAAGATCAAAACCCATCAACATACCTGCGGCTACTGAAAAACGCCGACTACGTCCTCTTACACTTCACAGATCTACTTGGCTCCCTAAAAGGCAGAACAATTCCAGCAGAAGAAGCAGAAGAGACTCTAAGGGAAGGATCAGGCTTCGACGGCTCCTCCATAATAGGAGGCGTAAACATAGAAGAAAGCGACATGATAATGAAACCAGAGGCATCCACATTTGCTGTCTGCCCTCACTACTTTTACGACAAAGCCGTTGCAAGCTTCATCTGCAACCTCTATAAACCCGACGGCAAACGCTTTGAAGGCGACCCAAGGTACATCTGCCAGAAGAATGTGAAAGAAGTCCAAGCAAAAGGATATGAGCCAACGGCTGCCCCAGAACTGGAATTCTATCTTGTACAGAAAAATGAAGAAGGCGAATTCTACCCAGTTGAAAATCACGTGATAGATAAACAAAGATATTTCGACATAGCGCCTAGCAGAGACATCACAGAGACTTATCGAATGGACGTGTCCAACGCTTTGTTCGCCATGGGAATCACAGTAGAACGGCAAGGTCACGAGGTGGGCTCAGCCCAAAACGAGATAACATTCAGATATTCAGATCCAGTCACAACCTCTGACAACATCATACGCTATAAGTTTGCAGCCAAAGCCGTGGCAGACAGAAAATACAGTTGGACAGCAACCTTTATGCCCAAGCCTTGGTTTGGAAAAGCAGGCAACGGCATGCATGTTCACCTTGGACTTTTTAATCGAAAATCTGGTGCTAACCTGTTTTATGATTCCAAGAGTTACGCGCATGTCTCTCAGATGTGCCGCTACTTCATCGGGGGTCTTCTGGAACATGCTAGAGCCTTATGTGCCCTGGTGGCTCCCACGGTTAACAGTTATAAGAGGCTGGTTCCAGGCTACGAGGCGCCAGTGTACGTAGCATGGAGCAAGAAGAACCGTTCAGCCTTGGTTAGAGTGCCAGGGTATTTCCCTGGAAAAGAGAACGAGGCAAGACTAGAACTCAGAAGCCCAGACCCCCTGTGTAATCCATATCTTGCTTATGCAGCGATGTTCGAGGCTGGACTAGACGGTGTCAAAAAGAAAATTGATCCTGGAGATCCCGTAGAAACAAACATCTATCACCTCAGTGACGCTAAACGTAAGCAACTAGGCATCGGGGTTTTGCCCACATCACTGAAAGAGGCTTTAGATGAATGGAACACCGATGACATCTGCATACGAGCCATGGGCAAAGAAAACGCAGAGAAATACTTGAAGCTGAAGAGGGAAGAATGGAAAGAATACGAACCGTATGTGCCAAACGACAAAAACCAAGTAACGCCGTGGGAATTACAAAAATATCTCTACACCTAACAATAGCCATGTGCCAGAGAAAAGCGTTCGTTATAACCATCTTTTCTAGTAACAAAGCATTTATTCCATAGTGCTGGAAGATGCACCATGAAATATGACACCATACTTGTCCTTGACTTCGGCGGGCAATACTGCCATCTCATCGCAAGAAGAATACGAGAGCACAATGTCTATTCGGAAATAGTTCCCCACAACATCAAACCAGAAGAGATCAAGCGTTTAAACAAAAAGTTCAACGTGAAAGGGCTAGTCTTTTCAGGGGGACCCGCCAGCGTTTACGAGCCCAACGCGCCACGATTTAACCAAAAGATTCTGGATTTAAACCTTCCAACCTTAGGTCTCTGCTACGGACATCAACTCGTCGCGCAAATCGCTGGAGGAAAAGTTGAGCCTGCTAGACACAGGGAATATGGAATTGCCTATGTTACCATCGACAAGCCTGTAGGCGTTCTAAAAGGGTTGAACAAGAAAGAGAAGGTCTGGATGAGCCACGGCGACACAGTCTACGCTCTTCCAGCTGAATATGAAGTTTTAGCTCACACAGAAAACTCTCCTGTAGCCGCCTTCAGACACAAGAAAAAACCAATCTACAACTTGCAGTGGCATCCCGAAGTGGTTCACACAGAAAAAGGCATGCAGATGCTTCGCAACTTTCTCTTCGAAGTTTCCAACTGCGAAGCCAACTGGAAAATGAAGGATTTTGTAGAAACTGCTACACGAAAAATAAAGCAAGATATAGGTGAAAGCAAAGCCATCATCGCCTTAAGCGGAGGCATAGACTCAAGCGCAGCCACTGCCTTGGCAGCCAAAGCCTTAGGCAGAAACTTGACTGCAGTTTTCGTTGACCATGGTTTCATGCGAGAAGATGAGCCAGAATTTGTAAAGTCAACTTTTGAAAAGTTTGGAACAAACTTCATTTCAGTAAAAGCAAAGGAGCGTTTTTTGCTAAGACTAAAAGGCGCAGTAGACCCAGAGAAAAAGCGAAAAGTTGTAGGAGAAGAGTTCATTCGAGTCTTCGAAGAAGTCGCCAAACAAGTGGGCGCAGATTATCTTATTCAAGGCACGATTTACCCGGATCGCATCGAATCAGGCTTCAGAAAATTCTCGGACAAGATAAAGACCCATCACAATGTAGCTGGCTTGCCCGCAAGAATGGAGTTTAAGGCAATCGTTGAACCTTTACGCGACTTATACAAAGACGAAGTGCGCAAAGTAGCTGCACAATTGGGACTGCCAAAAGACATTGTTTGGCGCCAGCCTTTTCCAGGTCCAGGCTTAGCAGTGAGAGTGACAGGTGAAGTGACGAAGGAGAAAGTTGAGGTCGTAAGGAAAGCAGATAAGATTGCAACTGAAGAGATTGAGAAGGCTGGTTTGAAGGACAGCCTCTGGCAATATTTCGCCGTTTTAATGGACACTAAATCTACAGGGGTGAAAGGAGACGCTAGGGCTTACGGCTATACAATTGCTGTTAGAGCTGTTGAAAGCCGAGAAGCCATGACAGCCAGCTTCGCAAGAATCCCCTACAACGTTTTAGAGAGGATTTCGACCCGTATAACAAATGAGATAGGCAAAGTTGTGCGCGTTGTCTACGACGTTACCCACAAGCCGCCGGCAACAATAGAATGGGAATAGGAGCAGCAACTAAGTCTTTTCTAATTGATTCCGCTCCAGTTTCGGAAAGAAACGACCAGCAGTCTTCTGATATGCCAAATATTTCTCGCCGAATCTGCCTATTAACAGTTCTTCTTCGTGCGCTGCTATCTTCATGTAGCCAGGAATCGCCATCAATGGAAGTACTGCAATGAGATTAAGCCAGATAAGTAAAAGTCCGAAGAACATTAAGAAATACCCAAGGTAAGAGGGGTGACGAACATAACGATAAGGACCCCACGTCACAAGTTTTTGATCCTCTGGCATCGCCCATGAAACTGCATACTTGCCTCGGACAATAACGCTCCAAATGAACAGAAAGTATCCAGCTCCAGTTAGGATTAAGCCAGCAACCTGCACATAAGAATCAAACGGAAACTGCAACTGCAACGGAAAAATGTTCAACAAAGAACCTAGACCAGTAAAGGCAAGAAATGAAAAGAGAATAGATTCAATGAAAAAGAAGAAAGTGCCCAAAGCTCCTAAAGACAGAACAGGGCTTTCAGGTAATTTGACTTCGGCATAAACCTTCACGTTCTTCTTACCTTGATGAGACTTTACAATGTTGTGCAGATTAACTGCGAAAAAGATTGCTAGGCAAAAGACTAGGAAACTTGCGGTTAAGATTTGAGGCAGCATCGCTTTCAAATAGGCTTAGAAAGAGTTTATCTTTTTCGCGCCTAAACGACACTTGTTCAAACATAGTAGAAAATAGCTTTACTATGCTTCGGCACAAATGTAGTTCTCTTTTTGAAGTTCCAGTGGGCATCATCCTCCACAGATCTGCAGTTGCGGGCAG
>CAYFZT010000008.1:2062-3470 GCA_964347555.1 uncultured Candidatus Bathyarchaeia archaeon | reverse complement strand
ATAAGAATTTTAATCCGAGTTGACTTGCTTTGTTATGGATCTTGGGCAGAAGTTCTTTTAATGTTTCAAGTGGCAAGACGAATTCTTCGCTTAAGGTCTTGGCTTTTCCCGAATAGATCAAGCTATTGCACCCAAAAGCTGCAACTCCAAGCTTTTTTATGAAGTCTATGGTTTCCAAAAATTCTGGGGCGTTATGTTTGCTGAGAGTAGTGTTTGTGGTTGCATAGATCTGTGTTGGAATGATGTTCTTGATTCCTGCGACAGTCTCTTTCCAGCTTCCCTTTTTTGCCGTCATTAAATCGTGGATTTTAGGTTTGTGAGATTCAAGGGTTACCTGAATGAAGTCTAGTCCAGTCTTCTCAAGGGTTTTAACATAGGTTTTGTTTTTTAGTTTTCTGCCGTTTGTAATAAGTCCAGTGACTATTCCCTTGTTTTGCGCGTAAAGCAAAAGTTCTGGCAGGTCTTCACGAAGGGTTGGTTCGCCTCCGGTGAAGGTTAAGATGAACACGCCGATCTCATGAAGATTGTCGATCACTTTTTTCCATTGTTCTGTGGTAAGCTCAGAAGTCTCGTGTGGTCCACCGGCATAGCAGTGAACACAGTTGTTTTGGCATCTGAAAGTGAGCGCCAAATCCACGCGTAAAGGTGCGGAAAGCTCTTGGGTGAAAGGTTCAATCCTCTTCACGTCGAGAAAAGATATGGGACAGACTTCCTCGGTTTGCGCCAACGTGCTCACTGTGTAGATTAGCCGCTCATAGTCATCTCTAGCCTTTTTCTCGTTCACTCGATACATGCTTCTGATTTTTTTAACAGCTTCGTCTGTCGCCATGCCTTGCATAAAGAAGAAAGCGTGTGCTGTAGCTGTCTCGTTTAGATACAGAACCGTGTTGGCGTTAATTACCAACATTCCTTGACCATTCTTCTCAACACGAAGCTGAAGAGCCAAACCCGTGAAATTGCCTCTTCCCCGATAAGTGTAGCGACCTAGAGGAATCTCAGACGCATGAAACATTTTACGCAAAAAGCTCATGGTTGCTAGTTAACCTCCTTTTATCCCACTCCTCCGCCTGCACAGGCACAAGCGCACGAAACGCAAGCACATGCGCACGCGCAGGCGGCACAAGCGCATACGCAGCTGGACCTGTGGTGAGCCGGTTTTGTGGAAGACTTAGCTGCTGGCATTGGGACTATTGCGTTGGCAAATCTTTCTAGGTTGGTAACAATGTTGTTTGAGGTGTTTTCCACAGCTGTTGCAATGTTGTTCGCGAAGTCTGCTCCAGGAATTGTGGGTGGTTTCGCTGCTTTTGTTGGTGTTTCTATGTTTGGTTTGTATGTGGGTTTAGGGTGGTAGTGGCTGTAGCTGTACCAGTACAAGAGCCAGAAGGGGTTTGGCTCGAAGGCTTTTTCA
>CAYFZT010000008.1:0-2052 GCA_964347555.1 uncultured Candidatus Bathyarchaeia archaeon | reverse complement strand
TGGGTCGAGGAAAAGCCATAGCAGTTGTTCATCGTAGGCTTTTGAGGCTAGTTCTGGTGTGCCTGCTTGTTCTACTTGTTGCCAGGCTTTTGCCACAACTTTTCGGTAGTAGTCGATTGTGTCACGTCTGCAGTAACCCCGCAGTTTTTCTTCAACTGTGTCTCTTAGAAAGATTATTGTTTGTGCCAGTTTCTCTTCGTCAAGGGTTCCGTCTTCTTTGATTGCATTGAGAAAGTCGATTTCATAGTATCTGAGAGGTGTTTCCCGCGTCCCTGTTCCGTCTTGAAAGGGTTGCATCACTTTCAGTTTAAGAGCAGGATCTGCGGATTTAACCCATATAGCTCTTTTGTGTAGGAGACTGTAGAGGATTTCTGTAACTATCTTTGTTGGCTTCACATCGAAGAGGTAGGAAGCCTCTACAGCTGTTAAACCGTGTCTTATTCCGAGGGTTTCCATGCTAACTGTAGGTTTCAGATACGGTCTCTTATGAACTGTATAGACAACGGCGCCTATTACAGCAATTGAGATTCCAAATACCAAGAGCCAAGGTCCATACTGCTGCAAAAACGCAACTATGCCTGTCGGCTGTGGCACGTAACTTTGCACATACTCCTTAGGAAAGGAAACTCCAAAAGTGTATCTCTGATTCGGCGAAAGATTTCCTCTTTGCCAGAAGATTGATAAGCGGTCACCTTCAGGGGACGTGCCGTTCCAAAGCTCTTCTGTTGTTGTCACATTATTTGCGGTGACTCCTGGAGGCAAAACAATCTGCACTTGAAGGTCGAGCACACTTGCTTCTTCCCACCAGGTCGGGATGAATTGCATGCCAACATTGCCAGGGTTTTGCGTGTCTTCCCGTATCATGTCGGCAACATTTGTGGTGAGATTGAATCTCACAGTTTGCCCAGCCTTCAAGGGATTGTAAAGGTTGACACGCACTTTGTAATCGCTTCCAGAACTTACGTCTGTGGCTGTAAGGTTATGACCATATTGATCCATGGCCGTTCCTATGGTTAATTCGCGTTGAGGTTGACCAACTAATATGTAATTTATGTCATCGCCTGAATCAAGTGTCATACTGATGTCGTAAAGCAGGTCGATGGTGCCGTTTTCTGGATTTATCCATATTTTTACCCATTCGTGTTCAAGATGATATTGTCTCTGTGCCTCTGCAGTGCTTGCCATTGTCACTATAAAAAGTATGACAAATAATGTAACTAGCAAGGAACGAGTCTTCACCATTTTGGTTCCTCGGCTATCTCAAATGTTTGTCCACAATAGGGGCATGTTGCATATGGCACGCCAGACCTGATTTTAATCTCGTCAGCGCTTAGAGAAGCCGAACAGTTGGGGCACTTGAGTGAAACAGCTTTCATCTGCCCCGATAACTCTAATCTCTGAACCAGCTGTGTTGGTCGCTTGGTTATGTAATAAGCAATACCAAAACCAGCGATAAACAGTAATGCAGCGACTGCCAATCTAGTCGGCTGGTAAACCGAGGCTACAGCAAACACTACGCCGAAGAAGAAAAGAACCGCAATGGCTATCGCTCCGACTAAAGTTTTGACGTTCATAACTATCCAGAATAAACTCTCTAATAATTGAACTTTGCCCAATTTTTTATGAAGAATTTTTTAGAGCTTTTGAAAACTTCTTTATAATAGCTTCGCATTTTGGAATCAAATGCTGTGGCATATCTGGGTCTTCCAACCAAGATTTTGCATGATTTATTCTGACTTTCAACCATTCAAAGTCTTGTTTGTCTAATGCATATTCCAGTTCGTACTCTGTGGCGGTGTAGTGTGTTTCATAGTTTGGATGAATCATCAAGACTGTCTGTTTGTTTATTGGCACTCCTTTTTTCTTAAGTTCATTTATTTCCACAACTTCATGAATCATGAGATATTCATTGTCAAGAACATCAAGAATGGTGATAGTGTCTCCAGTCGGAATTTCTCCAGTCATGTAATCGTAAAACTCTCTTGGCGAGATGTAATGGCTTGTGTATCCCCTTTCTTTCAACTTTTTGGAAGCCTCTTCTAACCTGAGGAT
>CAYFZT010000007.1:12332-24364 GCA_964347555.1 uncultured Candidatus Bathyarchaeia archaeon | reverse complement strand
ACGCATATATCTAAAACTTGTTATTGAGTTGAATATGGTGGGGTCGTAGTCTAGCTAGGAATGACGACGGGCTCCAGAATATGAAGAACGGGTTTGCGGACCCTTTGCGCTTTGGGAATGAAGAGCTTCTGGAGCGCGATAGAGAAACCCGTAGAAACGGAAAAACGCCGTTTCGGGTAAAGGTCGTCGGTTCAAATCCGGCCGACCCCACCATATGAGCGGAACCAGCCCAGTTTATGCGAAGATCTTCAGACATTTGGGATCTGAAGAAAAGCGATCAGTCAGAGGATACACTGCAGTTCGAGGGCTAGCGCTGTTTCACCTTCCCGTAACAATATACAACTTTACTGATGTCCACCGGTGGAATTCGTAAACTTTCAAGGGGTCTCATGCTCAACCTATTGTTTTTTGGGATATAGTTATGACATTTGCGGGTTTTTCACGTGGGGACGCGTGCACCGAAAGATTTATGTATCTCGGTTACGAATTACGAATTACACAGTATAGCATTACTTTGAGGTGACGAAAATGGAAGAAGGAAAAACCGAAGAAAAAGTGAAAAAGAAGGAGAAAGTCGTAATGGCGATGTGTTGCCGGGAAGGGGAAGACGCCGAAAATATCAAAGAGAAGGTCCTGCTGACGTTAGGCGAGGGGCTGGAGGGTAGAAGCAACGTAGTAATGACTAGGTTGAACGACGACGACTTGGAGCGAATTGACGCGCTTGTTGAAGTAGAGGTATTCAAGAGTAGGTCTGAAGCCGCAGCGTTCTTTATAAAAGAGGGAATACAAGCACGAAAAGACCTCTTTCAGAAAGTCATGTCAACAGTGGATAAGATTAGAGAACTAAAGGAACAAGCCAAAAAATCACTCAGCCAAGGAAAAACTCAGTGAACAATAGACTGAGGTGCTAGTATGGAAGAAGAAAAGATAAGGAAAGAGGTTAGGGAAGGATACGCCAAGATCGCCAAAGAGGGACTTTGTTGCGGGTCTACAGCTTCAAGCTGTAGCGGTTCTTCGACGTATGAAGAACTAAGTAAGAAGATGGGCTACACTTCAGAAGAGCTTCAATCTCTTCCAGAAGGCGCCAACCTCAGCCTTGGATGCGGAAATCCTGTCGCCCTTGCTTCTTTAAAAGAAGGCGAAACCGTCATCGATCTGGGTTCAGGAGCAGGTATTGACTGCTTCCTCGCAGCAAAGAAAGTCGGGGAAAAAGGGAGCGTCATTGGAGTAGACATGACATATGAAATGGTTGACAAGGCAAGGGCAAATGCCAAAAAAGGTGGCTATCATAACGTAGAGTTTAGACTTGGAGAGATAGAAAACCTGCCCGTTGCAGACAACACTGCAGATGTGATCATTTCAAATTGCGTGATTAATCTGTCGCCAAATAAGAAGCGAGTCTTTGAAGAAGCTTTCAGAGTATTGAAGCCCGGAGGAAGGTTGATGGTTTCAGACATGGTTCTGTTGAAAGAACTTCCAGAAGCTGTAAAGAAGAGAGCTCATCCAGCCAGTTGCGTCCGCGGAGCGATGTTGAAAGACGAATATCTGGAAGCAATAGAACGAGCAGGCTTCCGCGACATAGAAATGAGGGAAGAAAAACAGCATTCCTTTGAAGATGTTGCCAAAGACCCTAACGCAAGAGTGATACTTGCCAATCCCAACAAAGATACTCAAGAATTGAAACACGTACCTGAACTAGAGAGAGGAGTAAGAGAGACCGTTAAGGATATACTCAATTCAACTGCAAGCATTAGCGTTTTGGCAAGAAAACCATAGAAGGTGTAGAGCCTGACGAAATTTTACATTGCCAACTCTGAAAGACCGATAATTACTGTCAAGGGCACAATCAATGGGAAGGGGCCTTTCAACTTCATATTTGACACTGGAGCTTCCATGACAGTTATTGAGAAACAGACAGCAGAAAAACTTGGCCTTCATGGTAAAGTATTAGCTACGCGAAACGCTTTGGGTGCTGGTGGTGCTCTTGCCGGAACAATACTCACTGTTGAATCGATAAAGGTTGACGACACTGAGGTAAAAAACATCCAGGTAGGTGTTTTGGATTTGTCAAATCTGTCCAAAAGTGGTTGCATTGGAGATTTTGGAGGCATTATAGGATACAACTTTGTCAAAGACTTCAGAGTGCTCATTGACTATCCAAAAAAGGAGATATTCTTCAAGAAGGACTAACATCTAAGTCCAAACCAAATTTGCAAGTAACTCCGGGCTCAAAAGAGCAGCAATTTCGTGGAAAAGGCGCGTAGTAGGGAATCAGGTCGGGCTTTTCTGTAGAGGTCTTCGGTTCAAATCCAGCCGACCCTCCATCTAAACCTTTTTTCCAACCAGAGAGGGCCAAGTCTACGAGTTTTTTGTGGGAAGGTTTTTAGGGTAGACATTCCACCTGTCATATTGGAGTAGATTTCATGAGTAGCCCTTGGGTTCAGGACTGCAAGAAAATCTTAGACCAGATAAAGAAGTTAGAAGAAGGTAAAGGAGACCGTTTAGACATGGTGCGAACAATCAGATTCACACTATATGCACTTCAGCGCAGCGTGTCAGGCTGGGTAGAATGGATCAACAATCCAGATGTCATGGCAAGATTCTCCCTGGAAGAGCTGAAAGAAATAAGCGGAAATATTGCAAAGCTAACCCAACCCTTCATAGAATATGATTGCGAAGTGACCACACGCGCCCAAAAAGACTTGGAAATTAGAGAACCCGAAACGCAAAGAGAACCTAAACGAAAGGCAAAAGATAGAACAGAGATATTTTACGTGTAATAGCAAAGCAGTTCAATGAGAAGCACAATAAACAAACTAGCGTTTCTTTTGAAATTCATGCTACTGAAGCAAAGTATGAACCAAGAAGCAGTCACAATAAACATTTAAATTGCGACGTAAAGGAAGGTCTTACTGCAACTGCAAGTGAAAGAACAGTGAAGTGCCAATATTGTGGCGTCGAGGAGGTTCTTCCCTTTAAGTGTCCCTATTGCAATGGCTATTTCTGTGGAGAACATCGATTGCCTGAAAACCATAAATGCTCAGAAATTTGGAGAGCGAAAGCCCCGCAAGAAGCAGCTTCAAGTGCAACTGTTGAGAGTGAGGCCCCCTATGAATATAGAATTACGTTTGGTCCTCTTCAACCGACCAAAACCTTTTGGTTTAGCCCCACAGAAATCAGACATCTAGCCATAAGTGCATTGTTAGTCACAGCTGTCGGCATCTCCCTAGTCGTTTTCAAAAGCTCAAATGTCGAAATCCTCATCGGTTCAGCTCTCGTTTTCGTGTCAGTTTTCCTTCTGCACGAAATCGCCCACAAATTTATGGCTCAACATTACGGCTTGTGGGCTGAATTTCGACTAACAATGACTGGTGCGCTTCTCACGCTTATATCAATAATTTCGCCCCTCAAAATCATCTCTCCAGGCGCCGTGATGATTTCGGGACATGCAGATAAAGAGATAGTAGGAAAAACGTCAATAGTTGGGCCTGTAACTAATCTTGTTCTTGCACTTATCTCTTTAGCAATCTATCAGGTTCCATCATTGCCACCCTCCATCTCCACGATTGTCCTTCTAAGCATCGCCTTCAACGCATGGATAGCGTTCTTCAATATCTTGCCAATTGGAATATTAGACGGTTTGAAAGTATTCGCTTGGAACAAAATCCTATGGGCTTTAGTTTTTGTTCCATCACTCATTTTAACAATATTAACCTTTTTGTGGTTACCTTTCTAAGGTTCAAAAGCTGCGACAAAAAGATTCTCACAGGAGTTCTATACTCACGAAAACCTCTTCTGGCACACGAATACGCATGATTCGGCGCATAACCCGCTCCTCAGCGTCGATGTCAATTAAACGCTTGTGAATACGCATCTCCCATCTATCCCATGTTTGGGTTCCCTGGCCACAAGGAGTCTTACGAACAGGCACTCGCAAACGTTTTGTAGGCAGAGGAACCGGACCCGTCATCTTGGCACCTGTTTTCTCAGCTATCCCCTTCAACTCGAAGCAGACTTCTTCCAACTTCTTGTAATCAGTGCTCGTTAATCGAATGCGAGCTTTCCTTACCATCGGTCACCTTCTCCTGTACTGTCTTCATGGTTCATGCAAGTTTGTACCTCTAAGAAGACAACTCTGCACAAATAAACTTATCGAATCACCCCCTTTAAGAAAGAGAAACAGCGGAACAATATCAATAATCGATAGCCTACAGGTCAAGTTTAAAAAAGTACTTTTATCCATCACCTGCTTGGAATATCTGCAAAACTTATCTTGTTAAGCGAACAGTTTGCCTCATAACTATCTGAATAGCGTTTGACATGCCTACAGGAGAAAGAAAAGATGACCAATCAACGACTAAGAGTAAGGGCTTTGCTAATTGATTTAGACGGAACCCTTGTTGATGTTACCCATGTGCTGGTTGAAGCCGCAAAGCATGCCTTAGCCACGATTGGCTCTAATCATGTTAGTCCACAGATCGGTGTAGAAATCGCACGCCAACTTCAGTCAAATATCCCAGTAGACAACGTACTCCATGAAAAAGGAATAGCTGGAGCAAATAAGCAAAAGTTCATTACTGCTTACCTTAATGCCTTCTATGACCTTACACTCACAGAAACCAAGCCTTTGCCTAACGTTCACACAACATTGCACAAACTTTCTAAGCACTTGCCACTAGCTCTCATAACACGCAGAAGCACTCCGAAAAAACAGTTAATAAAAGAACTAAAACGGCTAAAACTCATCCAACATTTCAAGGCAATAGTCACATCACAAGATGTAGCCCAACCTCAACCCTCCCCCGAAATACTTCTTAAAGCAGCACAAAAATTGAGAATCCCAATTAAAGACTGTGCCGTTGTCACTGATTCAATTGTGGACATCCAAGCAGGCAAAGCAGCCGGCATCAAAACAATTGCTGTGTTGTCCGGGTTGTTCAATCGAGGAGAACTTGCAGAGTGGAAACCAGACTTCACAATACCAAACATTAGCTACCTTCCTAGACTATTAATCGGCTTTTCTGAAAAAATTCAGAATAACCGAAACGCTAATAAAAGAGTCAAGACATGAATACAATTCCGCTAACTTCTCCCCGAAGTATTCTCTTGTGTTATACCATCATGGGAGAAAAAAAGGAAATGCGTGAACAATTAGCCCTAAAAGGAACGACAACAATAGGAATAGTCTGCAAAGACGGAGTAATCCTAGCCTCAGACACCCGCGTCACAATGGCTATGACAATGTCTGGCACAGTGGCAGACGCCCAACGAACAGTTGAAATTTTAAAAGCAAACGCCCAGCTCTACAAGCTGGAAATAGGACGCCTAATGCCCATAAGCGCCGCAGCAAGACTCATTGCCAACCTACTCTTTTCTTCACGCCTAGCACCTCTTGTAGCTCAAGTTCTTGTTGGAGGCGTAGATGACAACGGTCCCCACGTCTTTTCCATAGACCCCTTCGGGAGCTTAAACGAAGAAACATGCGTCGCCACGGGCTCCGGCTCTCCAATAGCCTACGGAGTGCTCGAAGACAAATACAAAAAAGACGCAGCTATCCAAGATATGCTACCTATTGTTGTGCGAGCTGTGGACTCCGCAATGAAAAGAGATGCCGCCAGCGGAGACAGCTTCAACATCGCAATAATTGACAAGAAAGGTTTCCGTGAACTCACCGAGAAGGAGAAAAGCAAGGTTCTCGCAGGCTCATGAGGAGCGAAAAACACGCGTGACAGCCTCTGCTCAAACCGATGTGGCAGCAAGCCAAACTATATTGAAACACGTACCAAAAGAGGCAGAAGTAACCCGTATCGAATTTGAAGGACCAGCTCTAGCAGTCTACACGAAGAAGCCTGAGATTCTGATAGAACAAAGCTCCATCATAGCAGACATTGTAAGCCTCATAAGAAAACGAATCGTGGTACGCTCAGATCCATCAGTTAGAGTGCAGGAGAAAGAAGCTGAGAATCTAATAAACAAAATAGTTTCAACTGAAGCTGAAATCACAAGCATAAGCTTTGATCCAAGCCTAGGCGAAGTTATCATAGAAGCGAAAAAACCAGGCATAGTTATCGGCAGAAACGGAACGATTCTGCATGAAATCATAAAGGAGAGCAGATGGAGACCCCGCGTCTTAAGAAGCCCTCCGATACCATCGAAAATAATTGCTCACATGAGACATTATCTCCACTCAGAAAGCAAAGAACGTAGCAGAATACTGCGCACTGTGGGCGAGAGAATCTTTCGACCCATGTTCTACGGAGTTGGAGACGTCCGAATTACTGCACTGGGTGGCTTCTTAGAGGTAGGCAGATCCGCTATTCTCCTCCAAACAAGAGAAAGCAGCATCCTTTTAGATTGTGGATTTAACCCGGGTGCCACAGATCCGCTTAACTCCTTTCCTAGATTGGATGCGCCACAGTTCGACCTTGATTCCCTTGACGCAGTTGTCATAAGCCACTCCCACCTCGACCACTGCGCTATCCTTCCTTTCCTTTTCAAGTACGGATATGACGGGCCAGTCTACTGTTCTGCACCTACATCGACCCTAATGACATTGCTTCAACTTGACTATCTAGATGTGCTAAGCAAACAAGGAATGATGGCGGCTTACGATCAGAAAGATGTCAGAGAAACTGTGTTGCACACGATTCCATTGAGATATGGAGTGGTTACTGACATCGCTCCAGATGTCCGCTTAACCCTACACAATGCAGGTCATATTTTAGGATCATCTGTAGTGCACCTACACGTAGGAGAAGGCTTACATAACATAGTCTATACCAGCGACTATAAATACGCAAAAACCATGCTTTTAGAACCTGCATCAACGCAATTTCCAAGAGTTGAAACCATAATCACCGAGAGCACTTATGGAGCTCCATACGATATAATGCCATCAAGAATCAAAGCAGAAGAAACACTTGCGTCTATCATAAATCAAACATTCGAAAAGAAAGGCAAGGTTTTAATTCCAGTCCCTGCTGTAGGACGTGCCCAAGAAATAATGCTAATACTCGACGGATACATGAAGCGCGGACTGATAAAAGAAGCACCTGTTTTTATTGAAGGCATGATATCCGAAGCCACGGCTATTCACACTGCTTACCCGGAGTATTTAGCAAGAGAAGTGAGAAACAGCATTCTTCATGAGGGAATTAATCCATTCCAATCTGATTATTTCACCATCGTAGAACACCCAAGCGCTAGACAAGAAATAATCGAAGGAGAACCAAGCATTATTATAGCTACTTCCGGCATGCTGGAAGGCGGACCAGTAATTGAATATTTCAAAAGCCTAGCCCGCGAAGAACGCAACACGATAATATTTGTAAGCTACCAGATTGAAGGAACCCTTGGACGAAGAATTCAAAAGGGCATAGCAGAAACACCTATGATCAGCAGCGAAGGCAAGATGGAAATCTTAAAGGCAAATTTGAGGGTTGAATCCATTGAAGGGTTTTCTGGGCACTCGGATAGGAAGCAGATCTTCAATTATATCCGTCGTATCGCCCCTAAGCTGGAAAGAATAATTGTGTGCCACGGTGAGAGAGCTAAATGTCTAAACATGCTTAACATCTTCAGGAAAACGTACAAAACAGAAGTGCTTGCTCCAAACATCTTAGAAACGATTAAGTTGCGGTAGGCAGTTTCTTCTCTCGCCAAATCTTTATTGAAGGCGGTGTGATAACCACTCTTTCCTCTCCCAAACGGGCGATATCCGCGCCAATTGATTTGGCAAACTCGTGTAGTTCACCTACAGCCTGTTTAACATCTTCAATGCTTTTCTTCGCCAAAGGGCTCACTTTCAAAATTATAATGTTTCCCGCTTTGATCTCTCGCTTAACCACTTCTACATCGTCAAGACTGCGAAGTGGCTTAGCTTTCAGATACACTCCACTAGGTCTTGCAGGAGACCCGTGCTCTTTCTCTTCAACTTCACTCTTCTCATCTTTGTTGGCTTTCGGCATAAATTTCCCAACCGTTTCACCTAATTTCGGCAAACACTACTCTCTCCTAATCCAGATGGAAACCTCTAACCTTAACATTTGATTAGACCAGTTGGTTCTATGAAGTTTTAATGTTTATGAATCAGTATTAAGCATCTACTACCCCTTCTAAATGGAAACCCAGTTATCCTAAGGTGTTTAAAGTGTTCGAAAGAATAGACGATTATTGAAAAGCAGAATAGTCAAGACCTTATTTATTTACATTTTCTTCGAAAAAATGACAGTTGAAACTCGGATTTTTCAGTCTTTTTTCCCTGCTCGAATGATGTCTTTGCACTGAGCTGCGAATTCACACCAGTCTAAGCAGGATTGCATTCCTCTTGCAACAGTTGCTCCACAATTATCGCATTCTGTTTTTTCCTCATCGCTCCAGATTTCAACTTGCCCTCCGCAATGGGGACACGTGATGTATTCTGGCTTAGGTCGCATAAACTGAGACAGGCCGGGGCATGTGGCAGGATTTTTATCGGTCATTATATCTCATGTGCTCCTGATTTTATTGTTATTTAACGCTGTTATAAGGATTCCTTGTAGTCGCAAATGCGAAGAGTTTTAAAGTTGTTTAAGAAAATTCCAGTGTTTATCGCCTACATAATGTATGTTCTCTACTATTTTTCCCTGTTTGAGGTTTTTCATGTCCTCTGAGTTGTAGAGAGCCTTGCCTACGGCTAATGGTTTATGATGGCGTTCATCAACTACGAGAAGAAACTCGTCAGTCTGAAATTGACCTTCTATTTGCACAACTCCTGGGGCCATAACGTCTGCTCCATTGCAGATGTAGGGAACTGCGCCCATGTTTACGGTAATCTTTGGCAGACGGTTCAAGGCTTCGCTGAATAAAAGTGTGGGAAAAAGGGTGTCTTTATAAGAAACTAGTAAGGGCATGCTGTTGATGAAGAATATTTTGCCATCTTGAATCTCGGTTGATTCGACTCTTGTTTTTGTTCCAAACAGTTCTTTTGGACTTGTCTTTAGTTTCTTAGAGATGCTAAGTAAAAGTTGAGTTGCTTCCCTTTTCTTGAGAAAGCGCCGTTGAAAACTTTGAGGCATGGCTGAACGTCCTTACAGAGGTAATAATCTTTAAATCATATGGCGTTTAACCTAATAAAAGTCAGTGCAAAGAGAAGTGAAAGCAATGAGTGAGATGACTACCAAAATCTTGGAAGAAAGCCTCGATAAGATTGTTCTCGTTAGATTAAAGGGGGGCAAAAGCATCCGTGGAAGACTCAAAGGTTTCGACCAGCATTTAAACTTAGTTCTAGATGAAACACAGGACACCACAAACGCCAGCGAAATGAAAGAACTAGGCTTAATCATCGTCCGAGGCGACAACGTCATCCTTATCTCTCCACCTCCGAGGTAGCATGAGGAAGAACCATTGGGAAAAAAAAGCAAGGGCACTTCATCTTTTGGAAAACGCATGGGCAAAACCGTGCACATTCGATGTCGAAGATGCGGTAGAAGAGCTTACAACGTGCAGAAAAAATACTGCGCAGCATGTGGCTACGGAGAATCTACAAAGATTAGGCATTATTTGTGGCAGAACAAGAAAGTCACTGGCAAAAGAACACGCTAGTCGCACATTAGTCTACGATTTTGTTTGGATTAAACGTAGACTAGTTACAATTTACTGCGGTTTTTCCTTTACAGACAACAATTTACCAAGCGCAATTGAAGATGAACAGTTATTGGGCTGTAGAGATTTATTTAAGCGAGCTTGTCAAACATAAGATTGAATAGCCAGCCCGGTCGTCTAGCGGTCAAGGATGGCGGGCTCTGGACCCGCTGACGAGAGTTCGAATCTCTCCCGGGCTACCAACAACAATATGATTTTCACAATTATTTTCTGTATTGACCTTCTGAAACTGGGTTATCAGCTGTTTTAAATGATTTTCAAACGTTTTTGAGAGATTAAAACCCAATTCACGTGTTTTCTTGACCAGTTCAGCGTCGAGATACAATACAACATTTCGCTTTTCTGTCATTTTGCCTTCGCATCCGTATGCGCGCGAAGGGATGGAAGGTTCTCTGTTATAAATCTGGTCCTACAGAGACTACGCTATGATTTGGTGGTCACTATGGCACTTGATAATTGGATAGTAACAGTCTGCAAATGTAAACCGGACAAAGTTGGGAATCTACTTGTTGATTTTTGCAGCTTTGTTGAAGACCTCAAGGGTGTAAGGAATCTGCATTTCTTGATTAGAGATCGCGTAGACGATGAAGTTGTCTTTAGTTTTCGTGTTTCTGTAGAAGCGAAAGACAAGGAAGTCATAAAGAGTAAGATTGCTTACAAACTCAGAAGTCTCATACCTAAAAGCAGATTCGCCATAGATCCAAGCAAGAGAAGTCCATTTGAAAAATATGTTGCGTGGTCACCTGAGGAAAGAATTAAGAAGTATGGAAAAAGAAAGTTCACTAGATTCTGCAAAATTCTCAGTCAAATAAGTAAGATAATTGTAGAGATGGCTGAGAAGAAGTATTTTGACTCTGCTGAGAGAGTGGAGATGGCACATGTCATGGCATGGATGCTTGGATGCACAGAGTATGATCTTCTAAGCACAAAACATATGGAAATTGGATATTATGATCGCATCGAAGACAAGTCTTTCCCCTATCTCAAACAAAGTTTTGACAAGTAGAAGAACGCTGCATGCCGCGCATTTACGCACATTCATAATCGATCTTTGTGTGGTGGGCCTTTCTTCACTCTCTCTAATGCTTGTTCCTTAGTGTATCTTAATCCGTATATTCCCTCTAGCAACCATGTCACGCCAACTGCTTCTGTTTTGGTGAGAGTATCTCTAAATCGCTGTTCGTCTTCAGGAAAATCGATTCCATATACAATGTCAAATGGATCATCAGTGGTTCGGTACTCTCTTATTTTCTTTATTGCTTTGGATAGCTGATTAAGGGAAAGACCTTTTTCGCCTGCGGCAGGAGCTGGTCCTCCAACAACCCATCCATCGAATCTACTAGCTCTTCTGAGCGCACCTGTGCTTTCTCCTCCAACCCATATTGGTATGCGAGGCTCTTGAATTGGCTTAGGCAGAAAGGTCACATTGTGTACCGTGTAGTGCTTCCCATGATAGGTAAATTCTTCACCAGACCAGAGGCCTGTTATTACATCTAATGCCTCATCTAGCTTCTCCGCCAGAAGTTTGTGGTTGAATTGCTCTCCGAAAGCAGTGTAGTCTTGAGCATCTCCTCCTAGCCCAACACCTAGAACAGCGAGACCATTGGAGAGATGATCTATTGAAGTCACCTGTCTAGCAACCACTTGAGGCCTTCTACGAGGCAATGGTGTGATACACGTTCCGAGCCGCAACTTCTTAGTTCGACCTGCTATGGCTCCGAGCATCGTCCAAGAATCCACCATAGGCGCAGGCACAAACCATGTAATATGATCCCACAGGAAAAAGCCGTCCCATCCTGCCTTATCAGCCGCAGCTGCGAGACTCAAGAGGAACTCTGCCGGAGTATCCCAAACATGTATTACACTTAGTCCGAATTTCATAAACCTAATCCTCCCAAGCTAAGAATCACTCTTCCCTTTAAGCGCTACTTAAAGAGGTGGCACGCACCTGAAAAAAATTGCGTGCGCTTCCCCGCGCACCCTTTTGACATTTAAGATTTGTGTAACTTGAGAACTGCCAAGTGCTCGTGTACTCTTACATTCTAATTTCTCTCTCTAGCCAAGGGATCTTCTTCTCCTTATGTCTCCAGAACAAGTCAGTGAAGATGTAGTGAAAAGCTAGCCCTCTCCATTTTCCATATCTCTTGTTTAATTCGTCAATTATCTCTTCTGCGGACACCAGCTTTTTGTTGAACATTATTCTTGAAAGTATCTTTTGCTCCCAGAATTTTCCTTTCAAGTCAAAAGTGTCATATCTTCTCAAATATCCACCAAGGACTATCTCTGCCGTTGCTGGTCCTACCCCGTACAGTTTCATTAGCTCTTTCTTCGCATCTTCAGTGTTCATCTCCCTCAGTTGCAGTTCATCTACTTCACCAACTGTAAGGGCT
>CAYFZT010000007.1:0-12322 GCA_964347555.1 uncultured Candidatus Bathyarchaeia archaeon | reverse complement strand
TTTTAATCATCTTAGCTCTGTAACCGACTTTCAAAGCTCGCAGCTCTTCTTCATCCACTCCACTTAAATCGCTAGGATTCCAGTAGGCGAACAGCTCCTTACCGTTGAATCTCAGTTTTGTGCCGTATGCGTTGAAAAGATTGTTCATCATCTGAACTGTTCGTTTGACAGTCGCATTCTGCAGAACTATCGAAATGATCAGAAGCTCGTAAAGAGAACTATCGCAGTTCAATCTCATTCCTCTCAATTGCTTGAAAACTGGCTTTAGAAACTTATCGTCCTTGAATTCCCTGAGAAATCCTGAAATATCTTCATCAAACCCAAACCTCCAATCTAACTCTCTCAGAACCTTCTCCATCTCCTCATTCTCGATTTTTGCCTCACCGTAGACTGTCAATTTAATCCTAGGCTTGTCAGCTCCCACACCTTTGTTGTCCATCTTTAACCCAAACAGTTTTCGATCCAAATTCAAGGTTTTCCACATTATGTTTGGACACCACTCATAGTCCGGTGTTGGAAAGTAGTGAGGAACATATACTGTGCCATCAAAGTTAAAAGGCGGTATCGGTTTGATGACAGTTTCTTGGGATTTCATTTGGATACTTCCTGTCTTGCGCGCGTGCACCTTATTGTTTGATTCGGGAAATCAATTCTTCAGATGATAAGACTTCATCAACGAGAATCTGCACAGCAGAATCTTTTATTTGGTTCATTGCATAGATTTTCTTTCCTAACCCGTACGCTACTCCTATCTCAACTGAAGTAGAACGGCCAACGTAGCCTTCTTTATCTACAACATAGATTATGTCCGCTTGCTTGACATTTTCTATATGTTCTTTAGTACCCGTTTCCTCTTCTTCTACAGTTCTACTCTTCTTCGGATCTTCATGAGGGAAAGGAATCGGCTTAATACACTTTATACCATTCTTGATTAAGCTCTCTTCTATCTCGTTCATTTCTTGATAAAACTTGAAACTCCCACATAGGCATACAGACTTCATCATAACCAACGCGCACAAGTACTCTCTTTCAGGTAACCTGGATTTCTAATTTTCGCGTACACGCATTTCGTTTATGTGTCATTTTGCATTCGCATCCGTTTGCGCGCGAGGGGATGGCAGGTTCTCTGTTATAAGTTTGGTGCATGAGCGCAAATATTTGCTTCAAACAAACAATAGGTGATAAAAAAGAAGGGGAAGTGGATTTGAATTTCGCTTACTACTTAGCCCACATCTACCTGAATTGGACGTTGACTCCTAAATGTTCGCCAGTTGATAGATAAAGCCACAGATGTATTGTCTAACATGGACTGCCTGAATCCTGCCAAACCTGAACTTCGATGTACCAATCACCTTTAGTACCCGGAGTGTAGTCGCCTGATCTTGTTTTGGGCGTAAATGGCATTTTTGGGTTAGTGGTTGCATCGTCTATGGTTACAGTTGGATCAGAGGGCCAAATGTATATCTTTATAGTGCTTGGTGTACTAGCAGGGACTCTGAAGGCAGATGTAAAGATGACAGGTCCAGCAATGGGAAGCACCTTACGTTTGCTTGCATAACTTGAATACACTTCACTTGCTGATAGAGCACGTTTCCAAATGCGAACTTCATCCAACATGCCATCAAAATAGTTGCTTGGCCAAGCAGCGTCAACTTTCCTTGCGAAATATAACGGATAAGCAGCATAACCTATAGTGAAGGCACCTGAGTAACCGCCGTACGGTGCAGAAAAGTCTGTCTGCACACTTTCGCCATCCACAAATATCGCCCCATCACTGGCATCAATGGAACTTTTCTTCCAAGTAAAAACAACATGAGCCCAAGTATCTTCAATCCCAAGCCCAGAAATTGTTGAAGTAGTTATCCAAGTTGGATACTGTCCCAAACCGCGCGCGCGGTGATTTGCGAGTTTGACTTTTTTGATGAGGTGAGAAGTTTGTTTCTGGTCTTGTTTCAAGATCAGATAACCAGACTGGCAAACCGGTTAGGTGAAAAGGTGCTTAGTAAATCGATCATTGTTGACAGGGTAATAGATGTTGTCACTAGTACTATTGCTAATTTTAATATGAGAAAGTGAACATCGCTAGCGCGGGCGATTTTACAAAGCCTAGTCCTCTAAGTGTTAGAACTAATGTTATTTTTCTCCTCTGAATTAGGACCCTGCAATAGTATTTTTCCAGCTTGGCCATCACCTAAAATCTGATTTCCTTGCACCAGGTTGTAGTCTTGATTGGAATCTGCTTCATAGATGTGGTATCTGATTTGTCCGATGCCCTTAGAAAGAGTGTTACCCTCCAAAATATTATTCGTAGAGTGTTTGGTGCCAT
Organism: uncultured Candidatus Bathyarchaeia archaeon; assembly: GCA_964347555.1. Lineage (GTDB taxonomy): Archaea > Thermoproteota > Bathyarchaeia > Bathyarchaeales > Bathyarchaeaceae. Next base: position 9,996 of record CAYFZT010000007.1, on the reverse strand, counting down.
AAGATTTGAAATGTACGTTGTCACTTGAATTAGCTACAGTGTAGCTGTTACTCTCGATATGAACTCCTATGATTCTGTTACTTGAAGCTCCTTCGAAAAGAATGCCATGTTCACCATTCATCATTACGGACCCGCCATTCATCTCAGACCTTAAATTATTGGAATCTATGCCGTAGAAGTGGATTCCATTGCCACTGTTTTGGAGAGACCGCACACCTATAAGAGAATGCAATCCAGTTCCGCGGAGTACATAGCCATCGCCACCATTCATGCGTGCAACAGTATTTTCAAGACGTGCATGATAATCCTTGATAACGAATCCATGTGAACTCGCATCATAAACGTAAACATTGTCGAACAGGTAGTAGTTTCCATAGGTTTCAATCCCAATGCCGTAAGTGTTCCTTACGTAAAGGTCACGCAACACAACCAAATCGCTATACACCGAACTGTAGGTCTCTGAATAGATGCCGTAGCCGCTGCCACCTGTCTGCTCCGCTTTATTTCCGTCAAGAACGAAGTTTCTTAAATGCACTCTACCAAAAGACGAACCAGTCTTGAGATAAATGTAAATGAGGTAGTCCAGGTTTGCTCCGTCTGCTTGTTTGAGAACAGTGTTTTCACCCATCCCTTCCAGAATTGTTCCATGCTTCAATGAAAGATAGTTGCTTAATTCAAAAGTGCCATCTCTTAAGAACACACTTTTACCAGATGATATCGCTGAATTGATGGTAAAGCTTGCGTTTGTCCCTTCCCAAAATTGTTTGCCATCATGACGAGTGGCCCAATAATTGCCATCACTATTAGTTTCAATCGTATATGAAACGGTTGAGGGCAAGACATCAGGATAAAAAAACGATGCAAAATAGAAGCTTGTTAACAGTGTAGAGACAACTGACGCAATCAAAACAGCAGCCAGGAGAGTTTTCAAACCATATCTTCGATCTAACATCTTAAAATTCACTCCTTCCATTCACGCTATTACTCTGCTGCACATGACAATAAATTCTCCTATGGTGCCCTCGCGCACGTTTTCCTTGGTCTACACTCAGTTTTTTCGTTTATAAGTAGAGAAAGGGGGCTGATTTGGAGTTCAATGTCCCAAAAGAGGATTTTTCTCCCGTTATTTTCAGATGAAAGGCATATATACCTGTTGTGGGGGCTTTACAAGATTTCGGAGGTTGAATATAGAGATGCCTACTCCTGAAGAAGAATGGGAAGAAGACAACGACGAAGACGAAGAAGAAGAGTGGTGAGAAACCATGGCCAAGAAGAAAGGTAAGAAAGCAAAGAAGAAACAAATTAAGGAGTAATCTGAGAGTCCAGACTCCAGAACTCTCATCATTTTTTCTACACGTGCACGCGTTAATTCAAAATTTCTAACAGTTTCTTGCCCTTTTCTGTGCGCGCGTAGATTCCTCGGCTGACCCGTTCAACATAGTCATTAGGAAGCAAATAATAGTAAAACTGCTTTCTGAAGGTGTTTTATATACATGCATGGTCTTTCTGGATGCTAGCCATTCTAATCTGAAAGGCGTGTTGACGATTTCTTTTGAAGAAATCTTATTATAATTCACCTGTATACCAAAAATCAAAAAAAACCAAGCTAAAGTGAAAATTTCTTTGCGTTTCAAGATAAGGAATGAACTGGAGAAGACAGACTACAAGACACTCATAGATTTTCTCAAAGACAATCCACATGTTTCGATCGTGCTTTTTCCAGGGGCAAATTTAGAGGTTGTTTCTGTTAGTCCAATTACAATCGCTGTTGAAGGTTATGGCTACAAGATAGATGCAGAAACGTTGTTCAAGCAGCCTATAGGCTTTGAAGTTCATGACAAACTGAATCTTAATGAAGAGATGCATACTTTGATTGCAGTAAATCGCAGAAACTTCAAATTGTCAAAGATCGTCGCGGAAACAACTGATCTCGAAAAGGATCTGAATCTGATCTTGAGGGCCGTGGAGCGAATTGTGAATCACATGGGTATCAGGTTTGATAAATTGATCGAGTACACTTTCACACTCAACTCTGAATGGTTAGACAGACAATTGAACATGATACTAGAAAGAGAGGAGCTAGAGAAAAGAGGTGAGATTCCTAGACCTTTCGGCACAATTCACGCTGAAGGCTCGAGAGACGCTAAGGAACGTTCTAGCGGCTTGATTCCTCTGTACAAGGAACGCGACAAGATGTACTTGTATGATGCTAAACGAGTGTACTTTCTGCTGCCACATGATTTTGTAGCTGACTTGCTTCGTTGCGATGATACTACGATGGTGAGGGAAGAGGAATTCGACAAAAGAGGTAAGGAAGTTCTGAGAGACTTAGTCTACAAGAAACGTTTGAGAAAACATGAAACACTAGATGGAACGGTATGTTACTATGCTCTCAATAAGAAGACTCGAAGGTATCTAGTGAAATTTCTTGAGCGCAAAACTTCTCGCCTCTAGAAAAGTAACCTTTGACACTTTCTTTGGATTTTTTCTTATATATTCTTCTATATAAGAAATTTTCAAAAGATAATTATCCAGTTTTTTCTTTGTAACATGTTGCAGGTTATACTTTATAGCTGGCAGTTGTGTGGCAGCTTGTGTTTAGCTTGTAGCAGTTGTTATTGTTATTATTGTTATTGTTGTAGGGGTATAAAATGCGAGGGAGAAAAAAAGAGCAAGCACAAGTTGCCTATAGCTGCTAGCATATTAGCAGACTAGCAGCCCAGCAGATAAGCAAACAATCTAGTAGCAGACTCAATACCCATGGGTTCTTTGACTACAAGTGGTCTCAGCGTGAGCTCTTTTTCTTCCTTAGGAGGTGTAACTGAATGGAAAGTGAAAAATGTCTGTGGAAGAACAACCATAGGTGTTACTTTGCAAATGAAGAACAGCGCGCGCTTAGCAGTTTTTCAGGATGGTTCGTCGAAAGGTGCAGGAGACGAGATTCGAACTCCGATAATTTGAACCGATATTTGAACCTACCCCGGGCTACCAATAATGCGACCAAAACAGCGTCAAGATAAATTCTGTCTCTTTTTTTTCTGTGTCATTTTGCATTCGTATCTATTTGCGTCCAAGCGCTTCCATCCTTTTTGACACACAAGATATGTGTAACTTGAGAACCTTTTGCATACACGGTAAAATTGCATGTGAATTATGCGTGTTTCCAACCATAAGCTTAAATAATGCAGTATGTTACTGATTGAACACGCGAAAATTGGAATTGATGAAGAGCGCTAGGTTTTCGTTGAGTATTAAATGGAGGTGTATTGTGATTGTCTTATAGAGAAACTCGAGAAATGCACGATGCAGTCTGCGCTGAATGTGGACAGAAATGTCAAGTCCCTTTCAAACCAGACCCAAGCAGACCAGTATATTGCCGCGACTGTTGGTCAAAGAGGCGAAATACGAGAAGAAGTAGATATTAAACTCACAAGCTAACATCTATTCTTAGTGCACAATCTTTTTTTTATCCTATTTTCTTTTCTTACTTTAGGCATGTATATTTGAGTGTACGTTTTGAACGCGCGTTACTTCAGCAATGAACATGAGCCGAAACCTTCATTCAGTACTTCTACTATTTTGATGTGGTGATCGAGTTGGGTATGGGAAAAGGCTCTAAGAAGAAACCAATGACCAAGAAGGAAAGAGCGGAGAGAAGAAAGAAGCGCAAGGAGAAACGCTCGAAGAAGTAGCGCATTTTTCTTGTGCACCTGCACACTTCGTGTGCAAGTCTACATCGTTGTAATCTCTTAGTCCTTTTAGCCTCCCTGATAGAGATTAGCAGAATTTTGTTCTTCTGAAAAGTGATCTTCTATCTAGGAATTGTTAGAAGTCAGCGTGTTGCGCTTCAGATTCAAAGACCTTTGCTTCAGCAATAAATGATGTAGCTTCTCTATTTGCTTCTTGTTAATGTATCCTTTGTGGGGACGGAAGCCTCCTGAAAATCCTTTGGGAATATGCATTAGCTCATGAATCACCGTCTTTTCCTTTTCTTCATCGCTTAATTTGTCATAATGCTCAGAGATAACCTCAATCACATAGGTTGGCGGTCGTGTTAATGCTTCTTGCCATATCTTTCCTAATCCGTGAATGCGGGCAATGGTGTGCTTAGATTTTGAGCCTTTACTTCGATAACAGTATACGAATTGAGGAACTATATGAAATAGGTTCAAACAATCCATGATCTCATCCGCCAACATCTTAACGTCTAGAGCTTCCGTATATTCGAGTGCCAAATCTGCCGCTCTCCCGACATTTAGAATATTATAGTAGGTTGTAAATTAATCCTTGATCACACGGAAGAATCAGCCGCGCGCAAAAGAAGGAAAGACTATTTTTTCCCTTTATGCCTTTTAGGAAGCTCAACATTCTTTTTCTGTTTTCGCCGCATCTTCTTAGCTCTTTGCAATTCTTTATGCTGTTCCCTGCCTGCAGCTTTCTCTTTCTTGCTCTTTCTAGCCATATTTTGACCTCCAAATTTATGGCATAACCCATGATACTCACTTAAAAATATTATGCGCTCGCTTTCTGATTTTTTAAGACTTTCCGCTTCTTAAAAAGTAGAAATTAGAAAACCGCAGGCACCCTTTTTGACATTTAAAGCTAGTCTGAAAATAGCGAGACACGGCAAATCTTTTTTACAAGATATAGGAAACAAAAGATAGGAAGGATAGACATGAAATATGAGGTTAAGTATAAACCATCTTATTCTATGCTGGTTGTTAAGTTAGATCCAAATGAAACTATAACTGCGGAATCTGGAGCCCTAACTTACATGGATCCAAACGTAGACGTACAAACGAGAAGAAGAGAAAAAAGCATTCTAGGAAGTATTGGCTTAAAACTCCTTGGACGTCAGTCCTTTTGGGTCAACGATTACAGAGCAGAGCAAAACGCAGGGGAAGTTGCCTTCGTCTCTGCTCCAGTTGGCGACATTGAAACCTTAGAGGTGAAATCAAACCGAGGTTACATAATACAAAAAGCAGCATACATCGCTTCCACACAAAACGTAGATTTGGATGTTCAATGGCAAGGCTTCACAAAAGGACTTTTTGGACAAGGAATCTTCATGATAAAAGTCTCAGGAGATGGAACGCTGTTCATCAACACTTTCGGTGCAATAGACAAACACACATTGAACCAAAACCAAACTTTGATCGTTGATAACTTTCATCTCGTAGCCTTTAGTGACACCTGCGACTACAAAGTCAAGAAATTTGGGGGCTTAAAAGAGACACTGCTAGGTGGAGAAGGACTGGTTACAGAAATCAAAGGGCCAGGAGACGTATACATACAAACCAAAAACCTGAGAGAATTTGTGGAATGGCTTTGGACGCTAATCGAGCCAAGAGTTAGATCACGAGCAAGATAAAAAAACATCTAAAAGCTAAAACCTACATTAAATATTCCCCGAGAGTTTCTGAAACTCCAGCCTGATCAGTTCTATGCCACATAGGAAGAGAGAAGTTTCGTTTAGCAATATCAATAGACTTTTTGTTAACACTCGAAGAGTACTGTTGGTGGATTTACTTTTTGGAAATCAGTTAAACGCTTATCCTTTAGCTCGACATATTTGCTTACCCTTCTACACAATTTTGCTCCGATGATCTTCTCTATGTCAGCGCTGTAGCGGATTCGCATGTTTTCTCGTGCTCTCATGATTCGTCTTGCTGCTACTGGTCCAATGCGAGGTATCAGAACGATTTCCTTGTAAGGAGCGGTGTTAAGGTTTAGGGGAAACATATCGGAATTAGCCTTTGCAAACGCAAGCTTAGGGTCAGTGTTTGGCAAAAAGCCTTCGTCGTTTACTATTTGGGCTAGCTGGTCGGTTTTGAATCCGTAGTCTCGGATGAGAAAGGAGCACTGGTAGAGGCGGTATTCTCGCCACGGAGGACATACTTCTCTTTTCTCTAGAGGTGTCTGATTTATTGGCTCGAACCCACTGTAGTACACTCTTTTCAGGTTCTGTCTCTGGTAGAGCCATTCTGTAACTTGGAGAAACTGCCAGTCGTTGTCATCTGTGGCACCCACAATCATCTGGGTGTCAACCCCAGCCTTCCCGAACCCAAACTTTGGCTTCTGAGTTCTGTCTCTGACATGTTGAACCTCATTGGTGATCCAGGTTAACCTTTTGATTATTGCCTCTTGGAAGCCTCCTTTATCTGGGCAGAGTTCGCTGAAAACATCTTTGTTGGGAGCTTCAAGATTTATACCTACACGGTCTGCAAGCTCCACTGCCTCGCGAATATAATAGAGACTTACGCCAGGCATGATTCGCAGATGGATGTAGCCAGAGTAACCGTTTTTCCTGAGAACACGTAAAACTTCCAACTGCATCTCAGTCACTTGGTCAGGGTCTTTGGAAACAGAAGAACTAAGGAAAAGTCCTGCTATCCTTCTTTCTCTCGATAACTGCATGGTGAGCTCAGCTAGCTTCTTGGGTTTCCACATGGTTCGAGGGCATTGTCTGCCTGCTCGAAAAGTGCAATAGGCACAATCATTTTTGCAGTGACTGGTGAGCAGAGTTTTCAAAAGGGGGACACATTTGCCCCGGGCAGCCGCCTCATAAATGGGTACTACCGAACGGTCCCAACTGGCACCCAGCCTAAGGAAATGCCATTTGTCCTTACGGCGTATGGATTTAGACAATAGCATCAGCCGCTTTGGGCAGGTAACCTCTGGAATAAGCTGTTTCTAAAGTTTTGGAGGAAAAGGAAACGGGAATCCCAGAGAGAGAAGGGTCAAACTATCCCATATTTGCAGTAATAGTCGTCTTCTTTCTTAGGTCCGAAACTTCGTACACCTTTTTCTTTAAGTTGCTTTCTCAGCTTCTTCGCATAACCAGAGCTGATTTCCTTGCGCTTTTCCAAGTAGTTAATTATTTCTTCAGCCTGTTGTGTGTGGTCGCAGCGGCGAATAAAATCAACGACGTCTGGCGAATAATTAACAAACCTCTTAGAGGAAGCGTTTTCAGCAGTCTTTACATCGGAGCGAACGGACGAGATTACAACTCGCTGCTGTTTTTCATCTATCTCTTTTGCCAGGTTGGGAAAAGCTTTCTTGAACTCTTTTTTGTTAATCTTCATGTTCCTTAGCACGCTCCATGAGAAGTCAGCTTTTCAAGTCATAGTCATTCTCTATAGTGCATCCAATTATTATCTAAGTGACAACAAATATTTAACGATTAAATCAAAGAAGGGCAGTAAACTAGGGGTTTGAAATTAACTCAATAAGTCTATGGAACAAATCTTGCCAAAGAATCTTCCTTCAGAACTCTAGCTAGTTGAGGACTGTCTAAGCCAATGGTCAGGTCTCCGTAGATTTCACATTTCCCATAACGGTTCATCTTATCAGCCGAGCGAACGACAACCTCTGCAACGTTACCAGATGGAAGAGCAAGGTATATGTGGAAAGATGATGCCTCTTTGCCTTCTTTGGTCACAGATAACCATTCCGTTCTGGCAATTGAAAAGCGGCTTTTCTGAAGTTGAACTAAAACAGCGTTTGGTTCGGAAGCAAAGACGACGATGTCGATATCGCTGTTCTTGTTGATGGTTCCACGCCAAACGCTTCCGATAAGCCGGGGGTTAAAATCTTTTAAAATCTGCATAATCTTGAATGCTTCTTTCCGCATGCGAATTAGTCTTTCATGTCTCAAGGCGCCTTCCCGGTCTTCTGCGATTGCATCAAGCTCCCTAGCTACTTCTAGATTGCTAGGAAGTACCCGTGCCCCCAGATTCTCTACAGCTCTCTTCTTGGCTTGCTTATACTCTTTCTCTTGAGAAGTATAGAGTAAAAGCGCGGCTTCCCGTGCAACCTTTCTCTTTAAAGAAAACGAACGCGAATCACTTTCTTTCAAAAATGTCTTCCTTCAGAAACCTGCTGGTGCAGATTCTAAGTCAGACTTGTCAAGCTTTTGAAGGTTGAGCAAGCAGTCTAGATTTTCGTATGCCAACGTGGCGTAAAGGAGCGATTTTCTTTGCCTCATTGTATATGTCGGATGCGATTTTTCCAAGCACCACTTCCTGAACGAATTGGTCAAAAGTGAGCTCTGCAGCTTTCTTTTCAATAATCTGCCTCATAATCATACTAATAACATGCCGCTGAGTAGTCTTTATGCGTGCCAAAGTGAAAGCGCTCACAGCAACTCGTAGTTTATAGCCGTCCTGTGTTGTGACATTGAGAATCTGATCAACTCTTGTTGTTCTCCTTCGAACAATACTTCTTAAGTAGTCTCGAGAGTAATCGTGCCCCTTGAAGATTGTGTGTGCATTTTTACCATCCACCTTCAAAACCTGAAAATACATTTTCAGATACTGATGAGCGAAATCGTTGGTTAGATCATAAAGCGTAGCATCCATAATTCTTCCCACCAGTTTATCCGGGTCATCAGTTGGAATCGAGCCTAATTCGGTGTTGCCAAAATAAGACGGAGAAGTAACTGTATACCAAGCTTTACTTCGCCATTTATCACGTACACGCCTTCTTGAAGACAAGATGAACCTCCGTGTGACGGAAGAATTAGCAGAGAAGTATTAAAAGGTTTATCATTTAGGTTTTATCTTCTCAATCCCACTCATCAGTGGCTGCAAAACTTTGGGAATCAAAACTGAGCCATCTTTTTGGGCATAGTTTTCAAGAATTGCCACCATGGCTCTGCCAGTTGCTAGGGCGGTGGAGTTAAGCGTGTGAACGAACCCCTTTGGCGGTGCGCCCTCCTTCTCTCTGTACTTTATGTTTAATCTCCTCGCTTGATAGTCAGTGCAATTGCTACAAGAAATTATTTCGCGATATTCGTTTTGCGCCGGCATCCAAGCTTCCACATCGTATTTCTTGGCGGCAACTGTTCCGATGTCACCCGTACAAACATTAACAATACGATAGGGCAAGCCAAGTTTTTTGACAAGTTCCTCCGCATTTTTTACCAGTTCTTCATGCATCTTCCATGAATCCTCAGGTTTGCAGAAGATGAACTGTTCAACCTTGTTAAACTGATGGGTTCTGAAGATTCCTCTTGTGTCTTTCCCGTGGGCGCCTGCTTCCTTTCTGAAGTTTGCACTGAATCCGACAAATTTTATCGGTAGGTCCTGGGCGTTTAAAACTTCGTCCATAAACATTGCAGCCATGGGATGCTCAGATGTAGCTATCAAGTAGAGGTCTTCATCCTCTACCTTGTAGAGCATTTCTTCGAAATCGCTTAGAGCTGTGACGCCTTCGTATGGTTTCCGTCTCATCATAAAAGGAGGCTCAATTGGAGTGTAACCCTTCTTCACTAGTTCGCTAAGGGCAAATTGAATCAGCGCCATGTCTAGCAAAACGCCTTCATTCTTTAAGTAAAAGAACCTTGCTCCCGAGACTTTACCCGCTCTCTCAGCGTCCATTATATTAAGGCTTAGAGCCATATCTATGTGGTCTTTCACTGGGAAATCAAATTTTCGTACTTCTCCCCATTTTCGAATCGGAACATTGTCCTCTTCTGCCTCGCCGAAAGGCACCGACTCGTGAAGAAGATTGGGAAGCCTCATCAGAATGTATTCTACCTTTTCTCTACTTTCATTCACAAGCTTTTCAACTTCGTTTATTTGGCCCTCAATCTTACCTGCTTCCTCAATTTTCAGGTCGGCATCTTTGCCAGCTTTCTTCAAATTTGCAATGTCAGCGGTTGCCAAGTTCATTTTGTGTCTAAGCTCGTTTAGCTTGGTAAGCTGTTTTCTCCATTGTTTATCGTGTTGAAGCAGGTCGTCTAACATTTGAAGCTTTTCAGGGTCTTTTCTCTTTTTCAGGTTTTCTTTTACAATGTCTGGATGTTCCCGAATGAGCTTGATGTCCAGCAAGTTTGACGCCCTACGTTTTTCATAAGACTCGGCTATATAACCTATACGTAGTAAAACTACATGAAATGTGCAAAACTAAAACTAATTCTGGAACTTCTTTTTCACAGCGGAAAAGGCTTTTTCAGCGATGGAAACGCATGCCAAGAGGTAGTCTATTGTTGCG
>CAYFZT010000006.1:15674-25707 GCA_964347555.1 uncultured Candidatus Bathyarchaeia archaeon | reverse complement strand
TATGGATGAGCCCCTAAGCAACCTAGATGCGAAGTTGAGGGTTTACATGAGGGCTGAACTTAAGAAACTTCAGAAGGAACTTGGGGTCACAACGATTTATGTTACCCACGACCAGGTTGAAGCCATGACAATGGGGGAGACTATCGCCATACTCAACGAGGGCATTCTTCAACAGTTTGACCCTCCAAGCAAGGTTTACACTCATCCAACCAACATGTTCGTTGCAGGTTTTGTCGGCAGCCCCCCAACCAATTTCTTTCAATGTATTTTAACGGAAAAGGGCATTCTCGATGCAAAAGAATTCAGATATCCCTTACCAAAGAGTCTCTTAGAAGTTGCAAAAACTGCTACTTCTAATGAAATTGTTTTGGGTATAAGACCTCAAGATATTCGTGTTTATCGAGATGCAAAAGCGGAGAAGGGTTTAACCGAAGCAAGCCTCTACACTACTGAGCCTCTTGGAGACATGATAATTCTTGATCTTCTAATAGGAGATTACATCGTAAAGGCTGTTGTAAGTCCAGATTTCGAAGCAGAAACCGCGGAGAAGCTTTGGCTTAAATTTCCAGTAAACAAGATTTATCTCTTCGATAAGGGAACTGGTAAAGCCTTGACATAATTTCCATGTACACATACTATCAGGCTTCTCAAAAGACCAAATATTGACGTGCCGTATTAAAAGGGGAAATCAAGTGAATATAGCAGAGATAAGACGCCGACTTCTTCAAGATTTAAAGAAGTTAAAAACCGTTGAGGGCTACCTTAACGCGGGTTACCCAAGATATAACACCCTCTTCGGACGTGACTCTTTAATCTCCGCTTGGCAAATGCTTAAAATAGACTCCTCAATCGCCCGAGCTACTTTACAGATTCTAGCTAAATACCAAGGAAAGACGATTAATCCAAGAGCTGAAGAAGAGCCTGGAAAGATTTTACATGAATACAGATTCACCCCAGAAGAACAAGCAGAATTGCCAGAGTGGAGCTTCCCATATTACGGCAGTGTCGACAGCACCCCTCTCTTTATAGTCATTGCAGACAAATACTTTCAGCAAACAAGCGACAAGACATCTATTTTAGATACTTGGAGCAACATCATCGCTGCTTTCAACTGGATCGCGAAATACGGTGACTCAGACAGAGACAACTATGTAGAATATGAAAGAAAGAGTCTCCACGGACTTTTCCACCAGGGATGGCGAGACAGCGTTGAAAACCATTTGAGGATTACACCTCCAGTCGCCATTGTTGAAGCTCAAGGCTACGTTTACGCAGCGTATCAAAGTATCATTAGCTTAGCCAAAAGTATTGGTCAAAACAATGTTTGCAAAGAGGCCCTCTCAAGGGTTCAGGCTTTAAAGGAGAAGTTCAACAAGGATTTTTGGATGGAAAAAGAAAACTACTACGCCTTGGCGTTAGATGGAGAGAAGAGGCAAAGAAAGGTAATTACGTCAAACCCAGGTCACCTCCTTTTCACCGGAATCGTCTCTAAAGACAAGATTGATCCAACGGTTTCGCGACTTTTTAAACCCGACCTTTGGACTCCTTATGGTTTAAGGAGTCATTCCTCCGAAGAACCGGATTTCGACCCGTATGGTTACCACTGTGGCACTGTTTGGCCTCATGATAACTGGATTGTTTACAAAGGATTAGAAGTCCTTGGTTTTGACAGCTATGCTAGTCGAATCAAAAAGGCTTTGGTTGAGGCTTATTTAGAGCTTGGGAAAATTCCAGAATTATACGCTGTTGTGGGCAACAAGATTGTCGACCTTTCAGAGTCTCCAGTGAAGGGTGTTTCGGCTAATCCTTCACAGGCTTGGGCTAGCGCTGGTTTGCTGGAGATGATTTGGAACGACTAGAATTCTACCTGAACTAGAGAAACTTGATTTTCTTATCCTTTAATTGTCCAGCCGATCATGCCTTTGATGTAATACTTCTGAAGCAGTGCGTAGATCAGAACCGGAACCAGCATAACCATCATGGATGCAGCTGACAGAACCCCCCAGTCTACGAAGAATTGTCCTCTCATCAACGGAATTCGCTGGGTAGCCAGTAGCAGGTTAAAGTCTTGGACTAGGATTAGAGCCATGAAAAAGTCGTTCCAAACCCACATAAACTGTAAGACGAGAACCGAAGCTAAGGCTGGAAGAGACATTGGAAGCACTATTTTATAGAATATTTGGAAGTCTGAGGCCCCGTCTACTTTGGCAGCCTCTTCGATTTCAATGGGTAAGGTTAGGAAGAAGTTTCTCATGAACAAGATAATCCATGCAAGTCCCCAGGCGGAGTGAACAAGTATCAAACCAAGGTAGTTGTCAACAAGTCCGACGCTGCTCATAATTTGGAAGATCGGCACGGCAACCATCTGTTGGGGAACTGACATCATCAAAATTATAGTTGCAAAGAGGTAATCTCGAATAGGAAAGCTAAACCTCGCAAATCCGTAAGCCGCAAGGGAAGCTACTAGCATCGGTATGAATGTTGCTGGAATCGCAACCAGAAAGGAGTTACGCAAACCTGTTCCCAGCGGTACATTAGGATGGTTCCAAGCTTCCGCAAAATTGTTGAGTGACGGATGGAACTCCTCGAAGTTCCACCAACCGAACAGAACTTCATTGAAGGGTCTTATGGCTGTCATAAGAACGCTGAGAAAGGGCAATAGCCATATCAGTGCGGCTGACCATGCGATTACATGAATTATTATTGTAGTTTTTCTTATCTTCATTTTCTCACCATGTATCGGGTCATCACTATGGTTACAACTAATGTCAGCGCCGTGAGAATTGTTGCCACAGTAGCTGCTCTGTTGAAATTGAAAGCGCGAAAAGCCCAGACCCACATCTGCAGGGCTAGGACGTTTGCTGCTCCTCCAGGTCCTCCGCCTGGTCCTGCGCCAGCAAAGACTATGTCAAAGATCTTCAGTTCCCATAAAAGGGTCATCGTAACAACTGTTATGGTCATGGGCTTCAGTAGAGGAAACGTTATTCTAAGAAACGTTCGAAAGGGCGAAGCACCATCTATCTTGGCAGCTTCGTAGTATTCGTCGGGTATGGTTGTCAGTCCTGCCGAATAGACAATCAGGCTGAACCCGGTCCATAGCCAGACTGAGCCAAAGATCAAGGCGAAAAGGGTTGTATCAGCGTGGGCCATCCATGATCTTGTCAGACCTCCTAATCCTACAAGACTCAAGAATCCATTTAGTATTCCCACGTTCTTTTCAAATGTGAAGCGCAGAATCATTCCGCCCACGATCATGGGGGTGACCATTCCTAGGAATATTATCGCTTTAACTATTGAAGCTCCCTTCACATTTCTCAGGATTATAGCGAGAATAAGGCCTGAAATCAGGGACAGTGGCAAGTGAATCAGTATCCATATCACGTTGTGAATCAAAGCTCCAAGTCCGTGGGGTTGAGCCAAACCTTTGGAAACATCCTCTACATTAACTATTTCTTTCTGATTCAGAACATCAGCATAATTGCCCAGACCTACAAATTCTTCTGAGGGTGAAAAAAAGCTGATGTAAACGGTTTGAAGTATGGGAAAAACAACGAGAAATATGATAAGAATGAAAGCTGGTAAAAAAAAAGATGTGCGCAAAAGATTTGAGATAGAAAAAAAAGAGGGTGGTTTTCTGCGCGGTATTATTTTCACGCCCTGTTATGGGGCCTTCGCTTCTATTGCTGCTAGAACCGCGTCCAAGTCGGTTCCCGGAGTCGACCACAGGAGTATCAGCTGACTCCAAAATGTTGTTTGGAATTCGCCGCCGATTGAGTCGTCGAGGTCTAGCATAACTTCTTTGCCTGTCAGGAGTTGAGCTACTCGTCCGTCAACTGCTGGGTATGCTGTGAGGGGTACGTTGACATTTGTGGCAAGGTGACCGCCTTGTGCGACTTGAATCCTTTGGGCTTCTTGGCTTGCGAGAAACTGTAAAAGCTCTTTTGCTTCCTCTGTGTGCTCTGCGTAGGCTGGTATGAAGAAGTAATCTGCAGCAAAGACTAGACCTTCTACGCCTGGTAGGGAGAAGACACCTAGGTCATCCGGATCGTCGACCATTCCTGTTATCCAGCTGCCCATGAAGTACAGTGCGTACTTTTCTTGCTCAAACAACTCTACCCCGGTAGTCCACTCGACAGGCTCGCTGAAGTTTCCGCCCAACAATGGAACTAGTCTGTTTTGAAATATGGTTTTCACGTCGGTGCTCGTCCAGGATTTAGTGCCAGCTATAAGGTCTTTTTGAAGCTGTGGGCCTCCATAGGTTATCAGGAAGTGTTCAGTTACATCTGACAGTGGCCATCCGACGCTATCTCCGCTGGCTATGGGGTTCAAGAAAGCTCCTGTGTCTGATATCTTGTTGAGTAGAGTTACGAAATCTGCGTAGGTTCCGTTGGCAGCAGGAATGTATTGTGTGAGGTTGTACTTTGCGAAGGTGGAGTTTTTGTACCAGAAGCCTGGTTTTACCTTACCTGTGTAGGCTCCTCCCCATATAGTTCCATCAGTTCCAGTGACGGGATCATAAGCACCACTTGAGGCTTCAGTCGTGTCAACTAAGTCGGTGACGTTGAGCACGTGACCCTCTGGACCTTGTTGGCGGATGAATGATGCCCACATGAATATCAAGTCACCTGGTGCCTTCTGTGCTGCAAACTGTGTTGGTAGAACCGTTGCCAGGTCTTCTGCTCTTGAGGTTTTATACACAACTTGGTAACCTGTAATTCTTTCGAAGGCTTCTAGAACCGGTAGAAACGCGTCCATTTCGCTTCCAGCCCAAGGACCTACGACTGTCAGAGTCGGCGGCAGTTTTGCTTCTATAGCTGCTATTCTTGCTGTCAGATCCGTTACGTAATATAAGGTACCCGCAGAAACTATGATGGCAATAATAACTAATACCGCAATTGCGCTTTCCATTGTAGTCGCCATTTTACATCACAAACTCTCAATATTCAAGCATTTTTTATTTATAGTTTACTATATATTGCGTCAAACCATAAATCAGCAACAGATATTTACAAATAAGTCGCTAGTTTGTAGGGTTATCTACACCTTGAAATATCTGAATCGGCTTTTAATAGAGGTGATAGAAGCATGAAAGTAGAAGATTTTTTAAGCTATATTCGAGAAGCCAAATCGAAGGCAACAATCAAAAGTTACACGCAAGGCTTAAATCATTTTACAGCATGGTACGGAAAAGACGCTAACACCATTTTAAAAGAAAGGTTTGAAGACTTAAAAAGTAGCGACATGAACGTTAGAAAACGCTTCAACCGAGAAATCGAAAAATTCCATAGACACCTTAAGAATGAAGGCAAAACACAGAACACGGCAGTAAGCTACGTGGAAGGCATTAGGGCATTATTCAGATTTTTCGACATGGATGTTAAAGACTTGCCTACGGAAGTCACTAGGAGAACTACAACCGTGAAAGACTTCGTGCCTACTGTTCAGCAATATCGTGACATGTTCAACTGTGGCAATGTTCTAGATAGAACAATAATCAGCATGGCTTTAGATTTGGCTTGGAGAATAGGAGACTTTGTTCAGATCAAAAAAGACATGTTGCCAAACCTAGAACAGCAAGCACCTATATCGTTTAGCTTAATCACAGAAAAAGAAGAAGTTGTAAGCAAATCGTTTCTTAGTGCTCAAACCGTGCAATTACTTAAGACGTATCTGAAGACACTACCGAAAGAAACCCCTTACTTGTTCCCTAACGGAAACGGTAGCCACTACGATCCTGAAGCCATAGGCAAAAGGCTTAAGGTGTTAGCGAAAAAAGCTAAGATTCACATTCAAAAAGGCAAGCGTCTAAGATTTCATTGCTTCCGAAAACGATTCTTAAGTGAATGCGCTAACGCAAAAATCGACATAAACACAGCTAAGATTCTAGTAGGCAAAAGCGTGAGCAAAGACATGTTGACTTACTTAAGCGAAGTTGAACACAAAAAGGCTTTTGAAGAAGTGCATGAGAGACTGAGATTGACTGAGGTTAAAGCTGTGGTGAACGCTAAAGACAAGGAAATTGAAGCCTTAAAAAAGAAGATCGAAGAGCAAAACATAATGATTCAAGGCTTACTTACAGCTTTAGGAAGCAGAGAAGGAAGAGCAAAACTAGAACAGATCGACACGACAAAAGCCTTCACAACGTACATAACAGAACTAGGAGAAGAAACGGTAAGGAAGCAACAAGAGGAATACAAAAAGCTGATCGAAGAGAACAACAACCATTAACCCCTTTTTTGCGCGCGCGCAGAACTGAAGAGAGTTTTCTCGCACATATTGGGGATTCGAGATCAATTTTCTGAGTTCTTAAAAGTTATAAACTAAACAAAGTCAGAATAAACCGTAGGGCTATTCATGAAGATTGAAAAATTGATGGTTACAGATGTCGTCACTGTACCATCAGATACTTTAGTGCTTGACTCTGTGAAGCTGATGAACAAGAAAAAAATTGGATGCTTACTGATTGTTGACTACGATACAGTAAAGGGTATTCTGACTGAAAGAGACATACTCGAAAGGGTCGTAGAAAAAGGAAAAAATCCAAGAAGGACAATGATTTCAGATATAATGACAAGACGTGTCGTATTCGGAAACCCACATATGGAACTCGTTGAAGCTACGAGACTCATGTTTGAAAGCAGGGTGAAGAAGCTCCCTATAAGAGATGGCGACCAACTGGTGGGCTTGGTTACGTTGACAGACATCGCACGTGTCACAAGCGCTGACAAGGAAACAATGTTATTGATCAAAAAACTATCAAACATGCATTCAATTAACTAATCTCATAA
The DNA here is from genome assembly GCA_964347555.1 of uncultured Candidatus Bathyarchaeia archaeon. Lineage (GTDB taxonomy): Archaea > Thermoproteota > Bathyarchaeia > Bathyarchaeales > Bathyarchaeaceae. The sequence goes on along the minus strand of CAYFZT010000006.1, from coordinate 18,919 downwards.
GCGCGCGCAGCCCTCTCTCCTTTTTTCTATCTGCGCTTCTGCGTTTGCATGTATGTTTTGAATAACTGATCTGTTTTGTCGGGTTATTCCGTACAAACCTTACTTAACAACATGGGAACACCATAGCGCAAGCACGGCAAAGCCTTGCATAACCTAACCCTTTTGCGCCCCTACCTTTCGAAAATATCCCATAGCCCCCATAGCCTACCCCCATTATGATCTGTTGATCTTGCTTGAGTTCTCTGTGGGGATTAAATGATGTAACCGCGCGCGCGCAGTTAGTTAAAAAGAAAAGCGAGTATTCAGAAGACTTAAAGCCTTATCCGATCCGTGATATAATGAAGTATTGCTCTTTTGTCGCTGGCTCTAGAGGTTGCGGTAAAAGCAATTTGCTTATGTTGCTAGTCATGGAAGCCATAAAGCGAAAAGTAGAAGTGAAACTATTCGACCCTTCGCTAGCGTGGAAACTTTTCCCAATACCACATATTAGAGTGACACAAGACAATCTAGAAGTCGCTTCGAAATGGAACACGGTTTACGACATTTCTAGGCTCTCAGTTCTGGAAGCTAGAACCTTCGTGAGAGACATGTTAAGCGAAGACTTAACGGAAGCCATGGCCTTAACCGATATTGGAAGAAAGCCAAAAGCGTTAATCGTCATAGAAGAAGCACAAAACCTTATTCCAAGCCACAGCCTAAGATCAATGAAGTTCTCCGAGATTTCACGGTTCATAACGCAAGGTCGCAACTTTGGCTTAAGCTTTATCTGCTCTACTCAACGATTAGCTAGTGTTGACATAAACTTGATTGAAGTGTCGGGTGTAAGATATTGGTTTAAGCTAGAGGGACAGAGAAACCTAATGAAAGCTAGATATTGGCTCGACAAATTCACGACTTGGAGACTCAGAGATTTAGAAGTCGGAAGTTGCTATATTCAGCAAGGCTCACGGATTAAGCTCTTAAGACTGCCATTGTTCAAAACTGAAAAAGTGATAGCGAAATGAATGCGCCTAAATTGATAACTCTACTTTCTGTAGGCTTATTTACAACTATTCCTCTGTTGAATAATAGCATAACTAGCGGCCGTGGTCTAGCTGGTTAGGACACAGACCCTAAAGGTGGAAGCCTTCCAAGCCTGCAATCCCGGGTTCAAATCCCGGCGGCCGCACCATATCTGAAGCAAATAGATACGATTGCGACACCTGAACTTTCTTTTTTTACCATCGATTGTAATTCAACTTGGACGGTAATTCTCCGATAAAACTTGTTCACTTTATTTTTCTTCGACCTCATATGGACCTGTATTGACTGAATGGCTTGTAATCACAAGAGAACATGCATTATGCTTAGTACAGAAGTCCTCGCACTTCTTCGCCCACACCTTCTCTTTGTATGCGAAGCCACAGACCCCGCAGGTATAGAGTTTTTCCCCATTTCTGTATGTTTCACGCACCATAATCTTCCATCACTTGATTGTGCACATTTCACATTAGGGACTTAATGGAACCGCCCATCAGACTTTGATTATGGCTCCAATTTTATAGTTGACTTTTTGCGCTCATGAAAGGGTCTTCTGCAGACTACTGAAATTACGTTATGGCTATTATTAAGGTAGGTGTTGCAGCAAGAAGCCGGTATGCGCGCGCGGACTTAACCCTGTGTCTCTGAGAACCGAATAGGCAGTGGAATACTTCAAAGTGGCAACTGCAATGATTTTGTTAATGTCTTCCTCTTTGGCTATCTTCCTTATCTTCCATAACGCATGTAGCTTGGCTTTTGCCATGTTAAACCGCAATGTTGAACATAGTGACTGTAGGCGTCAACTAGGTTGTCCTTGTGTCCTTCGGTACAGTTCTTAGCGAGAATATACTCTTTCACTTTTTCTGGATTGTCTATGTCAACATGCCTAGCTAAAAGCGTAAACGTCTCGCAACAGGCTTCAGAGTAGTCTCCTTTCTTCCAAGCTTCCTTAACTCCCAAACAACCTCGAAAATCCTATTTGCAATGTGTGGATCCAAAAGTGCGGGGTGTGGGGTTTGAACCCACTTGGTTCAGTCTCTCCCTCACTTGTTGGTTTCAACTCATTCCACCACACATAATCTGCTACTACTACTCACTACAGTAGTGATGAGAAGTATTTAATAGTTACTGCAGTTGTGATAGGAGAAATGGTGAGACATTGAGAGAGTATATTCTGACAGAGAAGGAGAAGCAGATCTTGAACCGTTATCTGGAAGATGGCACCAAACTTTACGGTTTCTATCAATTAGTGAACAGGGGGAAAAGGAATCTCCAACATCTCAGAAAGGATTTGGAATTGTTGGAAAGGGTTCTGAAGACAAAATAAGATTACACCTGTGTTCTACTTCATCTTGCTGGATGTTTACGTTTTCATTACTATACAAGTCTTCTATGTCTCTTCTTGTTTTGCCAGATAACTTAAGGAAAGTGGTCGGACAAATGGTCCCTTAAGACTAATGAGAATGTCGTCACGTTCTGCTATGTCATCTCCCCAATATTGTAGTCGATCTGAAAAGAAATCAGAATACTCTGCATAATCCTTGTGCAGAGATATCATCAGTCCATTTCTTCCCATACCCTGAGCCGAAGTCACAAATATGATGTTTGGATGCTTTCTTACATACTTCAGAGCCTTTTCCCTCATTTCAGGTCCCATCTTGGTTTTAACAAGGGAAACTGCCATGATCGAATAACCAAGTTTGAGGAAGTCAGGTATTATTGTGAATTCTCTTATCACTCCTTCCTTCACAAGTCTACTTCTCATTCTGCTCACTGTTGCTTGTGACACATCCAGAATCTTTGCTAATTCTCTGTCACTTCTTTTGGAATCTTTCAATAACTCAAACAGAAGTCTCTTTGCTACTTCTTTCATACAATAACCTTCAAAAATATTAGTTTCAACTCGAATTAAGATTTTTGGTTCTTTGATACAGTTGTCAGGAGAAGAACCCATCTTGAGGATTGACTAAGGTCTGAGGTGAAAGAGGTTTGTTGAAAAGCATAAATTCATCATTGGGTTGCGCGCGCGCTCTATCAATGTATCTGATCTTCTCAGTCTTAAAGCAGAAGCACACTTGACAGGATCTTTGAATACTCTTCTCATGTAGTATGCTTCACCCATTGCCCTGAACCAATGACACCACTTCCCTGTAATGTGCTTCACTATCTGGTGGCATCTTGCTCTCTTGATTGTGAAGAGTCTGCTCTGATCTATTGGAAGCACT
>CAYFZT010000006.1:4260-15664 GCA_964347555.1 uncultured Candidatus Bathyarchaeia archaeon | reverse complement strand
TCAAATATTCCATGACAATGTGAGTGAAAGGTCCCAGAGTTCCCTGTTTCGGCAATGCCCAATCATCTCGGAATGGATTTTGCTTATTCTTTTCAACCCTGTATTCCTTCACAATCAAGAAGTCTTTGTGGTCCATAAACTGCTCTTTCCTGAGGTTCAAGATTTCCCCTATTCTTCCACATAGCAGATAGATCAGGCAAATTAGTGCTTTATCTCTCATGTGAAGGAACTCAACATTCAAAGAATAATCCCAATGGTTCTGCTCTATCCAAGATAGGATCTGTTCAGGTTCAACCCTCTTCCCCTTATGCTTCAATGTTCTCCGATAGACAGGTTTCTTCAGTTCTTCATATTGTCGAGGTTTCATCCAAGGCAGAGGCATGGTTCATCCCCATTAAACAACAGTTAGTTACTGTATAGTCAACATAAGTGAGGGAGTGGAAACCTTGGTTTCGCGCGCGCGCAACGCGCCTCTTAATTCCAACAGGTCTCGTCGAGAGTGCGGGGTGTGGGGTTTGAACCCACGCAGGCCTACGCCAGCAGGTCCTAAGCCTGCCTCCTTTGACCAGACTCGGACAACCCCGCCTATGCCTTTCATCTATTCTGCTACAAAGGTCTTCCATTAATGTTTTTCTAACTTCGATTGAACATTGCGACAAAACGCTTTAAAATATAGCATGTTCTGTAATAAACTCTGAAAGCTCCGATGCCTCGGTGGCCTAGCCTGGTTGGGCATCGCCTTGGTAAACACCGCAAAGTCTAGAGAGGCGGTGGTCGCGGGTTCAAATCCCGCCCGAGGCTTCACGCTTCAGCACAAAAAACTAGCTACATCTAGATTTTAACATTTACAAAGAAAAAAAGGGAGAAGGTTGCAGACTTTGACGCCCTATAGAAATCGTCGATAGATCAGTTGAAAGGCAATGACTGCTTTAAATCCATTAGCATCTCTTTTCGTCTTCTTATCTCCAGCTACTCTTTCAAACATTTTCTAAAACCCTTCCCCATTCATGTCAAACGGTGTCGACAGATATGTATATTAAATCTTAATACAGCATACACAGATATAAACATTCTGCGAAAAACACAAGAAAAACTAGTCATCAGCCACACTTATATGCCTACAACGACGATTAAAATCAAACAAAAAGGACGTGTCAACACACGATGAAACATGTGAAAATCACCTCTTTCGACCTTCCAGACGCCTGGTATCAAATTCTAAATAGAATCTGGAAAGAAGGGGAAACCTTTATCGTAAAATACGGCTCCGAAACAACAGAAACCAAAAAACTGGACATAACTATCGAAGTTGTCCATCCAGGAAACAGGCCGCTAGTGCATGAAAAGGCACCTTGCGACATGAAATACGTCACAAGCTACTTCATGGAATACCTCTGGTTCGGCGAAAAAAAACCAGACGAAACCTACACATATTCCAGCCGACTACGAAGCCCAGTTGACCAAATAAAAAAAGCAATCGACAGATACGTGAACGAGCTTTTCGACAGACAGATAACCTTAGTCATAAGGAAAACAGAAGACATTTACAAAGAAATAGAAGGAAAACCCCACGAACCCCCCTGCCTCACAATCCTAGACACAGAGATCACCAGAAACGAAGAAGACAAAAAACTCAAGTTCAACCTATTCGGATACTTCAGATCATGGGACGCCTACGCAGCACTACCAGCAAACCTCGCAGGACTACAACTCTTCACCGAAGAATTTGTGAAACAGCTCAACCTTGAAGGAGCCAAGAAACATGGAAAAAACTGGCAACAAATTCAAACAGGAAGAATGATAATGCACTCCAAAAACTGTCACGTCTATCAACGACAATATTCCCTAGTAGAAGAACTGCTAAAAGTAAACAGACCAACCTTCGGAGAAAGAATTCAAGTTTCCAAACAGTCGAAATAACCCTCATCCCTAATTAATATTGAAACCTTCAGTTTCTGAGAGAACCACAATCAACCACAAGAATATGTATGGAGTCTTCATAAACCATAATTTAAACACCTACACCGATAATATCTGATGAAGCTTGGCAAAGCTAAGGTCCAACAAGAGCCTAACACGCTTGCGACTGCTATTTCACAGTTTCGGCTTAAGCTGCCTAGGAGGAGCAGTTTTCCTTCAAATTCTAGTCTTCAAAGACATAGCAATGCAAGGCTATTTCATGGGCATAGAAAAAAACCCACTAATACTACAGTTAGAAATCGGACTCACCGTATTCGCCCTCATCTACCTTGCACACCTCTATATCTCAACAATCCGCTCAATCCCATAACCCCACAGATCCACACGCTTCCAACAAGTTTTAAATACGACATAGTCAAAACCTTCTGGGTTAGGTGGCACCTTTGAAAAAGAAAATTATCGTCGCAATCTTCTTGTTAGGAATTTCCTTAATGATCTCCACAAATCTAACATCCGCGCAACGCAAGATTTACTTCTATGCATACACAGACAAACCCTATTACCAATATGGTGATCAAGGCACAATTTTAATCACAGTACGAAACAATGAAACTGGACCTATAGCAATCCAAACTATAGTAGCAAGTTTTCCATGGGGACCTGGATGGTACCATGAACAATGGGTTGGTGACTACACAAAAAATATACCCACCGAGGAGCAGACGATTAATGCAAACACCACAAAAACATACTCCCTACAGTTTACCGTTCCATCTGAATCCAGAGACAAGTGGGGCGGAGGATATGGCGATTCAATAACGATTAAAGTCACCTATGCATATGGAGAGGAAAAACCTACCTCAACAATCACAGTTCCAATAAACGTAGTATTGCCAGTCTCTAATGAAACCATAACGCCCATTTACTACCTGACAGCCGTGCTTACCATAGCAGTTATCATTGCCATAATTGAGCTTTACTTCGTCTGGAAACGCCTAGGAAAACTGTCTCCTGTTCCATCAGCTGTATAGATAATCCTTCAACTTTTCTTCTTAACGCCGGTTTGTTCTTTTCAGATATTTTGCTAGAGTCCCATCTAGTCTTTTCTTTCAGCGTTGCACTTAAGTAGTCGAACTTAAAAGAATATAAGGAGGTGCCGAAACTCGAAGAAATCATTGTCACAGCCGCTTTGATATACGCCAATGGCGAAGTTCACCTAGGTCACATCACCTCCACCTATCTTCCCGCTGACATCTTTGTCCGATACTGCAGATTGAAAGGAGACGACATCATCTACGTTCACGCAACCGACGACTTCGGAACCCCAATACTAATAGCAGCGGAACAAGAAGGAAAAACCCCAGAAGAATACGTAGCCCACTGGAACAAAATCGACCAGAAAGACTTTAGCGACCTAGGAATATCCTTTGACATATTCTACAAGACCAGTTCCAAAGAAAACATAGAACTTGCACAACATTTTTTCAAAAAGCTCAATAAAAAAGGGTACATCTACAAAGAGATAGTTTCACAACCATACTGTGAAAATTGCAAAAAATTTCTACCTGACAGATACGTAAAAGGCACATGCCCCTACTGCGGCGCCACAGACCAATACTCTGATAGTTGCGAAGAATGCGGCAGAACATTCCAACTTGGAGAAGTCTTAAATCCCCACTGTGCCCTCTGCGGATCAAAGCCAGTAACCAAACAGAGCGAACATTACTTCTTCAAGCTTACCCTGTTTTCAGATGCTCTTGAGAAATGGTTGATTGAAAACGAAAATTTACAGACTGAAGTCAAAAACTACGTTTTAAACTGGATAAAAGAGGGATTGCAAGATTGGGATATAAGCCGAGATATGAGCTGGGGAGTGCCCATACCTTTAGAGAAAGCTAAAGGAAAGGTTCTGTACGGATGGTTTGACAATCACCTGTGTTACATTTCTACGGCCTTGAAATATTTCGCAGATAAAGGCATTAAAGGAAAGAAAGCTTGGAACTCCTCGAAAATCTACCATTTCATTGGGAAAGACATCGTGTATCATCATTATCTTTTCTTGCCAGCAATGCGCTTAGGCGAAGGAGAGTATAAACTTCCAGATTACATTCCAACAAGGGGTCATCTATCCCTCGAAGGACAGAGTTTCTCAAAAAGCCGAGGATGGTACATAAGCATACGCGAGTTTCTTAACCAGTTTCCAGCAGACTATCTAAGATATTACCTGGCAGCAATAACGCCATACAGCCAAGTTGACATAAACTTTGACTGGGAAGACTTCAAAAACAGAATAAACAACGAACTGATTGCAAATATTGGAAACTTTATACATAGAACCCTAACTTTCACATGGACAAAATACGATGGAGAAGTGCCCAAACCCACACACCACGACAACTTAGACAAGGAATTTGAAGAAAAAATAAAAACTGTAGCAAACGAAATCGGAACGGAAATAGGAAAGATAGAGTTAAGCAGAGGTTTAAGAAGAATCCTAGAATTCTCAACCTTCTGCAACCAATATTTCCAAAGAAAAGAGCCCTGGACAAGCAGAGAAAAAGCCAAAACCTGCATCTACCTCTGCCTAAACGCCGTTAGAAACCTAGCCATTCTTCTCTCGCCATATACTCCTTTCTCAACAGAGAAACTGTGGCATCAACTCAACTTGAAAGGCTCTGTTCACAAGCAATCTTGGAGCTCAGCATCTGAACTCGCAATTTCAGGTGGCCACAAGATCAACAAGCCGGAAATACTCTTCGGAAAAGTGGCTGAAGAAGATATTAAGACACAGAAGGAAAAGTTACTGAAGACAACTGCAACAACATGATACTTAACAAAGCCATAAAGCAAATAAGTAAATGCTTCTTTTTCCACTTGAAAGATAGCGAGAGAGTTTAAGCCGTGTCAAAAAAAGTAGCAGTAGAAGAAAGTGAGTTTTTTGCCTTTGAAGATTGACCTTCACGTGCATACATACTATTCTATTGATGCAACATCTTCTTTGGAAGAAGTCATATTCTATGCTAAGAAGAAGGGTTTAAACGGGATAGCCATTACAGACCACGATACTGTGAGAGGCGCCAAAAAGGCATTGAAGCTTACCAGTGAAGGAGAATTTACGATAATTCCTGGAATAGAAGTAACAACATTGCGGGGTCACGTTTTGGGACTCAATGTTACAACATCTATACCGCTAAAATTAGGTCTCGTCGAAACTGTAGAGAAGATTCATGAGGCAGGCGGAATAGCTGTAGCTGCTCACCCTATAGTGTTTATAAAATCCCTCATGAAAAGGCAAGAAGCTTCAGCTGCTAATCTGGACGGAGTTGAAGTGATCAACTCTGCGAACTTTCCCTTTTTTCTTTCAACACGCTTAAGCCGAGCGTTGGCAGAGAGTTTAAGTTTACCTCAAACCGCTGGGAGCGATGCACATCATGCAAAGGAGATCGGAACCGCGTACACATTGGTTGAGGCGGATTCTGAGGTTGATGAAATCGTTGAGGCTATAAAAAAAGGTGCCGTGAACCCATTTGGAAAGGCGATTCCATGGGAAACAAGGGTTAAAAGAGGGGCCTTTAGCCTAAAAAAGTGGATTTAGGAAAAGGCTTACTCTTGGTTCGCTTCGATCTGATCTAAGCCCAAATCGAGGGGCAACGATATTTCCGGGTCGGGGTAAGAAGATTCAATGTCGTCGAGTTGTCGCATTATTACTTCCAACTTCGCAGATCTATCGGATAAGTATGCTTGAGTTTTAATTGATTCTGTTCTCAACAGGGTTTCATGAAGCATTTTAGTTCCCACCGAGTGTAAGGTGTTTTTAGGTAGTTTCGCCATTAGCTCTTTGTCCTCCAAGCTTCCACGTTGAGCATGTCTCGTATTGCCACTCTGATTGCTTCAGCTCTATTTGGATAGAACTGTTCGTTTACCAGCTTATCTAACGCCTTTATATACGGCTCTGGAAGATATAGTGTAATTAGTTTCATCTGTACCTCCTCCTAAAAGGTGAAATAAGAGAGCATAAGAGTAAGTTATATTGGATTATATTAATATTGAAATATGATTAAAATATGAACAGCCCTCTACTTAAAAGATTTTCTATAACTTTCTTCCTGCTCGTTGCTGTTTTATGTTAATCGTAAACTTTTCGGAATGTTTATGTTTTGTTTAAGCAATTAAAAATTTTGACATTAAGCATAATGGGGCATCTTTGTTTGAAACGTATCTTTCGGTTTGGTGAATGCGCTAATGAGTAGGCAAGTTAACAGCGTTTTCGTCAAGAGTTTCGGATGTTCGACAAACATGGTTGATGGCGATTTTATTAAAGGCTGTCTGGAGACCGAAGGCTATAAAATCGCTGACAGAATTGAAGATGCAGATGTCCTAGTGTATAATACCTGTGCAGTAAAAACACCCACGGAAAACCGTATAATTGAGATTCTGAAAAAAACGCCGAAAACAAAAAAGCTTATTGTAACTGGTTGCTTGCCTCTAATAAATTTTGACAGACTTAAAAAGGAAGTAAGATTTGATGGAATTTTGGGTCCTGCTCCAGGTCTGAAGGTTATTAAAGTCATACAACGAGTTGCTCGTAACGAACGAGTCATATCACTAAAAGGCCACGATAAGCCTGTCTTGGACCTTCCAAGATGTTCAAAGAAGTCGATCACAAGCATTATTCCAGTTGCTTATGGATGCTTGGGAGTTTGTTCTTACTGTTGTGTGGTTTTTGCACGGGGTCGTTTGAGAAGCTGCTCTATTGATGAACTTCTTGTTAGAGCAAGACATGATGTGGATTCTGGAGCTAAGGAGTTATGGCTAACCTCGCAGGATATGGCTTGTTACGGGCAAGACATAGGAGTAACTCTTGCTGATCTACTAGAAGAAATCTGCAACATAAAAGGAACTTTTCTTGTTAGGGTTGGCATGATGACGCCAAACTACGCATTAGATATTCTCGACAGATTAGTGAAAGCCTATCAGCATGAGAAGATTTTCAAGTTTCTCCATCTTCCGGTTCAGAGCGGAGACGACGAAGTGTTGAAGCGGATGCGACGCTTCTATACTGTGGAAGATTTCAACAATGTCATAGCAAAATTTAGAAAAGTTATACCTAACATGACGATTTCAACCGATGTCATCTGTGGTTTCCCAGGGGAAACATCTGAAGCCTTCGAAAAAACTATTCATCTAATTGAGAAGGTGAAGCCTGACATCGTGAACGTCTCCAAGTTTTTCCCAAGACCACGAACTTCAGCAGAAAAATTAAAACCCAAGATTCCACCGAGGAAAATAAAAGAACGGAGCAAGAAGATGGCTAGGCTAGTCGGTGGGATTGCGTTAAAGAAAAATGAGGCTTGGATCAACTGGAAAGGGCAGGTTCTTATTGACGAGAAAGGAAAGAAACTTAGATCTTGGATTGGTCGTAACTTCGCGTATAAGCCGATAGTTGTGCAGAGCCGAGAATCATTGTTGGGGAGAATTGTCAACGTTAATGTTGTTAAGGCTTTTCAAACATACCTGAAGGGTGAAATCATAAACTGACATGAAGTTCATGCCAGAAGAGTGCAGTACGAAAGTTTTTCATACTTCCGATCAACATTTGATACTGGATACACAATGTCTTCAGAGCGAAGCATAGAGGCTGCAATAAAGAAAGCAAAAGAACAAGAAAAAAAGTATAACTGGCTTGAAGCAGCAGAATCTTACAGTAAAGCTTTACTTTCCAAATCTCTTTCGGATTTATCTCGCGCAGAAACTTGGGAAAGAATGGGTTTCTGTTACAGTCGGGCTTCTACTCAAGCTGAGAATTTAAAGGAATTTAAGAAAAATGAGCAACTAGCAGTAGAAGCATATAAGAACGCTGCAAAATTTTTCGAAAAGGAAGGCAGCCTGAAAAATCTGGGCAGAAGTGCTCAATGTAGCGCTGTAGCCGCGTATCTGGGCTCTTGGTTGGCGTCTACTCCTTCTGAAAGAAGAAAGATGCTTGATGAATGCCGCTTGTTGAGTAGTAAGAGCTTGGAAGCTTACGAGAAGGCTGGAGACTCTCTTGGTTATGGAAAGATGTGTAACGATCTGCTGTTATGTTTCCTTGAGAGGTTATATGTAGCATCTAACTGGAAAGAAATGAACTATATCGCACAAGAGGGAATAGATTACGCCGATAAAGCCATTGAAGTTTTGTCAAAGCTTGAGGACAAAAGTGAACTCCTCCGCGCTTATTATGCCGCAAGCCTTCTAGGCTGGTATGCGTTTGGGTGCTTAGAGAAAAAAGATGAAATTATGCGAAAAAGCTTAGGCCGCTCGAAGAAGGCGCTAAAACTTTCCAAAGATATTAGTGACCCTTATTACTCTGCAATGTCTAATTGGGCGGCAGCCTTCTGCAGTCTTCTCTTCACAGAGAATGTTGAATCCGCGTTGAAATACGCCGAAGAGATGCTAAAACAAGGAACGATCATAAAGGACAACTTTTTGAAAGGCGTTGCGTCCTACGCCCTTGCATTTATTACTAACTGGATGATTCTGAAAGAAGAAGACCCCGATAAGAAGAAGAAAGGTCACGAAAAAATCATTAAACACTCAGAAGACGCCATACACTACCTTCAACCGATCGCTCAAGATTTCTTCATCGCACAAACCTGCCTGTTCTACGCTGAAACTTACTCTTCCTTAGCGCGTGACTTCACAACTAGTCCAAAAGAAAAACGCGTCACACTGGAAAAGGCTGTAGAGACTGGACGCAAGGGATTGGAACATGCAATTCGTTCAGGTTCCCCCGATGCTACAGGCTCTACTCTTCACGCACTGAGCAAGGCATTGCATTATTGTTCTAACCTAGAAGGCGAAAAGGATTCAAAGAAAAGGTTACTACAACAGGCTCTGACTCACAGAAAAGAATACGTCGATATTGTGGTAAAGGCGTTTCCGTTCAATGACTGGATTCGAGGCGTTGGCAAAAACTATGAGGGGCTGATAAGGGCAGATCTAGCAAAACTAGAAAAGGATAGGGACAAGAAAAAAATTCTTCTTGAAAGTGCAGTATCGGATATGGAAGAGGGCGTTGCACTTTGTGCGAGGGCGCAGGTGCCAACGCGTATATTTGCTGCTGCGCGATTCGAGGATTGGTTTGGAGAGATACTTAACGAACTCTATCTACTAACTGAAGACAAAGAATTCTTAGCTAGAGCCAACGCGGTTTACAGCGATGCTGGTAGAAAGTTCAGAAAGGTTAGTTTGCCGAGTCGTGTCGCCGAGTGCTACTGGAAAATAGCGAGAAGTGAGGACCATTTAGGTGAACATCAGAAGGCTGCTAAAAACTTTGAATATGCCTTTGCAGAGTACAAGGTTACTGCTCAGAGAATCCCCCATTTTGTTAACTTCTATCTTGACTACGCCGCCTACATGAGAGCATGGAGTGAAATCGAGAGAGCCAAATCTGCTCATAAACATGAAGAATATGTCACAGCAATGAAACACTACGAAAATGCTTCAAACCTTCTCAAGAAATCAGAACTGTGGAGCTACTTGTCTTCAAACTTCCTCGCATGGTCAATTCTGGAACAAGCAGAAGATCTAAGCAGAAAAGAAAACAGCCATAAGTCAATAGAAACCTTCAGGAAAGCAACCGAGCTCTTCGGTGAAGCCAAGAGAACTATTCAAGTTGCTGTGGAAAAAATTCAAAACACTGATGAAAAAGACCTAGCCGATAGGCTCGTCAAAGCTTCAGACACAAGACGTGAATATTGTCTTGGAAGAATCGCCGTTGAAGAAGCAAAGATTCTTGATAGGGAGGGTGACCATGCAGCGAGCTCAGAAAAATATGAACTCGCAGTTGAGACATTTCAAAAGATGGCAAAAGTCGAATCAGAGCAAACACGCAAGGAGCTAAAACCACTGATTTTTCTCTGCCAAGCTTGGCAGAAGATGATGATGGCAGAAGCGAGAGCGTCGCCAATAATGTATGAGGAGGCAGCAGAACTCTTCAGACAGGCTAAGGAGCACACCCTTAACCAACCGACAAGTCTACTCGCTTTAGCTCACAGTAGCTTCTGTAAGGCATTAGAAGCTGGAACGGAATACGAAATCACTAGAGACATGACGATGTATTCAACAACTATGAAACACATGGAGGCTGCCGCGAACTACTACCTCAAAGCAGGCTTCAAAACCGCTTCAGAATACGCCAAGGGTACACAACGCCTCTTCGATGCCTACGTTTATATGGACAAAGCCAAGAGCGAACCAGACCCAGAAAAAGAAGCAAGATACTACGTAATGGTTGAAAAACTCTTACAGACTTCAGCCGAATCGTATACGAAAGCTAAGCACTTTGAAAAGAACGAGCAGATTCAGCGACTCTTGGAGAAGGTTAGAGAGGAAAGAGAGCTGGCTCTATCCCTGAGCGAAGTCTTGCACGCACCAACTGACACTTCATCAACAGCGAGTTTCCTCACATTAACTCCAAGTGAAGAAAGAGCCGTGGGTTTAGAACGATTCGAACACGCTGATGTTCAGGCCAAACTAATTCCTCGTGAAAAGGAAATTAGAGTTGGAGAAGACCTCAACTTGGAAATGCAAATTGTAAACGTGGGAAAAGAAGCTGTTTTGCTAGCCAAGGTGGAGGAAATCCTTCCCGCAGGCTTCCAGCTAGTAGCAAAACCAGATTTCTGTCACGTTGAAGACGCATATCTTGACATGAAGGGAAAACGACTTGATCCCCTGAAGACTGAAGAGATAAAACTTGTCTTGAGGACTTTTGACAAAGGCACCTTCGAAATAACTCCGAGAATTGTTTGCGTTGACGAAAATGGGCAACAAATCTTCCGAGGTCCCGAACCTGCAACTATAAACGTTTCAGAAGTTGTTCTTCTTCCCGGCAGAATCAGTACCGGATATGAAAATCTTGACAATCTGCTATTGGGCGGAATACCTGAAAATTATGCGGTTATATTGACCTCGCCCTCGTGCGATGAGAGTGACTTACTGATAAAGAAATTTCTGGAAGCAGGGGTGAAAAAGGGTGAAACCACACTCTACATAACCATAGAGGTGAGTGGAGTGAGGACCCTTGCAGAAGAATTCCAGTCAAACCTTCACCTTTTCGTCTGCAATCCCCGAGCTAATCTGATGATTAAAGACTTACCTAACGTGTCCAAATTAAAGGGTGTAGAAAACCTGACTGACATTGGCATCGCTTTAACCTCGGCATTTCGCAAGCTAGACACATCAGTAAGTGGTCCACGAAGGGCTTGCATCGAAATCCTTTCAGACGTTTTGCTGCAGCATGGTCCTGTTGTTACGAGAAGATGGCTAACTGGACTCATTCCAGACTTGAGATCAAGAGGTTTCACTACACTAGCTGTCATGAATCCTCAAATGCATCCTCCACAAGACGTACATGCAATCCTAGGTCTCTTCGAAGGAGAGATCAATATTTACGAGAAAGAAACCCCAAAAGGTTTAGAGAAATTCTTGAAAATCAAGAAAATGT
>CAYFZT010000006.1:0-4250 GCA_964347555.1 uncultured Candidatus Bathyarchaeia archaeon | reverse complement strand
GAAGTCTAGTTTAGGATTCGTTTGCATAGTAAACAAAAAATTCAGATGCTTGCAGGTTTTTGTGGTCTATCGCTCTTCAAATAACGGCATGTTCGGAAAGATTTCGATTCCATTTTTATCTATTGTGTAGGGTACAAGGTTTGGATTGACTTTTGCGCCTCGCATCTTTTCAACTTGTATGGCTCTCGTTGTGGTTCCTCCTGAAAAGAGAGTTTGCATCATGACAACGCCATGAACTAGATATTCTTCTTCTAGAGCGCTTCGTTCGAGACCTAAATGCCCCAGTTCTGTGGTAACAATACATGTGATCCCTAGGTCTGACAGAGATTCAATCAAGTCAACGACTGCAGTCCTTCTTTCAACTGGATCTAGAAATCGATGGAAGAGTGCTGCTAGCGTGTCCACTGCAACTCTTTTCGCATCAAGGTACTTGGTCTTCGCCTGCAACTCCTCTACTAATCTCTCGATTGACAACTTCTTGCCTTTCAGGCTACGAGTTTCTTCCTTGTACAATTTCTCTTTCAGCATAGCCACTCTAGATATTCTAGTTGCATCTATGAAGGCAAATCTTCTCTGTTCTTCTGCTTTTTTGAAATCCCATCCGAACTGTTGCATCTCAGAAAAGAAGTGGTCCTTGTTCTCGTCTAGACTGACGAAGACGCCGTTTTCTTTATGTTCGTAGATTCCTTTGTACAGGAATTGCGCTGCGAAAATGGTCTTTCCAGCTCCTGGTCCTCCAACAACCAGTATTGTTCTTCCCTCGGGAAAACCACCGTTTACAAGTTCATCTAATCCTTGAATTCCAGTCGAGATGTTTTTCGGCAAGCATTTTCACCTTTGCAAGTATCAAGTACTTTCATGACATAAATATTTATAATTTGCTGCCTTAGAACAGAAGAAAATAAGAACCCAGGGCTGAGAAAACGAGGACTTTTTCCAAGATGAACTTGAGAAAAATAAAAAAAATAGGGAAGAGATTGGACGTATCTAACGGGGGCGGACTTTGATGGTTACCCCTTGAATTGAAAAGTACACTGTGTCGCCGAAGGTGTATGTGAAATCGTTGATGAGAGTTTGAACTTGATCCCATGTCAGTGAAGCTTCTATTTGATAGTCGATGTGCACGGTAACGAAGACTTCTCCAGTGGATGGCATGTATCCCTCAACGGTCACGTTTTTTACATCCTCAGTGGGAGTGATAGTAAACATATTGGTGACATCCTTTGACCAGTCTGGAACCATTTCGCTGCCGCAAGGTGATTCATCGAGTCTTCCCGCATAAACGTGTACATCAACGACAGGTGTGCTGCCTATGTAGGTGTGGTGCAATATGAAGTTAGGCGAATCGTAGTAGTCGTTCTCCTGATCAGGCGGCAGATCAACCTCTACTCTCAAAGCTGTGTAAGGGGTTCCAAACTTCACCACGTTGATATAGAATGAACCCGGATTGGTCGAAGATAGCTTGTACAATCCTGAACCATTGTTTGAAGGTGTGAACACGGGCTGAAATGATGACAGTTCGCATCTGTAGTCGCTTGTGTCTGTCAGTCGTAGCATCTTGTAATTGTAGAAGTCGAAAGTGAGATCACCGCCGTTGTCGCCGTTTATGGTGAATTCATGGCAGGTTTGTGTGGCGTTAGCCCAGCCTTCATCAGTCTTAGGGACTTCGCAGACCTTGTAATTGCCAGTTCCAATTCCAAAGAACTCGTAGTAGCCGTCTGGACCTGTCGTGGTTTCAGCAATTTTCTCGTCGCCTTTATAGAGTTCAATGACCCATCCTTCGAGTCCTTCGCCGTCTCGAAAGTCATACTTGTGACCATTGACCATGAACAATATTTCTTTGTTCACCATGCCCCCTTTGTCTATTAACTCTGGTCCATACATGTCTGAGGTCCATGTGAAAGAGTTCAACACAAAGAACTTCCAATAGATATAGACGCCCAAGGGGAACGATGTTTCGTAACGGAAGATGTCATATCCCCCTTCGGTTCGATCATAGAATAGTTGTCCTTTGTTCCATGGAAGAACTGGATCAATAGTACTCGGGTCTCCATCGCCATCAATCGTGTAATTGACATAGAATTCAACGGTTGGAGGCCCAGATATTCCATCAGTCAGCCAGAGTTCGAAGTATTTTGGAACTTCATCCACTTTCACCTTAAAGTTGTCAGTCTTAGACAATGAGTGAATAAAACCGAAGGTTCCTTGACCTGAAGTGTAGTGGTCAACTTTGGTCACCCAAACCTTGTATACGCCACCTTGGTTAGGTGTGAAATCGAAGGGCCAGAGCTGTACTACTATGCCGTAACCTCGGGTTGTATCATCGTTCCACTTGTGTGTTCCACCGTCAATGCTGAATATGTATCCATATTTGACTTCAAACATTCTATCTGAAATATCGTCGTTGCTGAGCAGTGTTTTGCCAGAGGGGTCAGTTACTTGGAAGTAATAGATGCCGTCTGGGAGGCCCGCAGATCCTTCCTTGTGAGGTCCTCCACACAGGTAAACTTTCCGGGCATTAGTAAAGAGGTTTCCGTTGACACGTTCTCCATCCGGGTCTGTTGTCCAAATGGCTCCTGTCACCGATTCTGAAGTTGCTTTTGAAGTTGATATCAGAGGAGTTGCCAACGCAAGTAGCATTATGGTCAACATTATGCTCGCAGAAGTGATTTGGTGTTTAGCTGAAAATCTATTTTTCATATTTTTTTCTCCTTTCTCTTACTACTCTAAATTGCAACTCACAATATAAAACATGTGTAAATATTTTCTATAGGAAGGGTCTGGAGCATCTGCTTACTAGCTTTGCGAATTTTCAACTGGGACGTGCATCAGGGTATTTTTCTTTTATCTTAGCATCGGTTATTTCTGCAATCATAGCGTGAGAGATCAGCACATATTTGACTCCTGCGAGATCAGCTAGATTCGCTGGTTTCTGATCTTGAGTCACCAGCAACAAATTGTTCTTTTTTGCGTATGCGAGTATTTCCCTGTCCTTTGCACCCTGCAACCCTGCATCTTGGACGGTTAGCACATCCCAACCAAGAATCTCAAAATATTCTTTCAGACCTGCATACATTTCATCGAGAAGAAGCTTCACCATGACATCTCACCGCATTTGCCTTCTTGATTCTCTTTTAACCTTGTTAAAGTGCTCTGCTTTAAAGGTTACACAATTATTTGCTCGCAACCACCATAAACATAGTACAATCTCGATACAGAACGGGCACACAAAGACTGCAACTCTAGCAAGTTTGGGAAAATACTTATCTCGCCAAGGTATGGAAGTAGGATAGGGTAGCCAAACCATGGTTGAATTGCTGATAGATTCAAACCTCATCTTCTCGATAGTGCAAGTTATCCTGATAATCACAGCCAGCTTTGTACTGGTAGCGATTTTCAATCGGTTGGTGGTGAGGGTTGCTGAAGAGAGAATTAAGGTTAGAAAGGGACGCCTCATTCATATTCAAAGATTCTTTCAACTAATTGTCTATTCTGTGACATTAATATTGATTTTATGGACTTTTAACGTCGATGTAACAGGACTTGTTGCTGGTTTAGGCATTGGAGCCTTAATAATCGGCTTTGCATTGAAGGATATAATTGAAAACTGGATCTCAGGGGTGCTGATAATCTCAGGAAAAACCTACCGAATCGGTGACGTGATAAGAGTTGGCAATTTAACAGGTGTGGTTACAGACATAAGCCTCAGAACGACCAAACTGAAAACATACGATAGAAACGAGATCATTATCCCAAATTCTACGCTGCTAAAGAAGAACATAATTAATCTTACTGGAGGCAAAAGAGAGACAATAGCATCTATCATTTCATACATCGACTATATCGTTGATGTCGAAAAAGCTGAAAAGGCTATAGAAAGCGTTCTTATGAGTCATCCAAACGTAGTAGTAGACAAAAAAAGAAAACGAGAGATAAGATTTGTTGTAAGAACCAAAGAGTGGACCACAGAAATTGAGTCTTTGTTCTGGATAAATGACCCTGAAAACGAAGAATTCATCAAGTCAAGCGTCACAGAATTGATGAAAAAGAAATTTCAAGAAGAAAAGATATTGCCACCCCTCCCGGGACTTTTGAGGAAAGATTTTCTAGAAAAAAATTAAACATTAAGCTCAGAAAGTCTTAACTTGAAATCTAAATATAGCGTGAACAGAAATGCTGAGGGCCGGTAGTTCAGTTTGGTATGAATGCCTGACTTGCACTCAGGAGGCCGCGGGTTCAAATCCCGCCCG
>CAYFZT010000005.1:15354-25783 GCA_964347555.1 uncultured Candidatus Bathyarchaeia archaeon | reverse complement strand
TTCTCCTCCAAGTTTCAACTCTTGACTGCATGAAACACCAACGACGCCTTCATACTTGTTTTTCTTTAGGATCTCTGGGACGCATGAACCGCCTGGCAGTATGTAGACGTCGTAGCCTTTGCTTTCGCCCAGCGTAGTTGCTTGATTGATGAGGCAGTCAGGTGAGCAGTGGGCGCACTGGTATGATGGTAACTCGGGACTGAACTGTGCTTGACATTGGCTGTCCATGTGTTTTCTTGCGCAGTGAGGCAGAAAGAGGGCTCTTTTCTTTGTCTTTACAAAGTTTTCCCTTTCAGAGACATTTCGCACATGAACGTCTATAAGGTCTTCAACCAGTTGAAGAGCATTGGGCACGTCTAAGCCAGTCATTTCCTCAAGTCTAAACTTCTCTGCTAAGTAGCGGGCTCTAACACCAAATTTCTTGTGAAGCTTTCTTTCTTTGGCAACTCTAGCAAGTTCTCTGAAAAACGATTTAGAAATCTCTGAAAGGTCGAAGCTGAAACCGTAAGGCATAGTCTCTAAAAAATAAAAAGAGACGTTTAAAACTATCTATTCTTCCTTTTTCTTTAACTTCATAATTCAACACTGCCGAAAAAGGCGAAACATATAAGCCCATTTAAGCAAGTTATCTCTGAATTCACATGTTTCCAGAAGGAAAAAGTGGTCTCAGCATCTTTAAACCCATTATAGGTTCATGGTATGAGTCTCTAAAGAATCCTGAGGAGTCTCAAAAGCGAGTTCTTGCAGACTTCGTTAAGAACTATGAAAAAACTCGCTACGGAAAAAGCCACCATGCTTCTCAAATTGAAGAAATTGACGATTTCAGGGTAAATTTCCCAGTCATAGACTATAGGACACTCAATCCATACTTCGCTGAGGTTCAGAAGGGAAATTATCATGCTATTCTCCCCGAACCTCTCGTGTGTTGGGTCATGACAAGAGGTTCAACAGGAACAGCAAAAGTCTTGCCCGCAACGAAGACACATCTTGAACAGATCTTCACATGCGGGGCTAGAGCACTAGTAAATTATGCACTGAGAAAAAGAGACTTTGAAACTCTCACCGGGAAAATTTTGAACCTAAATTTTCCATCCAGCGTTCATACAATGGTCATGGGTGGACAGACCATAAGTTACGGATACAGTTCAGGAACCTACGCAAGACTCAACCCAATGCTTGACAAGGTCAGTCTTCTGCCTAGACAAGAAGAGATAGACGCCTTAGGTTCAGGAATAAGCAAGACTGATTGGAAAAGAAGATTTGAATTGACATATCAGCAAGCGCTTAACGAGAACGTGACTGCTGCAATGGGGGTTACGCCAGTTATTCTATCCTTTGCAAGATACGTTGATAAAAGACATGGAAAGAAACCAAAGGAACTTTGGAATCTTCGAGCTTTGTTCTGCACAAGTGTGCGAAAGATACAATTCAAGTATGCACCTTTGCTGAGAAAGTATTTTGGACAAGTTCCAGTGGTTGAGATTTATAGTGCTACTGAAGGGGTCTTTGCACAGCAACTCGACGATCTTCCCTATGTTACGCCAAATTATGACAAGTATTTCTTCGAAGTTGAAACGGGTAGAGAAATAAAGATGTTGCATGAACTCAAACGTGGCGAATGGGGAAGACTAATAATCTCTTCCTGCATGTTTCCACGATACGACATCAAAGACATGATAGAGGCAGCTGGGAAAAACTATTTCCGCGTTTTTGGAAGACATGGCATTTTAACTCTTCTAGAACATAGGCTATATAGGTTGCTCTTCGGAAGGTTCATCTAAGTTCTGGGAGATCTCCTCTTAGCCACCATCATTACATAAACTGATACAAAAATGATAATTATGCCGATTGCAACAAAGAATAGAGCCGAAACATCTTGCGGTAGAAGGACACCTGATATCTGAAGGTAAGACACTAAGCCCAAGAAGATTAAGACTAGGCCGCCAATTAGTGGCCCTATGACACCGAACTCACGCTTCTCGTGTTTTTCGGTTTTCTCACCTTTTTCTTCCTTCTCCTGTTTCTCTTGTTTCTCTTCTTTCTCAGCTCTTCGAGGAGGTGCTGGAGCAGCGGCTGCTTCAACTTTTAAGGAAGCGCCACATTTCGGGCAAAATGCCATTTCCTCACTAACTTCGGCACCGCACTTTGGACAATAAGGCATAAAATCACCTAGGCTGTTACAGATGTCTTATTTGCCAACAATGAGTATTTAAAACATGCTGCTAAGCTATTGGTAAAAAAACGTTATATGCTCATGCCGCAAATAGTGTGTTGAGGTAGAACAATTTGAGCAAAGGTCGTCGACGCGGTGAAGGTCTCTTCAGCGCAGTATCTGCAGGGTTCTTCTTCATTTTGGTCGGAGTGCTTTTTGTAACTACGCCTAATCTTTTTGACAGGATCATTGCTTTCTTTCGTAACCTAGATATTGTGGGTGTTCCTAACATGGTTATTCTCCTTCCTGCACCAGTGTCTCCTAGGAATCATGTAGTGGTTTATTCAGCAGTGACACAGTTCAGTCTTGTCTGGGGGCTTTACCAGATCTTTGTTTTAGCCCTCAGATTTGTTGCCCGTTCCTCATTAGACAAAAAAGCGGAGACTGCATCAAACATTGTTTTCTGGTTGGGAGTAAGCTATCTCATCCCTATATTCCTCAATGAAACAACCACAAGAACGACATGGTTCGCGTTCTGGGCTGCATTATTAATGCTAATTGGTTTAACACTGATCGTTAGAGCCATTGTCATAGCAACCCGCATGTGAAACTTTTTCATAAAAGTCTTACTAGTGCCATTTCAAAAGACGGATTTCTCTATTAGAAGGTTTAATCTTTTACGCAGGCTTAAACTTGTATACGATTCTATCTGCAGTCACTTGATGACTTACAGCCTGAACCCGCATGCCGACCTTCAAAGTTTTCGGAGTAACACCTGTTATGTGCGCAAGCAATCGAGAGCCATCGTCCAGTTCTGCAACCGCAACAATATAAGGAGTATATTTTGTCATGCTTTCAGGTGGAAAAGTAACCAAAGTGTAAGTTAAGATTTTCCCAGTTTTAGGCGCTTCGAACCATTCCATTTCATGTGAACCGCATTTGCAGTGGGCTCTCGGAGGCAGATACTTAGCAGCACACTGTTTACATTTGGTTCCAAGAAGTCTTTCATTTTTCAACTCTTCAATGAATTGTGTGACGAAATCGGTTTGTGGCAGCCAAGAGACATATCCAAACTTCACTTTAAGTTCACCTCTTGTATATGTGGACGAAGCAGTATTGCCCTGTTTCTCCAACGTTGTGGCTTAGTCCTATCTCGGCGCCACTGACTTGTCTTTTGTTCGCTTCGCCTCTTAGCTGTCTTGTAACTTCAACAGTCATGGAAACGCCGGTAGCGCCTAAGGGATGTCCTTTGGATTTTAAACCTCCATCAATGTTAATGGGTATTTTGCCACCGATGTAGCTTTGACCTTCCTCTATGAATCTTCCTCCTTCGCCTTTTTTGCAGAAGCCTAGGTCTTCGTAAGCCATGATTTCAGCTATGGTGAAGCAGTCGTGTACCATGGCAACATCAATGTCTTCTGGGTTGACATCAGCCATTTTGTAGGCTTTTTCTGCTGCCAGCCGCGTGGCGTTTAGGCTGGTTAGGTTTTGCCGCTCGCTTATCATCATGGTGTCTGATGCAGAGCCTAGACCAGTTATCCAAACAGGTGTGTCAGATAGTTTCTTTGCTTTTTCTTCTTTGGCAAGAATAGCGGCGGCAGCTCCATCGGAGACTAAACAGCAATCGTAAAGGTTGAGTGGATGACAAATCATAATGGATTTCATGGCTTCTTCGAGAGAGACTTCTCTCTGCAGATGTGCGTAAGGATTTAGGGCGCCATACTTGTGATTCTTCACGGAGACCATGGACAGTTGCTCTCTTGTTGTGCCATATTCATTCATGTGGGCTGTTGCCATAAGCGCGTAAAAGCCTGGAAAAGTTATGCCGAAAGGATACTCCCAGCGGGTGTCTCCTGCCTTGGCCATAAGCTCTGTTGCTCTCGGCGTGCCTACGTGGGTCATTGTTTCTGCGCCTACTACTAGAACTGTCTCGGCTAAACCAGCCTTTATGAGAGACCATGCGGCTCGAATTCCAGCGCTTCCAGTGGCGCATGCAGCTTCTACGCGGAACATGGGTTTGTTTTTCATTCCGATGTAGTCGTGGATGAGTGCGCCCGATGAGCCTTGGAATGCAAATTCGTCGCCTGCCACACCTATGACTGCGGCGTCAATGTCTGTAGTGGTTATTCCAGCGTCTTCAAGTGCGGGTCGTACTGCTTCATGGGCTAACTCTCGTATTGTTGCGTCTTTTCTTTTGCCGAATCTTGCGTGTCCTATACCGACTACTCCGATTCTTTCGGTCAAGTGTTTTCCTCCTGCTAAAAGAATAAGTGAAGATGCTATTTTCCTTTAAATTGAGGACTCCTCTTTTCGAATATTGCTTTTACGCCTTCTTTGAGATCCTCGGTTTTGTAGCAGACAAGGCAGCCTTCTTCCATCATTTTGTTTCCTTCTTCCATACTGACCTCCACAGCCTTGGCAAGAATCTTCTTGGCTTCACGAACAGCTATAGGCGCTTTTGTTGCGACTGTGCCAGCAGTCCACATAACAGTAGTGTTCAGCTCATCAGCTGCAACCGCCTTGTTTATCAGCCCCATTCTCTCCGCATCTTTCGCACTAATCTGTCCGCCTGTGAGAATTAGCTCTGAGGCTCTGCCCTTGCCTAAAACCTTGACGAGGCGCACGTTTCCGCCCCAAGCAGGTATTAAGCCCACCGCAACTTCAGGGTTTCCAAGTTTGGCTTCTTCGGAAGCTATGCGCATGTCGCAGGCAAGGGCGAGTTCAAGCCCGCCGCCAAGAGTGAAACCGTTGATTGAGGCAATAACTGGCTTTTCAAAATTTTCTATTTTGTCAAACAGTCTTTGACCAGTTTTGATGAAATTTCTTACTCCATCTTCATCCAGCTTTTCAGCTTCTCTGAGATCTGCTCCAACGCTGAAGGCTCTGCCCGTTCCAGTGATCACTACGGCACGTATCTTTTGGTCTTTCCGTATCTCTTCTAAAAGCTTGTTGAATTCGGTTAGGAGTTCAATGCTGAGAGCGTTGAGGGCATCTGGCCGATTCAGAGTGATTACTCCGATGTTTTCCTCTTCAGGTGCCAGAAAGCTTGCTTGCTTCGAATAAGTCAAAGTTTTATATGTCATCTTTTCACCTCCTAACATTCTAATATTCATAAAATCCTTTTCTGGTTTTCATGCCAAGATGTCCCGCTTTAACTTTCTCTTCCAACAATAGAGGCGGTTTGTATTTTTCTCCTAAAGCCTTGTAGATTACTTTGCCAACATCTAAGGCTACGTCTAATCCAACGAAATCAGCGAGCCTTAAGGGGCCCACCGGCCAGTTAAGACCTAACGTAATGGCTTTGTCGATTTCTTCAGTGGATGCTATTCCTTCTTGTAGTAGCAAGATTGCTTCTCCAATGGCTGCACTTAACACTCTGTTAACAATAAAACCCGGTGTGTCCTTTGCAGTAACTGTTTCCTTACCTAAAGAAACTGCAAAATCGGCAGCTATTTTCCGTGTTTTCTCTGAGGTTTGAGCACCCAAGACTACTTCAACCAGCTTCATGGCGTATGGTGGATTGAAGAAATGTAGTCCAACAACATTGTCAGGTCGTTTAGTTGCTGAAGCCATCTCTGTTATGCTTAGCGCTGAGGTGTTAGAAGCAAGTATTGTGTGGCTTGGACAAGCCTTGTCGAGTTTTTCAAAAACATCCTTTTTCACATTCATGTCTTCAAAAACTGCTTCAATAACTAAGTCAGAGTTCTTAACAGCTTCAGTCAAGTTCGTTGACCCTTTCACTCTTTTCAAGATTTCCTCCGCCTCTCGTGGACTCAGCTTTCCCCGGTTCACCCCTTCAACAATCATTTCTCGAATTTTTTTCAACCCTCTACTAAGCAGTTCGTTGTTTATTTCCACGAGGAAAACCTCATAGTTCTTTGCGGCACAAATGTAAGCTATGCCAGAGCCCATGGTGCCAGCGCCGATTACAGCAACCTTTCTTATTTCCAAGACTTTCACCTTTGATTAATGAAACAGCAATTAAACCTCAAGCATCACTGTTGTAATAAGTCGACCAAGCGCAAATCCCTCATGACCAGCTCCAATCAATACAAGATCCCAGCTTTTCATAGCATCTCCAAAACGTTTTCTGCCAGTGAAAACCTCAGAGATCATCTTAGACGACCCTTGAAAAGTCAAGTCTGGGGCGGCGTATTTACCGTCTTTAACCTTCATCTTTCCGCCAGTTATCACCAAGTAAAACTGTTCGGTGTCAGTTTCAAACTGTATGACTTTTCCGTAGTAGTGACCAATCCAACCTTCCATGATTTTTGTTCCTTCGCTGCTTCTGTTTGCTTTCATGGCTATTGCTTCGAAAAACTTTTTCACGGCAGGAGAACTCATTGGGCTTCCACCTCTTCAACCCAAGCCTTAACTGCTTCGAGGGCGGCTTTTTCCACGTTAGAGGCAAAGATGTTGCCAAAACTTTTTCGAACAGCGCTGAGAAAACGCTGGTAGAAGTCGTGCTCCATTAAAAGAGAAACTCTGCCCTTTCGGTTGTCTACCATTGATTGGGTGATGTATTTTGTAAATTGGAAGGCTTCATGTTCAATGTCTTCAATCTTCAACTCTGGAAAGCCAAGCCATTCTCCTGAGGGCTGCCGTCTATATTTTGGTGCTGCTGACAGCGCTATCTCACCTCCGCAAGTTTAGCTAGTTCTTCGCCTCCAATCTTGACGAGCCCTGTCAGGAAAGGCCACTGGACCACAAATATGATGCCGTTTCCTTCACGCCATCTGCCAGTGTATATGCGGCCTCCTTCCACCGTGACAAACTCAGATAAGATAATCTCGCAGGCTTTTTCCAATGGCAGGTTGCAGTCTTTCGCTATGCCTTCTAGCTTTTCCATGATTTCAGATTTTAGGTCTATTTTCATTTTTCTGTCTCCTTTTTGAAGGGAATGCGGCAGTAAGGGTTCCCCCAGCGTTCACTATACATTGCGCCTTCAAGGGGAAATCTAGAGGGTCCCAGCATTCGTTTTTCTTTGGGCACTCCGATGCATAGGACGCCGATGGGTTCCCATGTTCTGGGTATGCCTAGGCGTTCGCATACCATTTCTCTTTGACGCGCGTCTGCGATGGAGAGGGCCATCCAGCCTGCCCCATAGCCTAAGGAGTGGGCTGCAAGCCACATTTGAAGCATACCCATGGCTACGACTACAGAGCCGAAAAGGTGCATGGCGTATGGTAAGTGTGAATCAGTGAAAGACTCTGAAGCACATCCGATTATAACGGTGTCAGCATATTTGGGGTATATGAAGAGACTGCCATCTCTGATCTTCTCAAACTCTGTAGGTCTAAGATGATCTGGCAGGTACCAAAGTCTTCCACCAGTTTCCTCATAGGGTTGGGCACCAAAAATTTGCCGAGCCACCTCCATAGACAACTCAGCTATCAAGTCTTTCATCTCTTGATCTTCTCTAATGACAACGTAACGCCACATCTGAAGATTTTCAGGCGACGGCGCATAACGGGCAGCGTCAAGTATAATTTCAATGTGCTCATCGGAAATGCGTTCACCTGTGAACTCTCGAATACTTCTTCGGGTCTTTATAGCTTCTAGCAATTCCATAATTTTCACCTATATTGTTGAGGATTATAGACGCGTTTTGCTTATATCATTAGTTCTGCCACTGCTACGCGTGTCATATCAAATTTAATATAGCCGATTCACTCATCATTGAATGGTGTCATCATTTTGAAGGCTAAGCCTTGGTTCAAATTTTGGCCCAAAGGCGTGTCTAAAACAATAGAATATCCAAATGTGCCGCTTTCTGAGCTTCTGAGAAACACTGCAAAGAAACATCCAGATCATGTTGCCATGGTATTTCTTGGAAAGAAGATGACGTACAGAGAGTTGGACGTACTTACTGACAGGTTTGCAACCGCTTTGCACAGTATGGGTGTCAAGAAAGGGGACACTGTGGCTCTGTTTCTTCCAAACATTCCTCAATTCATAATCAGCTATTATGGCGCCTTAAAGATCGGTGCAATAGTCACCGCGATAAGTCCTTTAGCCAAGGAACGCGAAGTTGAGTTTCATCTTAACAATTCGGAAGCGGAAACTCTCGTCTGTCTTGACGTTCTATACCCCACGGTTAAAGCTGTTCGGGAGAGAACTAAGCTTAAACAGATCATAGTAGCCAGCATAAAGGAATTTCTGCCATCAGCAAAAGCGTTTCTTGGAACCCTACTCAAGAAGGTTCCCAGCCTTAAAGTATCAAGGGAGTCAGGAGTTCACTTTTTCAAAGAAACGTTAGAGAAGTATCCTCCTCAACCGCCCGAAGTGAAGATAAATCCAAAAGAAGACTTGGCAGCCCTTCAGTACACTGGCGGCACAACAGGCGTGCCCAAAGGAGCCATGCTCACACACTTAAACCTCGTTTCGAACGCTGCTATGTGTGCTGAATGGCTTCAGGGAAAAGAAGCTGAAGACATTTTCCTAACGGTTTTACCTCTCTTTCATATTTATGGCATGACGACCTCAATGAATGGCCCCATATACTTGGCTGGAACAATGATTCTCCTTCCACGCCCAGATTTAGTAGAAATTTTGAAGGCTATTCAAAAATACCGTGTGACAATATTCAGTGGGGTTCCAACCCTCTACGCCGCGTTGATTGCCCATCCCGAAATCAACAGGTACGATCTCAAATCCATAAAATTCTGCATCTCTGGAGCCGCACCGCTTCCACCTGAAGTTCAGAAAAAATTCATTGATCTAACCGGCGGCGTTCTAGTGGAAGGCTACGGTTTAACCGAATCTTCACCTGTGACACACAGCAATCCACTGGACCCAGCTATGAAAACTGTGAAGGTGGGCTCTATCGGGCTGCCTTGGCCAGACACTGAAGCAAAAATAGTGGATGTTGAGAGCGGCAAGAAAACTCTTCCAGCGGGTGAAATAGGTGAACTTGCAGTGAAAGGACCACAAATCATGAAAGGCTACTGGAAGATGCCCGAAGAGACTAAGGCGGTACTCAGAACCGGGTGGCTTCACACAGGTGACGTGGGCAAGATGGATGAAGACGGCTACTTCTACATTACAGATCGCAAAAAGGACTTGATCAAATACAAGGGCTACAGTGTCTATCCTCGAGAACTTGAAGATGTACTCTATGAGCATCCAGCAGTTAAACTATGTGGGGTAATAGGCAAGCCGAAACCAGTTGTAGGCGAAATCCCTAAGGCTTTTATTGTTCTCAAAGAAGGATTTGAAGCCTCTGAAGAGGAGATCATGAAATTCGTCAGAGAAAGAATATCAACGTACAAAGCCATTCGAGAAGTTGAATTCAGAAAAGAGCTGCCTATGAGCCTGGTGGGTAAAGTTTTACGAAGAAAACTGCGAGAAGAAGAACTCAAAAAGATGGAAGCAGCTTAAGACGAGCTATTCTATTCCTAAGCTTTTCAATGGAACACGGTTGAGAGAGTCTATCTGGCAATTGGAACTGGAGCGCTCAAAGAGGTCATGGTTAGCCTTGTCACTTCATCTAAAAGCTGGGCTATCTTTACTCCCTTCTCCGTCAACTCGTATGTTCTAGGCATCCTCAATGCAAAAACCAGTTTCTTTTTCCTAAGTCTACGCAGATATTTGTAAGTTCTTCTAAGGTTTATTCCAACTTCCTTGGAAAGACTGCGAGCGGAAATTCCAGTTTTCGGTATAGCTATAAAAGTTCTTTTTTCCGTGGGAGACAACTCGATTTGTGGACGACCCTTAATCTTGTGGTAAAAAACATACTCAGAACGAGGATTCTTCGTGATTAGTCCAGTCTTCCGTAGTCTTGCAAGAACTCTAGATAAGCTTTTGACAGGCACTAACGTTGTTAGTTCATCGTAGGTTTTAGGAGTGGCTTCTAGTTCTCTTAAAACTACTTCTTCGTAGCAACATGAATGGATTGGCAACAGTTCTCCTAAGACTCCTTTTAAAATGCCGTGGAGATTCCTACCATAAAACATAAGCTTATACCTTGTTCGCTCTCTCTTTACAAGTCCTGTATCCATCAAAGGCTTAATGTATGCTTTGATGATAGTGCTGCGGCTGTGCTGGAATCCCGTTTTCCTGAGAGATTCTTGCAGTTCATCTAGACTCCTCGGGCTTACCATAAGTGCATCTAGTATTTTCTGACGCCTTTCGTTTTTCAGAACATTAAGCAACCTAACCGCATGGTCTTTCTGATCTAAAATCCGCCTAGTTTCGACGATTTCATTTTTTACCCTCCAAACATCACAGCGCTCAACACATATCATAGGAGATACAGTCTTGCAGTTTTCACAGACT
>CAYFZT010000005.1:9439-15344 GCA_964347555.1 uncultured Candidatus Bathyarchaeia archaeon | reverse complement strand
AAGTCATGCCCCTATACTCCGCAAACACAGGCTTTTTCACAGCGTTTTTCAGCCTTTTCCAGAATCTCAAGTAAGCTACTATCATCAGTTGTCTTTGCAAGGGGTTTGTTTAGATTAGTCTGAGAGGGCATGGTTAGGTCGCCTCATGTTATTTTTTGACGCATGCCATAGTGGAAGCTTCTCTGGCCCCACTCTGGGGAAAGGGAGAAAAGAAGAACTCATAGAATGAGCTCATGGGCTGGCTCCTCTATGACACACGTCATATAGAGAATGACACACGTCATGCTTATATAGGTTTCTGTCATTTTGTCACTAGGTGAACACATCCCATGTCAATGCCCTGCGAGGTCGCAGTGAAATCCGTTGTTCCGGCAATTCGAGCAAGCTTAGCGAAGGAGCTAATTCAAACACACAATCTTAAACAAAACGACGTGGCGAATCTTCTCGGTATAACCCAAACCGCGGTTAGCAAATACACTCGAAATGTTCGAGGCAGAGTCATCGAGATTGAAGAGGTAAAAGAGGTTCGACATATGATAACAGAAACAGCTAAGACACTTGCTAATGAAGAGGTGACACGGCGACAGCTTGCAATAAGATTTTGCGAAATCTGTAAGCATGTCAGGCAGATAGGATTAATGTGCGAACTATGTAAACGCTCAAACCCATCAATTGACATATCCAAATGTCTCATTTGCAAGAATCCCGATGATTCTCTCAACTGCTTATCCGACCGCTAGGAACTCTTTTTTCGAGCTAAAAATAGAAAATCAAAGGGACCAAAAGAAAAGACCCATTACAGATATAACCATGAAAATGATCATGGCTTTATTCCAAGAAACTTCACGTAGAAAATAGACTCCAACTGCGCTGAGAGCAGCTATCCACATTGCCATGATAATCGAAAAGTAAGGTGTTAACTGAAAGGCAAGTAAAGAACCCCAAGTTTGTCTATATATAAGAAGCATCTCATTATACATCTCGGGATTTCCTTCAAGAACCCCATTCCAAACACCAAAACGGAGATACACCACAGGAAATGTAGAAACAATTACCGCGTTGACAAAAATGAAAAATGTCGCTACGATGAAAGAGTAGCCAATTACAGTGAAAACCTGATGCCATGGACCTTCCTTTGCCCGTAATAATTTCAGAAACAGCAGAATTGTGACGCCATAGACTAACCAGTTAAAGAAAAAGCGGATCAGAGTGTCTGTTAAAGTCGATACTAGTTGATCACTGAAAAAACTTGTAGCAGTTACAGGAGTATATACACTGCTGTCTCTTGCGGTTTCCAGAAGAGTTTTGGAAGAGTTCACATATTGGGCACCCACAGATGCTAATAGCGTTAACAGAAGTATGAAAAAAGGCCCTTTGACATCTGGAGCTCTGGCTATCTCTCTGAAAGCCTTTAATGGAGAATACAGAACTCTGAATATCTCTTGAACTCTCAATTTTCTTGGTTTCTTCTCTTCTTCATCAATAACCTTACGCAATTGAGGGTTCGACTCCTTTTATAATCCAAGTTTCAATCTTCTGTAGGTGTCATAGTCTACATATTCGACGTGCTCGCTTTCAGCTTGATGTTGAACATTGAATTTTTGTCGGTTTCTCTTTTCTTTTATTTGACTTGTTGCGACTAGGGAGTAGGCGTCGCTTCCTGCGCCTGATCCGTAGCTGACAAGAAGAATCCTTTCATCAGGCTTAGCTCTGTCGAGGATTGCTGCCAATCCAATGGGTGAAGCACCAGAATAGGTGTTGCCGAATTTGGCTACCTGAAGACCTGGCATGTATTGCTCTTCCTTGAAGCCCAACGATTTTGCAACTCTGACTGGAAAAGAAACGTTAGGCTGATGAGAAACGAAGTAGTCTATATCCTTTAACTGTAATCCTAGCTTCTCCATGAGTTTTTCTGCAGACTTTGTTATATGTTTGAAATAAGCTGGTTCGCCTGTAAACCGTCCTCCATGTCTTGGAAAGGGTTGCAGATCCCTTCTCCAAAAGTCTGGAGTGTCAGATGTGCATGAATACCAGCCTTCGATTTCAGCGATGACGTCATGTTTGCCGAATATAAAGGCGGAGCTGCCGTAGCCGACAAAGAAGTCTAGTTCTCCTCCAATCTCGTTTCTGGGCGCGGCTTGTGAGTTATCGGTGCCTATAACCATGGCGTAGGATATATGGGCGTGGGGATAGTAGACAAGTGCGGTTGCATCTTTGAACATGCTAGTGGCTGCTTTACACGCGAATTCAGTGTCCACAGCATCTACGCTTTGAAGACACTCAGCTTTGTCTTCCTCACCCAATCCTAACTGTTGAGCAACTTTGGAGGCTATTGGCTTAACTGCATAGGGATTGGATTCGGAGCCTACGTACACTTTACCTACTAAGGTCTGATCGATTCCAGAATGAATCAAAGCTAACTTCCCAGCTTCAACCGCCGCTGTTATGGCATCCTCATCGATGAAGGGCACAGATCTTTCCATGGTTGACTCTTTGATTCTGAATCGTGGAACGTAAACTCCATATCCGATTATGCCGGGGGTTTCGTATTCCTTTCTAGGTTTGACTATTTTGTACTCTTGATGAGGGTAGTATTCATCAGCGAACGTAAATGTGAGAGAAATTGTTGGAATAACTTCACTCTGCTCAACAGCGTAACGTCTTCTAAATCTTGGAACAATCTCTCTGCCTTCGAAACTTGAAATGCCTATTTCATTATCGCCTGGAATGCAGTCCGTTAGTCTGCTTGGCACTCTAACCTTTCCGTTATCAAAGGAAACTATTCCATAGATGTAGGAGCCTAACTTCACAAATTTGTTTGTAGGCTGCTTCACAAGGGTGCAGACCTCTAACACGCCCTTTTCGTAGAAGAAATCGATGTCTTTCATCTTGCCAAAACTTTTTCGTCCACAGGTGCCGCAGTAATCTCTTAAGCGAAAGTATTCTTTGCCACAGAGACTGCATCTACTGCCTCGAAGACGGTCTCCAATATAGGAAACTCTTCTTTCAATAGGCTCACTGCTCATTTCAATCCCTCCTCAAAATGTGCACGTAGGCTTTGGTTCCGAAACCTTCAAGTTCTAAAACACATCCAAAACGCAACTCCTTGTCAGTTTTCACCTGCCTACTATCAGCTTCACCTCGCATTTGCTTAACAACCTCAAAGACTTGAGCGCCCCCAGTAGCACCAAGAGGGTTTCCATCCGCCTTTAGTCCTCCATTCGTGTTGACGAAGAGTTCTCTTCCATTAACACTATAGAACCCCTGGTAATCCTTGCAACTGGCGTATACATCCTGCCATGCTTCTCCCTTTTTCGTAAATCCCAGGTCCTCCAACGAGATCATTTCAAGAAGTGTAGATTGGTCATAGAGCTCAGCGATTTGAATGCCATTAGGCTTTACGTCTGCCATGTGGAGAGCATTGTCCATCGCAATGCGACTGGCGATGAAGCTTGTTCTGTCTTCTCTTGCTGGAAAGGTTATGTAATCGGTGGCTGAGGCAGAACCTGCAATGCATACAGATTCGATGGCATGTTTCTTGGCAACTTTTGGACTGGCTAAAACGAGAGCTGCGGCTCCATCAGATATTGGTGCAAAGTCAAAGAGACCAAGAGACTTGTTTACTTTCTTTCTTTCCGCCAGTACACGGTCAATCTTAATCTCATTCTGAAATTGAGCGTGTTTGTTCATAGTTGCATGCTTGTGATTTTTTACTGAAATCTGAGCCAACGCAATATTCAGCTTCTCCAAGTTTTCTCCATGGATGCCGTGTGTCCTAATGTATTCTCTTAACATGAGTTCATGATTCGCTTCAGGTGTACACCCTGCAAAATAGCTCCAAGGGTCTTCCAAAAGCATGAGGTCGTCTCGGATTTTCTCCCATCGGTCAGTCATCTTTTCAACTCCGCCTACAAGAACTAGATCATACTTTCCAGCCTGTACTGCATTGCAAGCGTTTAGAAGAGCGGAACTGAAAGACCTCGTTTTCTCCATTGGAATATGTAATTCAGTGAGCTCTGAAAGGAAACCCTCTTCAATTCCAATCTTATTAGTTATTTGAAGAAAGTAATCTGCAATGTAGGCAGCGTCAAGATTTTTCCGTTCTATATCTGCCGACTCTGAGGCCTTAAGCCAAGCCTCTTCAATCAATTTTTCCGGTTCCCTCTCGTAATGTTCTCCGAATGTAGTTCTGCCAACACCCATAATAACTGGGCAAGGTTGAGGCATAAATGGACTACTCCTTCTAGTCAAAATTCATGGTTGCATGGACGAGTCTATTAAATGTTTAGTAATTTCTAGAATTAACCCTTGTCAAGACAGTGTCGGCTCGCTGTACGTGCAAGATACCATTGTAAAATCTGTAACACATATTAGAGATATTCTCCTATCATGCCTTAAAGAGAAAAATGTCAAAAAGCATATTAAAACGAGTTGGGTTGTGGTTCTCTCTAAAGGAGGTAAAGTTCGAGGTTGAAGAAGATGGGTGCGACGCAGTTTCCTAACGAGATAGCGATAGTGCTTCTAACTAGTATTCTTGTCCTCGAGCTCGCCTCGATCGTAGGCTTGTCTCAAAGCGCTACATCGGGTCTGCTGTATTCAATTGACAAGATCTTGGGCATGATGACTTTCATTGTCAGTCTCTTAGGAATATATGGTCTGCTGAAAAGAAAAAAAGTAGGGTCCTACCTCGCTCTTTTAGCTTCGACTTTCTGGGTAGTTCTGGGATGTTTCGCGTTTTTCAGAACCTATGGCACGTCGCAATTGAACATGGCTCTATTAACCCAAACAGGTGCCACATTTGCTCTGGGAACTCTAACGCTTGTCTGCGTTTTTAAGAGTAGCTTTGATCAACATAATGGAGTGAACTCAATGCTTCATGCTTCCAATTCATTTGATCGTAAAGGCTCCTCTCATGCACTTGATAAGCACGCTGTCGAAACGATCGATGTAGCAAAGAAGTATTTTCTGGGTCAGAATGTAGTTTCCGCTATCAACGGTGTCAGCATGAAAGTTCACAGAGGAGAGTTTGTCGCCATCATGGGACCATCCGGCAGCGGCAAATCGACCTTGCTTAACCTTATAGGGGCTCTAGACAAACCTAGCTCAGGTCAGGTTTTGATTGATGGAATCAACATCTCAACACTCGACGAGGAGGGACTTGCGAAACTTCGCAACAAAAAAATAGGTTTTGTCTTTCAGGCATACAACCTGATTGCAAGATCCACTGTACTGCGTAACATGGAGTTGCCCGCCCTTGTTAGAGGTTATCCTACGGAGGAACGTCTTCAGCGTGTTACCAGACTCCTCGCAATAGTTGGTTTGGAAGACAAGTCTCCTCGAAAACCGCAAACCCTGAGTGGAGGAGAACAGCAACGGGTAGCAATTGCACGCGCATTAATCAATGACCCAGAGATTGTGTTGGCAGACGAGCCCACCGGCAACGTTGACTCAAAGACTGGGCGAGTAATAGTAGATTTCTTAAGGAAACTCAATGCAAAGAGAGGAACTACAGTCATCGTTGTCACCCATGACCCAGAGGTAGCAAGCAAAGCAGACAGAATAATCCAGCTTCGAGATGGAAAAATCATTCAAAAAAATTGATTTGAGGTGCGTTTACATGAAAAATAAATACAAATTTTGGGTTCTCTTGATAACCCTAATCCTTTCGTGGTTCGCTTCGGTTAATGTTTCACCAATTTACGGCAGACCATCGGTAAACATTAAAGTAAGCCGCGTGGTTTGGGGTGAAAACCCTGACAGTCCAATTAAAGCCTACCCTGGAGATGAGGGTGTAGCTCTGCGCCGCGGTGCCGGTGCCGGTGGTGGTGGGAATGCCGATCATGGGCAGCAGCGGATTGGCAGCCTTCCCGTAGCCCCAGTAATGCTCCATGCTCCCGCCGTTGGT
>CAYFZT010000005.1:0-9429 GCA_964347555.1 uncultured Candidatus Bathyarchaeia archaeon | reverse complement strand
CGTTGAGGCGCAAAACTATTCAAATAAAACCATTAAGGGAATTGAAGCCACTTTAATGCTTTCAGATCCGTTTATGGACATATATGGGAATTATAACGCCACAGCAACAGGCGAACCTTCAGACATCGGAGATATCACGAACCAAACAGGAGAAATCCTCCCTGCAGGATTCTTCACCCTTACCTTCAGTCTAGACATCGATTCAAATGCCCTTCCCAAATCTTACCCTTACAACATGTCAGTAAACTACCTTGTGAAAAATGATACCAACTGGCTTCCAGGAGAAACGAGAACCTTGACTGTCAATTTAGTCTTGTCCAAAATCCAAGCTACCGTAACCTGCTCAGTTTCTCCCCAAAACGTCAAGAAGGGAGAATCTATAGATGTTTCAGGTTCTATTGACCCAGCACAAGAAAATGAGACGATTACTTTAGTTTACAAGAGATCAAACGGTTCCACACTTAGTCGAAATGTGAAAACCGATGCAGAGGGAACTTATCGAGAATCATATCAGCCTGACACGGAGGGATCTTGGAGTGTTAATGCCAGTTGGCCAGGAGACCAGAGACATGAAGGAGACTGGATGCAGGTCTCCTTTGAAGTCAGATTTTCTGTTGCGCTTAGTGTAGGCACATCCCAAAACCGCCTAACTGCTGGTTTAGACAACAACTTTAACATAACTCTTCTTAACAGTGGCGGCGTTTTGATTTCAACTATTGATGTAACCCTCTCCATTCCTTCGCCTTTGATAATTCATGGCAACAATCATTGGACGTTTGAATCCCTTGAACCTGAGAACTCGACTCTAGTCGCGGTAAAGATTTTTGCACCCGCCAGTTCAATTGGAACCACTTATGGTGGATCGCTCTCTCTAAACTACAGAGACGACTACGGGGAGAGTCACACCGACAGTTACCCCATCGGCTTGATTGTGACTGGACGAATAGAGCTGGTTATCTATGAAAAAATCGTTAACCCAAAACCCGTAAGCCCAGGATCAAAGGTGTCGATCACTGCAACCCTACTAAACAAGGGCAATGTAGCCGCTAATTATGTAAACGCATCAATCATGCCCAACACCGTTTTGGGCTTAACTGCAGAAAGCACAGCATATGTCGGCGAGGTTGAGGAAAACTCTCCAGCTCCATTCACCTTAGCGGCGAACGTGAACAGTAACGCTCAGAACGGCTCACACCCTGTAACCATAAGAATCACGTACAGAGACGATCAGTACATGGACCATTCTTTCAACGTTACCTTCTATGTGATTGTGCAGATGGATCAAGGAGGGCAGCCTGTTTCTGGTGATACTGGGGGTCTTCTGGGGTCTCTGTCAGAAGTGGGACTGGTCTTGTTGACCTTAATTGGCGCATCAGCGGTAATCTTGTTTCTCTACTACAGACGTCTATCAAGTCAAAGAAGGAGTCAGAGCACCTTCGGGAAGACTAAGGAATGAACGTCCTTCAGCTCTTCAGCCTTTCTTTTGAAGCCTTGAGGGAAAGGCGGCTACGCGCGGGCTTAACAACACTTATGGTCATCATGGGCGCAAGCCTTATAGTTGCTTTAAACGGCACGGGTAACGGTTTCACTTCTTTCGTAAACGACCAGTTCAGCTCACTAGGCGCCAATGTTCTCATTTTGAGTCCCCGAGGCGAAAACATCGAGATCGACGCCAGACTAGTTGATGAGATTGCCAAATTCTCAGGGGTCCAAGACATGATTCCATACATTCAACAGATCTCATCGATAGTTTCACAAGGAGAGGAGCAAACATCAATTGTAGTTGGTGTGGAACAATCGAAGCTTCCGCTACTGTTTCCTATGATATCCTTTGAAGTTGGGACATTTGTTTCAGAATCTGATAATATAGGAATTATACTTGGCAATGAAGTGGTGCGATCATCTGACCAAGAAAGAACCTTTTCTAGCTTAGGGCAGACAGTAAAAATCTTGCATCAAACCTATGAAGAACAGAAGCCAGTTTTCATTCAACGATCCTTTGTTGTTCGCGGAATCCTAAACTACATTGGCAGTGGAGTAGTCCCTGTGGATCAGATGGTGTTTCTCTCCACATCAGCAGCAGATAACCTTTTCAACCGAGGCGGAGACTTCGACGGAATCTATGTTGTAACGGAAAACCCTGATCTAAATGAGGAAGTGCGGAAGCAGATACAGGAAGTATACGGCAGCGACCTCGTAATAATATCTCCACAGATGATTGCCAACGTGATTCAGCAGATCAGCGGAGGCGTTTATCTCTTCATTAATGTTGTTGCCATGGTCTCCCTGCTTGTCGCTTCTGTAGGTATCATCACTACGATACAGACATCTGTGATGGAGAGAATAAGAGAGATAGGGTTACTGAAAGCCCTCGGCTTCAACAAGCGTCTCATACTGAGCCTCTTCCTCAGCGAAGCCATGATAATAGGCATCCTAGGCGGCAGTATCGGAGTGATCCTCGGTATGGGTCTGTCTCATGGAATGAGTATCTTTCTCGGAAGAAGCTTACAGATCGGATCCACAGAAGGGGGAGGAAGAGCCTTTTCACTACAACTCATTCCAGTCTATGATCCCTCAAACCTCTTGTTAACTTGGCTCTTATGCATAGCCTTGAGCATGATTTCAGGGTTTTATCCATCTTGGAGAGCCTCACAGCTAAACCCAGTTGTGGCGTTGAGACACGAATAAACACTGTTGTTAATATGGAAACATGTTGCCAAGTCTCTTCGTTTTCAAAAAAAAGGATTCGAGAACTATGCTCTGACGGTTAACGAACATAATAAAATACAAAGAATAGAAAATGACAAAAAAATACATATAATGAAATAGTGGGGGAAAGACTAGCCTTTTCAATTTTTACCATTCTTCCTCTTCTTCTTCCGGCCAATCTTCTTCCTCTTCCCAGTCCTCTTCTTCCTCAACCATATTTTTCCACCTCCTTTCGATTTCTAAGAAAGCCCCCAGAAAGCTACTGGGTAATAAACTTTTTGGAATAAAAGAAAATACGCAAAATTCAGATTTCTCAGTGTAACTTGTATGATTCACAATTCTTCGGAAAGCTCAGGTAAACAGCTATCGTTTGAATAAAATTTTCAAAACTTTATGCGTATTGGGGTTTGGTGCGTTTCGATGACGAGTAAAGATGTGGAAATATCTCTTTGTTAGTTTTCTAACATGCTCTTCATCACTTGAGTATTTTACATGAAGAAGCTCATGTATTAGCGCAGCTCTGGCTCGATTCCTAATGTAAAAGTGGAATCCCTCCTTTCCCCATCTTTTCCTAAGTTTTCGACAAAACCCCAGTCTCTTTGGATAAATGTAGATCTCGCCTTCACTATTACATCTTCCAGCAAGATACTTTCCATTCTTCTTTTGAAGAGGAAAAACCATGACCTGGACATTCGCAACCATATGTTCCTCTATATCTTCTCGTTTTAACACCCAGCGAAGAAAACTTTGAAATAGAGGCTTTCTCAAAGTTTTGAAGACAACGGAAGCATATCTCATGTAAAAACTAGCACGTGGCTTAGAGAAATTCACAAGCTTGTTTGGACGAACAGCGATTTTCATCTTACTTAACGCCATATGCTTCACATTCCCTTTAACGGAAGTCTTACAATTTCCGGAAAAATCCGGATTCCTTCTGCAAAAGGTTTACATCATTATATTCTCTGCAATGTATATTAGCTTTTCAGAACTTGTTAGCGCGTGCAATTGTTTTGCTCAGTTGTTTGGTTAGTTAGGATGTGAGTAAGCGACCTTCGTGATCTATTTCTTTCCGCTTAATTCTTGTTGTTGATATCGGCGTGTGATCCTCAGCAGAAACCATTTCCATAACAATCACCTGTAGAGGTTTTAGTCCCTTGGCGTTTCGCTTTTGGTTTATTTCTTTGGCGCGTGCCTCTGTTTCCCGACTCACAACGAGCGCTTGGGCATAAACGCTTGATAATGTGACACCATAAGGCGTGTTTAAGGGGACAATTTTTGCTTTGTTCAAGACACCTTGCTTCTTTAAGAAAGCCTTCAATTTTTTCAATCGTTCCGTGTACGTAGCGACTCTGTGATTCTTTTTCAGCTTACGAGCCAAATTATCTGTGCTGAGACCTATAAGTACCTGTTCTCCAATGTCGAAGGCTTTAAGAAGCAGAGCTTTGTGACCTTTGTGAAGTTCGTCGAAGGTTCCGCCTACAACCACAGTTTTAAATTTTTGATTCATGGCTACTTTAAAGCTCCAGTGCACCGTTTTTATCGTTATGGAAAAAAGTTGGCTGTTTAGATAAGGATTTTGTATGTATTTTTTAGTTGACTTTAAACTTGGGTATACTAACGATTAACGGTAAAGATGTTTCAACCGCACCTGACATGAGAGTAACTGAAACTTTATGGTGCAGATAATAAGCAGGCTGTTTCGAGCATTTAGAGAGAGGAGGAGAAAGACAATTTTCAGAAATGAGTCACTATTTTACTCTCAGGCTTCTTCTTCGTTCTGATGACTCATGGTTGAACAGCTTCATGTGGGGAACTAGAGCGCCTACAAGCTTGTTTTCAGCCTTTTTTAAATGCTCTTGAAATGTTGTCCTAGGCACTCGCTCTTTAGAAGCAATGGTTTGAACGTCAGCGCCCCTAGGCAAATTATAGTAACCGTGTCGATATGCCGTGAGAATGGCATCAAACTGTCTCCCAGTCAAGTCGGAAAAAAGGGCATCCGCTGTAATAGTGAGGGAACTCGCTATAAACCCATCAAAAGGAACCTTGCGCAAAATCTTGTAAACCCATCCCCAATTCTCAAAGCGGCGCAGAAGCTCTTCCAGATCCTTGTGCTTAAAAGCTATTAGACGATGGTAACTCCAGCCGTTTTCTATCATGTTTGGGAAAATGTTGAGAATGTCTAGTTCTCCAATATGTCTGACTATCGTGTCTTGCTTCATGCAATGACACTCATGAACGTTTAAGTAAAGCCTGCGATTATCGGATATTTCTTCAATAACACCCATCCAGGGACGTGTACGAACCTCATCTATAACCATCGGATAATCTTCCGGGTTTCTCACAATAACCTCGACAACATCGTTCTCTCTGTTACACCAGATGAATATACTCATGGATGGAAATCTACGAGTTATGTCAAAGAGAAAGCCATTGGGTATGGCCACCTTCAAGGCAACTTCAAACAGCGTCATTTTAGAGCACCAATATGGAAATCGTTGTTGATGGATATATTATTTTAGCCGTCATATGACGTATAAGTTCACCGTCATGTGACGGTAGAAAACCTATGTCTCTCCTCACGTGTATGTTTTGTGTGGTGTATAGGATGAAAAAGTTAAAGCCTTCAGTAAAAAACTCTTTCCTGAAAAGCGTGTTTCGCGCGTTTGGAATGGACAGAAGCACCGCATTACCTTCACTGTCACAGTCAGAGACTAAATCAGTTGTTTCAGACATTTACGCAAGTTACGGTTTAACTAAAACTGCCTTACAGAATGCAGAACTTGCCAAGGCTAATGCGATCATGGAATTCCGAAGAAGAGAGTTTCTTCGGTAGAGGTGACCGAGAACCCCTTACTTCCCTTTCTTTTTTTAAAAAAAATGAAGGCGACGGGTGACC
The DNA here is from genome assembly GCA_964347555.1 of uncultured Candidatus Bathyarchaeia archaeon. Lineage (GTDB taxonomy): Archaea > Thermoproteota > Bathyarchaeia > Bathyarchaeales > Bathyarchaeaceae. Next base: position 3,824 of record CAYFZT010000005.1, on the reverse strand, counting down.
CACTGTTAGTTGAAGTTCAGAAAAGTATTTTTCGCACGCAACTGTTATAAACGGATGGATGTAACCACTCTTTTATGCCAGACAAGGTTCATTGTGTTCATATTCTTGTGAAGACTGAGAAAGAGGCAAAAGCGGTTTTGGAACGGTTGCACAAGGGAGAAAAGTTTGCGAATGTCGCTAAGGAGGTTTCGCTTTGTCCCTCAGGAAAACGTGGTGGTGATCTTGGAATCTTTGGCAGAGGAAAAATGGTGAAAGAATTCGAGAAAGCCGCTTTCGCCCTCCAGAAAGGACAAATCTCGCCAATTGTAAGAACAAAATATGGGTATCACATAATAAAGAGACTTGAATGACTGGCGCATGGTAAGAAAGCTGCACATATAGCACAAGGTCTTTTTCCAGGCGTTGCCTCTTCAGATTTAGATTTTCAAATTGGCGATTGGAGAGCGTAAAGTTTAAGCGTTAAGAAATGATTTCACTACAACGTTCACAACTGAGGTTATAGGATTTTGAGCAAGAAGCGTAAGACGAGAAAAAAAGTGGAGCCCGCTAACGTAGAAGAACGTAAGGCTCAGATTTTAATTAAGCTTCGAGGCTATACGCAGATTAAGAGAAAGGAAGCTAAGGACGCCAGCGGTTTCCTAGTGCAAACAGCAGAAAAGAAGAAGATGCTTATCTGGTGTCTGGCTTCCCACGGGACAATCGGCGTCAAATACATTAAACAACTGAAAAAAGTCATGCAAGAAGAAGAAATAGAAAGAGCGATTGTTGTGACAAGCGGAAGATACACCTCGGCAGCTCGCACTAATGCTCGACAAGGAGGCATTGAACTAATTCCCAGAATCTTCCCTTCCTTCAACATCTTTGACCATGCCTTGGTTCCAAAACATGAAATCGTCACACCCGACGAAAGAAAAAAGCTGTTGATGGAATATAGAGTGCACCCTTACCAGTTGCCTCGCTTACTGGCTTCTGACCCAGCAGTTAAGGCTATTGGAGCTAAACCAGGCGATATTATCAGAATCATCAGAGACAGCCCAACCGCTGGCAAATATGTTTCGTACAGACACGTAGTGGAAGGTTAAACTGGGCGCTATTGTCTATTTTCTTTCTTTAGCCACCATAACTTCAGTTGCCTTTATCACGACTTCAACAGTATCGCCCGCTTTAAGGTTCAGTTCTTCCGCGGCTTCACGTGATATAAGTGCGGTCACTGTTGCTGGTGCTTGAACTTCAACTTTTATTTTCGCGATCACATCGCCTTTTTCCACGTGTCTAACGGTGCCTTTTAAACGATTTCTTGCACTAATTTTCAATCCTGCTGCCTCCCAATATTCCTCGTCATCTAAAATCTCACCCACATAACTTTCAACTCGTTGATACTCCTTTAAGAGGTTTTCACCAAGTTTAGTGAGAGTTGCTCCGCCTCCCCCTGCTTTTCCGCCTCTGTAAGTCTCAACAATTGGCTCCTGCAAGGCTTCGCTTATTTTTGCTAGGTAATTCCAAACATAACGGTAGGACATGCCAACTTTTTTTGCTGCCTTAGAGATCGATTTTTCCAGACGAATGGCTTCTAAGATCTCTGCTCCTCCCTTTCCAAGAAGGGGAATTCCTTCATATTCGATCCAAACTTTGGCTACTGGTTTACGCTTTTCCTGGGTGAGCATTTCAAATATTATTGCGTTATAGGTGTATTTAAGAAAAAATGAAGGCTTCTCTTAGAAGGAGTCTTTTGCATGTTTGGCTATTAAAAGAGGATCTTATCCCGTTCGTTTGTTGGATTGCAGTCGACTGTAATGAGCGAATATTATTTCTCTCGGGATCATCTTTTGACAAGCGTGACATATTCTTTCGTTGTCTGCATTTATGACAAGCCTATTGTCGAAAACAGGATGAAAGTTGATAGCTCCGCATTCGCAGGGTATTTTCATAAACCGAGTTTTACAGGAACGATTCTTCTTCAGTTTTCCTTTTTCGACACCTTCTTCGTAGCCTTTGTCGTATCCCCTTTTGAAGCCCTCGTTGAAGCCTCGCCTATAGGCTTTACGTCTTGCTTCTTCCACATCGTTTGAAAAGGTCATAATAAGGACTCCTTTCTCTCTCTTCAGAATATAACTATGCAAAAAGAGTTAATTATGCCTTATTGATGTTAACTTCTATATTTTTCTTAGCGTATTATTGTTAAAACAGACATATTACGCAGGGAAAGACTTGTTTAAACCTGCTTTTCCTGTTTTCGCTTTTCTGAGGGTTCAACATTCATGAATCCTTCGAATATTCGCTTCAGCTGTTGCTTCATTGCTCGCAAGTCGTGACTGAGACTGAAATAGTCAGCAAAAAATTCAGTGGTTCTAATAACCTTAGTGCGTCCCGTTTTTTCACGATTAATCAGCCCTAAGTCTTCGAGTTGTCTAAGATGTTGGTAAGCATGGTGCCCTCTTACATCAATAACGTGAGACTGAGGAACTGGTTGCCGATAGGCGATGTAAGACAACGTTTTTAACGGACCAACCGATAGAAGGGGGCGAAGGGCAAGTTTTCTCACCTTAGGCGTGAATTCTGCTTTTAACTGCAAAACAAATCTTTCATCTTCTAATTCCAAAATTTCCAGAGATGTATCACGACTTTTGTATTCTTCCAAAAGTTTTCTCGCAAGTTTCCTCGTTTTGTTTTTTGAGCGAGTCTTGATGACGGATGCCAACGTTTTCAAGCCTAAGGGGCGGCCGGCAACATAAAGCGCAGCTTCAAGTAAGGCTAGGTCTCGAATCTCCGCAGGGTTTGTTGCCTTAGACAATTCCGACTGCTGGCTGCTCAAACGTTGATCCTCCACCAACAGTTATGTAGATCTCCACAAGCTCTGGATCCTGCCACAAGTTTACGTCGCCCTTCTGAGCTAGAAAGAGAAGAACTATGAACGTTTTGATTAACTCCAGCTTCTCTAAACCTGCAACAACTTTGGAAAACAGAACTGGCATGTTCTCTTTGGAGAGTCGAAGCAAAACCTGATACAGTTTTTCCATCTGTTTTTCTATTTCCATCAGATATAGATCGACTGGAGGCAGGATTTCAGAGGGAGGAGGCAGAATTGGTTCAACACGGGATTTCAGAGGAAAAACTCGTTCTCCTTTGAGCACTTCGTCTAGCACCTGCAGCAGATGGCTGATGGTGGTGGAAGTCATTTCATAACGGAAAGGCAGAGAAAGAGGTGGAGGTAGAAATTCGGGCTTAACTTTGGGCGGCGGTGCTGGGGGCTCCTCTAGTCTAAGAAGAAGCTTAGATTTCATTAAATAGATTGTCGAAGAAGAATCTACAGCCATTCCTGAGGCTCTGAAATCGATTTCTCCAGTTTTCTCCATTTCTTCAAGAAAGGAGGTTAATAAGAAGGCTATGCTGATTTCCCATGGTTTGATGTTGCTTAGTCTATTTAGTTCAAAGAGAATGTTCCATGGAGGATTGAAATAGAAGGGTTTCTTGACTTGTGAAGACATCAGTAAGCTGCCTCTTTGAAGGTTGTGGAAACAACATGAGAGACGCAATTGCGTTCGTAGACTCCGTAAATCTTTGCAGCCTTGCTTGCCATCTCTGGTTTCAAAGTTATGACTAAGAACTGCGATTTAGCTGACTCCTCTGCAAGAAGTTCTCCCAGTTTTGAAACGTGCAAAGCGTCGAGGTCGGCATCCACTTCGTCAAATAGGTAGAAGGAGGCGGGCATGAAGTCTTGTAGCGCAAACAGAAAGGCTACAGCTGAAACAGATCTTTCACCGCTACTTGCGCCGCTTATGAGAATTGGGGGCTTATCTGGAAACTTGACAACCATATCCATTCCT
>CAYFZT010000004.1:1359-31426 GCA_964347555.1 uncultured Candidatus Bathyarchaeia archaeon | reverse complement strand
GATTAAATCATTAAACTACCTGAACAGCATCCTCGCCAAATTAGAAGCCAACATAGCAGGTGTGGACGAAGCCATATGCCTCGACAAAAACGGTTTCGTCTGCGAAGGAGTTGCAGAAAACATATTCATTGTAAAAGACGGGGAGATTGCGACTCCGCCTATTTGCACAGGAGCACTACCTGGAATAAAAAGAGGAGTCGCAATTGATTTGGCGAAGAAGTTGCGGTATCCCGTGGAGGAAAAAAACATAACTCCTAACGAACTCTTCAACGCAGATGAAGTTTTCTTCACAGGAACTGCAGCTGAGATCATCCCTGTTAGAGAGATAAACAAGCGAGTCATCGGCAACGGAAAACCAGGACCCGTAACACAACGATTGATGGAAGAATTCTACAAGCTTGCTAGAGACCCGAAAGAAGGGACCTTGATTCATTAACTTGCAAAAAACGCAGTTTTTCAACCATGCTTAGACATAAAATGCTCCAGCAGGTTAAATGCTGCCTCAAGAGTCTCTATAGGCGGTAGAATAACAGAACGAAAATGTCCATAACCATAAATTGGCTCAAATCCAGAACCATGAACAAAAAGGACACCTGTCTCTTTTAAAAAGTCGTAAACAAACTCTGCATCAGTTTTCCATTCAGAACCAACAGCTTCAACCTTTGGAAAAACATAGAAGGCTCCTTCAGGTTTAGTGCAGCTTATTCCATCAATCTCGTTAAGTCGTTTCCAAGCATAATCTCTTCTTTTTCGAAGTTTCACCATCATCTGATGGATGTGGTCTTGGGGTCCTCTTAGCGCAGCAACTCCGGCTTTTTGCACTGGGGCATTGGCGCTCAGTCTCACCCTGGTTTCCTTTTCAACGCATTCTTTAAGTTCGGTTAATCTTCCGTTGCTGTCATGAAAGTAAATGTAGCCCAGTCGCCAGCCTGTCATGAGATACGTCTTAGAAAAACCGTTTAGTCCAATCACTGGCACATCCTTGGTTATATGTGAAGTGCTCGCGAACTTTTCTGCATAAATTATGCGGTCATAGATTTCGTCAGAGACGAGCAGCAAGTTGTGTTCTCCAGCTAGATCCAAAATATCTTTAACGGTTTTCTCTTTGTAGAGGGCGCCACATGGATTGTTGGGGTTAATAACTACAATTGCGCGAGTTTTCGGGGTTATCTTCGCTCTGATGTCGTCAACGTTAGGTTGCCAACCGTCATCTTCTAGGGTTTCATAGGCGACAGGCGTACCTCCAAAAAACTTGACAAAAGAAATGTAAGGTGGATATGTCGGACCAGGCACCAAGACTTGATTGCCGTTTTCAACAGTTGCCGCCATAACCATCTGGATGCCTTCAGAGATTCCTTGCGTAACAACAACGTCTTCTGGCTGAATCTCCACTTCGTTTACTTTCTTTTCTTTTTCACAGATGGCTTCTTTAAGTTCTGGCAAGCCTTCCGAAGGCGCATACCAGTTGGCTCCTTCTTCTACTGCTTTTGTTAATGCTTGCTTAATGTGAGATGGCGTATCAAAGTCAAACTTAACTGGGTCGCCTATGTTGAGGTAGATTATTTTCTTTCCTTTCTTTTCCAGTCTTTTGGCAGAGACTATCACATCGCGGATGGCGTACTCGATTGTGCGGACGCGCTCGGTAGCTCTGAACATTTTTTAGTCAACCGATTTTCTGTAGCAGGAACTTCTAAAAAGTCTTCGCCTTGTAACCTCGAAGGCAGAGGTCTATTAGGGGCAACACATGGACAGTTCGTCGAGATTTTTGGAAAGTAAAAAACTTTTCGCATTCAAGGTATTGTTGTAGATTTCGACACTAGAAATCCTTGCCGTGTTAGCACTGTAACTTTGAGGTTTTTGCCTCGAAAAGCATCCCAATTCCAAGTGCAAAAGAGAAGAACAGAAGAATTCTGCTCAAGTCTTGAGGATGGGAGGGCATTCCAATCCGTTATGTTGAAGGAAGATTCGTTGTTTACAGACACTGCGATTTCAGTGATGTCAACATGAGTTGGCGAAGATTGAGCGTTTGTCACTGTGATGTTGAAGTGATCAATATCTGAGACGTTGAAGGCAACATCAGTAATCGTCAAGTTTACTGGTGAGGGAAGGCGTGTTGCCCGATGATGTATATAGCCTTGCAGAGTGTGAACTCCAACAGTTACGCTTTCACCCTGATAATCGGTCCAGTTCCACAATATTTGGAACATAGCTGGCGGGTCTCCGGGAGCAAGCTCGTAGGGGAGACTAGGGGTTACCATGCCAGAAGTGATGTTTGCCACATCAACGCTTATCGATGTAATATTAACATACGTAGCTGAGGAGTTTAAGCTCTCAACGGTTATGTTGAAGTGATTCACACTCACAGTTGAGTTAAACTTAACTTCAGAGATTAGAAGTATGACGTAGGGTTTTCTTACTTCGAAAACTGCCCCTGTTTTGTCTTCAAGGAAGACAGAGATTTCTACTGGTGCGTCTGTGTACGGAAGTTTTATGTTCGTGTAGTTTGCCCAGTTCCAGCTGCACCTGAATGTTTGGGAAACTCCTGGCTTTAACAGGTGTGGGAGCGCCGGAGAAGCATCGCTTATCTCGTGGACTTTATTGTCGTCTGTGGTTCTCGCTACTATTCTTATTATGTTAGCGCTTGTCGGTGAGTAGGATGGATTAAGTACTGTAATATTGAAGAACGATGTATCTTGCTCGGAGAATTCTACGCTTTCTATAGTTATTATTGAGCTGCTGGGCAACTTGAATTCTGACGAAACGTAAAAGCCCATTGTATAAATGTAGGAAAGAAGAGCACCGATTAAAAAGGAGATTACCAACAGCAAAACTAGAATAAGTTTTGAAACACTTCTTGTATTTTGGATCAATCGCATGATGTTCTCCCCAGTAAACCCTTATTCAATAAGAGTTTTGGTATTCAAACTTTTCCCTTGAAACATTCAGAAGGCAGTGACGAGAGTGCATCTCTAAGCTGGCAACAGCCCTTTGGCTCTTTCCGCTGCTTTTGTAACGGCTGAAATAATAGTAGCTCTTAAACCGCCTCTTTCCAGTTCAAGAAGACCCTCAACCGTTGTACCTGCAGGCGTGGCTACCTTATCTTTGAGTTTAATTGGGTGCTCTCCTGTTTCAACAACCATTTTTGCAGCGCCAAGGGTTGTCTGGGCAGCGAGAGTTATAGACACATCTTTGGGCAAGCCGAGTCTTACGCCGGCGTCTGCCAAAGCATCGATAATGAGGTAGATGTAGGCTGGACCACTTCCAACTAGGCCAGTTGCGAGGTTCAAGTATCCTTCATCCAGACGCATGACTTTTCCAAGTAGGCTTAACATGTTGACCACCATGTCTAATTCTTCCTTCGCAATATTGGGAGTTGGACAGAAGGTAACCATGGCTTCTCTGACAGAACATGCTAGGTTGGGCATAACTCTAACAATTGGAATCTTCTCCGGCACATATTTCCTCATAAATTCTAAGGTGACACCAGCTGCTATTGAAACCAACACCTTTCCACGCTTCATCGAAGGACCGATTTGCTCCAAAACTTTTCCAACTACGCCGGGTTTAACTGCAACTAGAACGATGTCGCCGAAATCTACCGCTTTTTTGGCGTCGCTGTAACACTTTACTTTATAGGTTTGGCTAATGTATTGGCGGCGGCTTTCAAAAACTTCAACAGCTTGAATGTCCTTAGGAGTATACTCTCCAGACTTGAGGAGCCCAGCGATGATGGCTTCTCCCATTTTGCCCGCTCCGATTATTGCAACTTTAGGCTTGTTCAAGATTCAATATCCTCCTTTATTGGCTTGATAATTGCTTCTGAACCAAATTAAATCTTTCACTCAAACGAGGACTATATGCTAATATCAAATCATCTCGCATGCGGTTAGTTTTTCGAAAGGGTTTTAAACAAGAAATAAATCAAAAGATGTTCTCCCAACTTGACAGGTGACCCCAAAATGATTACCCAATTTGAATATAAACTAGGCAAGGTTGACAAGGGATATAACAACAGGACGCTTTACATCAATCTCACAGACAAGAAGATACTGAGTAAACCCGTCACACAAAAGATGAAAGACATATTAATTGGTGGTCGAGGGTTCGATCTTTGGCTTTTGTGGAATGCGTTGCCAAAAGACCGCATTATCAAATGGGATGATCCAGAGAACGAAATATGTATAGCATGCGGTGTCTTAGGCGGCATTCCCATATTTCCAGGAAGCGGAAAGAGCATTGTTGTGACGATTTCTCCTCTCACAGGATCAGTGATGGATTCTAATGTTGGCGGATATTTCGGACCCTACTTGAAATTTGCCGGATGGGATGCGCTAGAGATACAGGGAAAAGCAGAGTCAGACATTGTCATCTTTATTGATGGAGATAAAGGAAAGGTGGCTATCGAGGGAGCTGAGGGACTACCCTCCGACTCACATTTACTTAGTGAATTGCTTACAAAGAAATACGGCGGGGAAAACAAAAACAGCATTTCAGTGATCTCTTCAGGCCCTGGGGCGAAACATACAAAGATTGGATGCCTGAACTTCTCATGGTACGATCCCCGACGTAAGTTTGTAAGATATAAACAGGCTGGAAGAGGTGGAACAGGCACAGTATTTCGTGACAAAAAGATAAGGGCGATCGTTGTCAAATACTCTGGATCTGTTAGCCCAGAAGCCAACAATCCAGCAGATTTAGAACTAGTTAGAAGGGTAGGACGCGAATTTAGCAAGGAAATCGTGACTTTAGATACAAAACAAAACGAGATGGCTGTTATAGGATCATCCTATCTGGTTTCTATTATGAACGATTTCGACCTTCTCCCGGTGAACAATTTTAGATTCGGCAGTCATCCTGATGGCCGCAAACTTAGCGGCGGAGATGTATATCGCAGAAAATTCGATCCAGGCTACGACGGATGCTGGGTGGGGTGCGCTATGGCGTGTAGTCACTGTGTTAAAGACTTTGAACTTAAAACAGGTCCGTACAAAGGTCAAAGGGTGTGGGTGGATGGTCCTGAATATGAAACTATAGCGGGGCTTGGTAGTAACTGTGGCATCTTTGACCCTGACCATGTGGCAGAGGCTAACTTTTACTGCGACACCTACGGCTTAGACACAATTTCTGTTGGAACTGCAACAGCCTTCGCGATGGAGTGCTACGAGATGAGGTTGATCGACAAAAAGGTCACCGGCGGCTTGGAACTAAAGTTTGGAAACACGAAAGCTGCAATGGAAATCATTCATCAGATGGCGAGAGGAGAAGGATTCGGCTGGGTTGTTGGCCAAGGAATACACAGTATGAAGAAGCTTTTTGCAGAAAAGTATGGCGCAGATCCAAAGACACTGCAAGAGATTGGCATGGAGGCAAAAGGTTTAGAATATTCCGAGTATGTCACTAAAGAATCTCTCGCACAGCAAGGTGGATATGGACTTGCATTAAAAGGTCCCCAGCACGATGAGGCTTGGTTAATATTTTTGGACATGGTACACAACTTGATGCCAACATTTGAGCAGAAAGCCGAAGCTTTGCATTGGTTTCCCATGTTCCGCACTTGGTTCGGTTTAGTTGGTCTCTGTAAGCTTCCTTGGAACGACGTTACACCTCCAGGAAACGAGAAAACCCAGGAACCTGCAAAATTCATTTCACACGTACAGTACTATGCACAGTGCTTCTATGGAGTAACAGGACGAAAGGTCACACCGGACGATCTCATCTTAATGAGCGAGAGAGTATACAATTTTCAACGCGTTTTCAATCTAAGGATGGGCTTCGGCACCCGTGAATACGATGATGTACCTTACCGTTCTGTCGGTCCAGTGACAAAGGAGGAGTACGAAAGTCGCGCAGATCGATACGATGAACAGCTTAAGGAAAAGGTTGGTTACGATCCAGAGGGCAAATCAACAAAGGAAAAAATGATGGTCTTAAGGAAATATCGTCAATCAGAATATGAAAAACTCAAGGATGCAGTATACAAAAGAAGGGGATGGAATTCCAACGGCGTCCCAACTCAGCAAAAATTGAAAGAACTCAGAATAGACTTTCCAGATTTAGTTGAGCTAACGAAGAAACTTCAATAATCGATTCTGCACTAAAAATCCAAAAAAGCAAGGCACACTTGCAGACTGTACATTCTTCTTACTTGATTAGGTTAAATATCCTAGATAAGTGACAGCAAAGGGCATACCGAAAAAAAGACATTGGCAAGATTTTTAGCCTAGAAGGTTAAGTGTATTTGTTTGGCGGGTGAGTGGGGGCTCACCTCCACCCGTTCCGCCCTATAAACCCCGGAGTAGGAGGTGAAAGATTAATGGATACTAAGGACGCAAGTCTGACCGCTCTTTTCACAGGTCTGTATGCTGTTCTTGTCGCATTGTTGGCTCCGATTTCCTTCGGTCCGGTGCAACTGCGTATCGCTGATGTCTTGATTCCGTTGTCTGCATTGTTTGGGTGGCCAGTGGTCATAGGCGTGACTTTAGGCTGTGTCATAGGAAATGTCTATGTCTGGCTAGGCCCATATGACGTGATTTTCGGACCCATTGCTAATCTTATCGCTGCCGTGCTCATACTTCAATTCAGAAAGAAACGCTTGTTAGGATGTCTCATCGGCGCATTCCCAATAGGTATAATCGTAGGAGGCGGTTACCTCTCGATTTATTTCCCTCCACCAGACATTCTTGGACTATCCTTGCCCCAGTGGATTGCAATGATGATTAGCATTACCTTAAGTAGTCTCGTAGCTGTGACCATAATAGGCTATGCATTACTCGTTGCTCTTAGCAGACCCAACATCATTGAACCGTTAAAGTCTCGAGGATTAAAGGTCGCCGAATAATCCAACAAAGTCCTATCGCCAAGGAAACATAGAAGACTCGAGAGCGCCCAAAATATTAGCTGCTACATGAAACGCTCTAGTTTTGTTAGTCCTATTATTTCTTCGAAGTCTAAGCCTAAAGCGTCTAAGACTTGATCGAAGGTAGATTGTAAATAGCCCACATACTTTTCTGTGTCGATTTCACTGTCAGAAGCCAGCTGCACAGGCTTCACATGCGGCTCCTTAACAACCTTAACAAAGCTTATCAGATCACCTGCCCTCAACTCATATCCTTTCTTTTGGAGGATTTTGGCAGCCTTCACATGTTGCGGAGTGGTTTTCACGTAGCGTTCAGGAGCTTCTCCTAGAACTACATTGAAGGCGAGTTCATCCAATCGTTCCCAATCGCGCTTTTTCAGTTTCAAATAGCGGTCTCGAATGATATTTGCTACTTGTTTTTTTGCGCCTTCGAATTCTGCAGGAGATTTGACCTCAGATAGTTTCCCGTTCATTTGGTTGAAGGCTTTTTTAATGAAACTTGGAATATGCCTTTTTTTGCCTGTTAATCCTTTAACGTCTACGCTTCCGTCAGCGGCTACTCCGAGGTAGTTCTTTTTTCTCGAACTGAACACTGCATAACGGTATTTCTTGTCTACATCGATCTTCATTTTCAGCTCTTTTTCAGACCACTGTGCAAGTGAGTCTATTTGCTCTTGGGTTGGGTTCTTAAGAAAGATGCTGTCGGTGTCTCCATAGATAACTTGGATGCCTAATTTTCTTGCCTCATTGATTATCTGTGATATAGAATGCCTTCCTATAGCGGCTGTAGCTTCTGCAACTGGAGGACAGTAAAGGTCAAAGGATGCAGCGCCGAACACACCGTAACTAGCGTTTAGTATAACTTTGAGAGCACTTTGTATGACGTTATACCAGCTTCGCATCTCTTTGGGCAATGTCTTGTCTTTTGACTTGGGCTTGTACCATTTTACTCGCAGGTCTCTGAGCGAACCGATCAGTAGGCTCTCCATGGCTCGATTTCTGGTGCAAGCCCAATGGGACGTGTCGGGTATGGTGTTGCCTTTGCATTCAGGATGGGAACATCGGATTGTTTGGTAGCCTAGGTTCCAAACCTTAATGATGGACGGGTACAGGCTTGGGAAGTCCATGACTGCAACATTGAAATGAACGCCTGGAACTGGCTCAACCACGATTGCACCTTTGTATTTCTTTCCCTTTATGATGGCTTTTGTGACTGTTTTGCCTTTAATGGCAAGTATGTCTTCAGTGTTGGGAATAAGCACGTTTCTTCCCCGATGTTCAAACTGGAGAAAGTTGCGTATCCAACGAGACACGCCTTGTCGACTCACGTCTTCCATGGGCATGCGGCTTACCCGAGTAATTGCCAAGATAAGTTTCATGACGAGGTTGTCGTCGAAGGTTGTAAGCTTCAAGGTTATCTCTGCGTCGCGCATACAGTATTGGGCGAGTTCACTGTAAGACAAGTCATTAAGCGGTTTAGTCAATTCCAGTTTGGCTAGTCCAATTAAGGCTTGGCCAACCTCGTCCAAAGTGACATCGCGATATTTCTGACTGAAAGCGTAAACTTGAATAGACTTGTTAAAGAAGAATTTATAGAGGTCTACGTGCACTCCAGATTTAAGTAAACATACTCTTCTCCCAACCTCAATGGGTATCTGACTTCGCTTTATTCCAAGGTTTTCTGCTCTATGTGCCAGGTATCTGAAGTCAAAATCATCTCCATTGAAGGTAATGACGAAAGGATAGCTCCAAAGCGCCCTAAAAACTTCCAAGATCAATTTCTCTTCAGAGTCAAAATATTCAACGGTCACATCGGGCGAAAGCTTTTCAATTCCCTCTTTGACGCCAGCCCGCTTTAAGAGTAAAACTCTCTTGTCTCCATCGGACCCTAGAAGTGACACACATATGACTTGGTAGGCTGCCTCTCGAGGATCGGGAACACGAAAAGTTAGTTTTCCTTCTATTTCAGTAGTTGGAGTAAAAACTTCAATGTCAAGGGCTACCCTTCTGAAGTTGGGAGCTGGATATTCCAGCAGCCTTGCCCAAGTTTCTATGTTCTGCAGAGCCTCTTTGGGTTCAGTTGGGAACATTGAGCAGATTTTGTTAATTGTTTGTTCTGAGGGGTCATTTTTTACCTGAACTAGATCGCCGTGTTCGACTTTGTATAGCATGCCGGGTGCCAATTGTCTGTCGTAAATGTAGCATTGGTAATACTTGATGGCGGCTTCCCAAACTTTAGCTTCAATTTCGCCGCCGACTTTTGGGTAGTTTTCAGGTATTATGTCGCGCAGGCAACCCCGTGGGCGACCTCCAATTGCCAGCGGATCTTTTGTCACGACCTTTGTAAGGGTGACGTTTCTGTCTTGGAAAGGGCCGCGTTTCTCTACAAGTTCAAAGTGGTCGAAACCAGGATGCGACTTTACACCACTTATCTTCTCAAGTTCAATAGGAGAAAGATTCGTGAGAAGATACGGTTTGTGCCCAGTGTTATCGTACCAAAAATAGATCTTTTCGGATGTAGGCTCGTAAAGTTTAATGCAAGCGGCTTTTTTCCTGCCATCATAAGTAGCGGAAACAAAGTAGGAGAGGGACAAGTCTCTTGGAATTTTAGGCGGTGACTCGATTTCTTTTCTTTCTTTCTTCTGAACCGTTTTTGTGAAAGATTCTGTTTGCTCCTTATGCACTTTTTCTGATGTTTGAAAGTAATCGTCTAGATGTCTCTTTGCCATTCGTTATGTCCCATTTATTATCTGAGGTTATGCCTAAAAACGTGTTGCTTGCAGTGGAGACAACATAAGTAATATCTTCTCTTATGCTTTACCTGTTTTGTAAACCTACGAGTCTTGGTTAAGAAGGATTCGCCATTGCTGCGTGAAGCTTGGACACTCGCAATTGAAGCCCTCAGTTGGATAGAACTGAATCGTTTAAGCGAGCGGCTAGCTTTAACTAAAGCTGCTAGGCAATTGGAGATTTCAAATGCCGAAATTGTTGGTTTGGCGCATAAACTAGTGCTTGAAACCTTACGGCGACAAAACCTCCTTGATTTCATCATAAAACATGCGTTAGCGCCTCGCAGGCTTGAAGATTTTAAGCTTGGTCCTCAAGCGTTTCTCCGTCTCTACGCCTATGAAACGAGATTTGCTAACAACGGCGTTGCAAAGGCAGGACGCATAGCTAAGCTTGGGCGTTCGATTCTGGGTTGGCGCTCATTGAAGGAAGTTGAGGAAGCGTTAGGGCGAATCTTGAGTCTACAATTTGACGACTTATTAAAGAAAGTTGACGACGAAGAGCGAGTAGCATTGTTAACCCATAATCCCCTCTGGCTTGTGAAATACTGCTTTCAACTCTTGGGAAGAAGTGAGGCTCTAAAATTCTTGGAAAGCACAATTAATCCTTCGCCCGTCTATCTGAGAATAAATCTGCTCAAAGCTTCCGAAGAGAACATTTTAAAGAAACTGGAAAGCGAAGGAATACGAACAGAAAAAGTTCACCAACTTGAGCACACTTATAGACTTCTGGAAGCCGAAAAGCCTTTACTGAAGAGCCAAAGCTTTCACGAAGGACTATTTTACATTCAAGATCTAGCTAGCTGTTTAGCCGTAGAGATTGCAACTCCAGTCTCTGGAACAACAGTACTAGATGTTTGTGCTGCGCCCGGCGCCAAAACCTCCTATATGGCTCAGTTGATGCAAAACAGAGGCGAGATTTACTCCATAGACTATTCAGAACGAAGAATACTCACATGGAGGCGCCAAATGAAACGTATGGGTGTGGGAAATGCATTTCCAGTGATAGCAGATGTGCGTCATCCTTTCCCATTTAGGCTGGCAGCTGACCTTGTAGTTCTAGACCCGCCTTGTACAAGTACGGGAGCCTTCGGTAAGATGCCTTCAGCCAAATGGAGGCTAACAGAACGTTCAGTTTCACACATGGCGCAGATTCAGTGGCAAATGCTTCAACAATGCGCTGCAAGCGTCAAAGAAGGAGGATGTCTCGTATACTCCACATGCAGCATAACTCTCGAAGAAAACGAGTTACTCGTTGAAAAATTCCTGAAGTGGTATCCAGAGTTCGCTCTAGTGGAAACTAAGCCTAAAATCGGATTGCCAGGACTTCGTGGGCAAGCAAAATGTCAAAGGTTGTATCCTCACCTTCACAACTGCAACGGGTTCTTCATTGCAAAGCTACAGAAAGCTGGATAAGCCAACTTATCTTTTTCTCGCCTTTTCAATGCTGCACAAAGCTTCAAAAAGTGTTTTTGCGGCGTGTATGGCAGTTGTGCCGTTGTCGTAGTTTGGCGCCACTTCCACCAGATCCAATGACACAATCGGCTGGTCACACAATCCACATAGAAGATTTAGAAAAGCGTTCATGTTTAAGCCATCAGCTTCAGGATTTTGAACCCCAGGGGCATATGCTGGATCAAGCACATCCATGTCGATTGTTAAGTGAATCTTTCGGCTATCAGCAAGCATTTTATTAAGCGATTTTACTGTCTTTTCAACTCCCGCCTTTAATATCTCGTGATTAGCTATGAAATTGATGCCTGAACGTTTGGCGTAATCGAGTTCTTCTTGGCAAACCGCTCTAGTGCCGATCTCTATGATTTTAGCCGGATGTACTTGTTCATAGATTCTGCGCATGAAAGTTGCGTGAGAAGTGGCTACATTCATGTATTCATTGCGAAGGTCAAGGTGAGCATCAAAACTCACTAAAACCGCGTCTTTGCCGACTGCACGCATTATACCAAGCGTTATTGTGTGTTCTCCACCTAAGAAAACAGGCAGTTTTCCAGTTGCAAAAAGTTCTTCAGTCACTTTTTCTAATCTTTCAAGGGTTTCGTCAACTTTCCCAGCCACATCTAAATCGCCTAGATCATGAATCTTCAAGTCTTCGAGGTCTGTGCCACTTCTAAAACTATAGGTTTCGATGTTCAGTGAAGCCTCTCTAATAGCGAGGGGTGCAAATCTTGCTCCTGTTCGATACGTGCCTGTTGCATCGAAGGGCACTCCTAGAATAGCATAATCGGATTCTTCAAGTGTCCTTTGAAAACCGCTGAAGATCGGAGAGGGTGAAACGAAAAGTTCACGGAAGCTCATGTGTATTGTATTTGGGATGTATGCACTAAATGTTTTCGCTTAAAAGTGTGGGAAGCCATTGGGGTTACTCTCTTTCATGTTGGCGTAAGATGCTGCTGTTGCTCACAGTTCTCGCGTAAATCTATTTAATAACCAACACGGGGCAAGCCACATGGTGCATTACTCCGTCAGTCACGCTTCCCAAAAGCATCTCTCTTATGTGGCTGACTCCTCTGGCTCCCATAACTATCAAGTCGAATTTCTCTTCTCTTGAAATTCTAATGATTTCTTGAACCGGATGTCCTTCCTTAAGGACTACGTTAACCCTGACTTTTTCAGCCTTAACCTTTTGCTTGCAATCTTCTAAAAGTCTGTTACCAGATTCGCGAGCCGCTTCAGCTACCTTCGCAATATATGCAGGGGGCATAATCGGAATGCCAGATGTTAAAGCAGAGGATTCAGGCATTACGACTGGGGTAGCAACTGAGTATACGTGGATCAACGTTATCTTTCCGCCAAACTTCTTAGCAATCTGGATTGCGACATCTAAGGATCTACGCGAATGGTCAGAATGGTCTAAAGGAACAAGTATCTTCTCAAACAACTGAACAACACATCCTCTAACACTGTTTATCAGTAGTCCAAATATATGCTTTGATTTTAGCCAAAAGAGAATACTTGAAGAAAGGAAGGTTACAGTAATTATCTTTCTTTTCTACGAAACAATTTTATTGTAAGTTGTTATAGCATAAAGCTTAAAGCGTAGAGGAATGAAGCAGTGAAGTTCAAACTCAAAACCGAACGCCCTGGCATGTTACTGGTTTCGCTTTTCTATGCTATTATTGGTGTTGTATTGGCTTTGATTTTGGTGCTCGCCAGCTTTAGCCTCTTCCATGTTGGAGTTTTGGCAGTTTTCAATCTGATGTTAGCGTATGGATCGTTCCGAATGCGAAGGTGGTCTGTGAAGCTTTTGTCCGCTCTTTTTCTGCCTCAAATCGTTTTCGGTAGCGTCACTCTTTATTATTCGGTTTTTATGTGGACTTTTCCTGCAACATGGCAAACTACTGGTTTCAACCTATCGCTCATTGTCTATGTAGGTCTATGCTTTGTCTCTCTTGTATATGTCCTAGCTAAAAGAAATGATTTCAAATAGAATCTATATTACCGAACGGGATGCCATTCTTTTACAATAACATTGCTCTTAATAACATAAAACAACCAATTTTTAAACCATAATAGAAGTGTCCTAAGCAGCCCCATCTCTCTAATTCTACGCATCGACTCGTACACTGTCAGATCTTTTATAAAAACAAACTTGCCCAGCATACTTAGCCGATACGCGAGGTCTGCGTCTTCCATGCATACTAGGCTTTCATTGAAGCCGCCAATCTTTTCGAAGAGTTTTTTTCTAACAGCGATAAATTCACCTCTTGAATGTTTTAACTTGATTGAGGGCAAACTCAGGACTAGCCTTATCAGAGTATTGTATAACTTGAAGAAGAGGAGTTCGCTAAGTTTCGGTTTAACTGGATAATTGTTACAGGTCGCCCCTATTACAGAAAGATCGTTAAAAACTCTGTTTACATGCCTTACTACGTCTTTCGTAACAAGGACGTCTGCATCTAGAAATAAGAGTACTTCACTATGCGCCTTCTGCGCGCCGTAATTTTTGGCTCTAGCTATGCCCCTTTCTTTAATCGTGTATAACTGAACCCTCTCATACTTCTTTGCAACATTCTCTAGGATTCTTGTTTCTTCACTTACAGTTTCAACCAAAATTACTTCTATATTGCCCTTGAGCTTTTCAAGGTTGCTTAACGTTTGATCTATATATTTTGCTTCTTTGAAGGTGGGTACAATGATTGATATTCTTTTGGTCATTTTCACTCCCGATGTTTTATTTAATTCGCTCTCACCAAGCCTCTACATTCCAAGAATGGGGAATTGTTAACTTATCCGTTCTAAACCATGATTTTAAGAATGGCAGTTTAAGTTGAATCAATGGCGCGTCAATTCTTCTAGCATTAATGTGTACGAATCCGTTTGATAATAGGATACTTGCAACGCTATTCACATCGAGTTGCCATAAATGCTCGGTGATTTGCTCCCTTAGCTTCATCAAGGTGTTCACGTTGTTCGGCAGCAGATTTTTGATTCTGCTTAAATCCCAATTCTCAAAGAAACATTTCACCGTTATGATTGCGCTATTGGAGTTCGTAGGAAATGTGATGCTAACTTTGTTTGAAACTCTACACCATTCTAATATTGCTTGTCTCCAATTTTCAACATGTTCTAATACGTGCGAGGCCTTCAATTCAGCAAAACATTTATCCACAAAGGGCAGGTGCTGAGCGTCTGCTATTAGATTCGTAGTTGATTCTTCACCTAGCAGATAGTATTCTTTAGGTTTACGCTTGTAATCTACTCGAATATCTCCCCAAGTGTCAGAGCCACAACCAATGTTTATCGTTGTCATTGTTACCTGCCTCAGTATAGGGTTTCTCGTTGATTTGAACGGACCTATGACCATTTCTAGTTATCAAGCATCTACCTTACTTTCTCATAGATTTGATTATCAAGGACCTGGAAGCTTCGCAATGTTCCGTTCAACCAGGTCATGTAAAGTTTCATTCTGCCCCAATTTTTTATTCTTCTCGGGTGTTCCATCACGCTCTGGTCTAAAAGGAAAACAAATTTGCCGAAATTCATGGCTTTTCTTACAAATTCTTGCTCTTCAGCGATGCGTATCTGAGGGTTGAAACCGCCCACTTTCTTGAAGATATCTTGTCTAATGAACATACAGTTCCCATGTGCCCCGCCGATATGAAGATAGATCCCTAGGTAAGTTGATAAGTTTACGAACTCGTAAACTATTCTGTCGAGCATATCTTTGTTCCCAGGGATTTTGCGGCAACTACCGCCCACAATGTCTTCTTTTTCCATTAAATCAGAAATTCTTCGAAACATATTTGGCGGCAACACTGTATCTGCATCAACAAACACGAGAACCTTCCCGTCTGCGTATCTGGCGCCTTGGTTACGAGCATCTGAAACCGAGACGTCTCTTGACGAAACAATCTTGTCAGCGTATTTTTTTGCCATCTCAACGGTTCCGTCTGTGCTTTCTCCGTCCTTGACGATTATTTCAAAATTCCTAAAGGTCTGTTTTTCTAGGGAAAATAAAGTTTCACGAATGTAGTCTGCCTCGTTGTAAGTGGGTACAATCACCGAGAGCTCTACCATTTCAATCCGCCTAGTTTACCTTTTCAAGTAAAACTTCAGGCTTGTTTTTAATGTCGTAAGAATATTCTGAGGTGTGAGGGAAGGCAAACGGAACGGTAGCTTTACGTCGTCGATTGATTCGCCAATAACTTGAATGTGTTTCATGTCGATTTCGCCAACTCCAGCCTTATAGGCTTTCCACAAAGACTCCACCGCGTAAGGATTAATTTCCATAATGTAACAGCAAGCGGCATCCACAGTTACGGGATTTGAGCCAGAGATGATTAAACCTAACGGAACAGGGCTGCCTCTAATCGGTCCCATACCTTCCATGCCTATAATACCGTCAACCACAATTAGGTCTTGACGAAGAATCTTGTTAAGATAAGCTAAAATTTCTGGAAGATTTTCATGCAACTTCTTTTTCTCATTTGCCAAAATGCCGAACATGTTTTTCATGGCTACTGAAATGTAAACCATATCATTAGTCTTAAGTTTAGGAAGATTCACTAGAAAATCTGCTTCCAGAACAGTTTTGGGAATTTCAAGAACACAACCGGCGACTTCATGTTCTTCAACATCATCCTTACTTAAATTGAGAAAATCCACATCGCATTCTTTGACAACATTCATCATGCCAGTGTCTGTCATCCGTTTCTCGGCTGTGCCAGAAATGCTATTAGACTCAACAACTAGGACATTTTTGGTTTTACGCTTCACAATATCCAAGACAGCCTCCAACACGCGCGCATCAGTTATAATCATGTTTTCAATGTTTTTCGGATAACAAACATTAGGTTTTACAACCACCACATCGTTCTTTTTTATAGCCAGTTCTCCGAGCATGTTAACAGATCGTTGAACAGTTCCTTTGACATTTTCTCCCGCCCGTAACACAACAACGGTTTCAGTTTTAGACGCCGATTTTCTGTCTTCGATGCGGGCCATAACTTCATTCATGGCTCTAACAAGTTCAACACCGTCGTCAACGTTTAATAGAGGTTCCCTCTCCGTTTCTACACATTCAAGAAAGTGGCGGTGTTCAAGTTCGTATGACGGATGCTTAAAGCGCAAAACGTCTAAGTATTGACGAAGCTTTCTACCCATATTTAGGGTTTCAGCCTCATCATTTTTAGTCAACGTCAAGTTGTAGGGGGTTCGAAGAAGATCCATTCCTATTTCACCATGTTCTCCAAAAACATCTAATTTCAATGTAGGCAAGAAGCCAGCCCAACCTGCTGACATTGTTGCTTCAGCGCCGTGAGCCAGTTTGCCCTCTACGCACACATCGTTTATAGCACCGCCTTTTGCCCGCGGCTCAACGAGCGAAACTTTTGCTAGCGAGCCTCCAATTTCGTGGTAAAGGTATATCAGGTGGGGCAGCTGGTCTTCTATGGCTCCGCCTTTTGCTTGTATCCGAAAGTCAGTTTTTGGTTTGTAGAATCTCAGATTTGAAAAGGCGTGACCATGGATTTCACGTATTTTGCCAATTTCGCCATTGTCAATCAGCTTATGCGCTTCTGTGAAACAAGGAGTGAAAACGAAGTTGTGAGCTGGCATGAAGATGAGACTGCGTCCAGTTTCTTTCATTTTTTTCTGCAAGGTTTTCTTTATAGTTAAAGCTTCTTTCACTGTGGTGGCGATGGGTTTCTCACAGAGCACATGTTTCTCATGCTGTATCGAGTCAAGTGCAATCTGAAAGTGATGTTCAGGCGGAGTGCAGATGACTACGGCGTCTATGTCTGCCTTTTCCAGCATGTCTCTATGGCTGGTGTAAGCCTCACTGACACTAAATTTTTCCATCGTCTCTGTTAGGTGATGCTGATGAATGTCCGCAACAGCTTCAATTCCGCAACCCTTAATCTTCTGAAGGCAAGGCGAATGTACAATGGTCGCTATTCTTCCACAACCCACTACGCCTACTTTCATGTCTATTACTCCTTAGTTGCCCTCGGGAATTGGGTTGGCTTAAGCAGATGCACCGTGACTTCTTTTCCAGCATCGATAAACTGTTGACTTTCATGTATCTCTATGTATCCGTCAGCTTTTGAAAGGGTGGTTATAGCCCCTGACAAACCTAGAGTAACGGGTGAAGCCACAAATCTGCCGGCTTTGTCGCGTGTTAAATGCACAGTGACAAAGGTTCGTCGTCCTCTAGCCGCAAACATTCTTGTCGCAGTTATCGCATTCACTGTTTTTGGTTCTTCTGTAGGATGTCTTGCCATGTTGGAAACAACTGGGCGTGCGATCAGGTGAAAAATCATGAGAGCTGATGTTGGATGACCCGGTAAAGAGAAGACTGGTTTTCCGTTGATTACCGCAACTGTGGTTGGCTTTCCAGGCTTTATGGCTACACCATATACGATTACTCCTGGTTTCCCTAGGTCGTCTAAGACTTTTGGGACAATGTCTGTAGGTCCCACAGAGACTCCGCCTGAAGTTATGACTAAATCCGCAGTGTTTAACGCTTTTTTTAAGGTTGACTCCATCTTTTGTCTTTCATCCTTGGTTATTCCGAGGTTAATCGGTTCTCCGCCGCATTCAGTTACTGCGGCGCTCAAAGCATGTGCATTGATGTCGTAAATTTTTCCGGTGGGTAAGGGTTTCCCAGGCATAACAACTTCAGCGCCTGTTGATAGAATAGCGACTTTGGGGCGTTTATATACTTTAACTACAGTCACACCAAGCGCTGCCAAGACTCCAATTTCATAAGAGGCAAGCTTTTGTTCTTTACGTAGGGCGGTTTCGCCTTTGTGAATGTCAGATCCTGCTCTCATTATGTTTTCTCCTCTGGACACCGACGCACGAACCATAACAGTGTTCTCCCTTTGAATTGTATCTTCTACCATGACAACGGCGTCAGCGCCTTTGGGAAGAGGTGCCCCGGTCACTATTTCAGCAGTCGTGTCCTTTTTGATTGTTACCTGGGGTGGCTCTCCAACTCTTACTTTTCCATAAAGTTTCAAAGCGATGGGATGATCCTCATCAGCGCCAAAGGTATCCTCAGCCTTAACTGCATAGCCGTCTACTGTAGAGCGGTCAAAAGGAGGAACGTCCAAAGGCGCTATCACATCTTCTGCTAAGATTCGATTGTAAGCTCGTTCAAGCGGAACACTCTCAGTCCCAACTGGTTTAGGCGAGAAGTTTTTTGCGATAGCCTTTCTGGCTTCATCTAAAGAAACAAGTTTCTTAAACAGACTAGGAGCCTCCTATCCAGCTGAATAGATGTACAATAACGGTTTCTCCTTCTTCAAGTCCTTCCCTATCTTCTGGAATAACAACGTAGCCGTTTGCCTTAGTCATTGTAGAGATTATACCGGAACCTCTTGTTCGTACAGGTTCAGCGAAGAAATCGTCTTTTTTCTGGAAAACGTAGACTCTAAGGTAGACTCTGCGTCCTAAGACAGAAGCAACTCTCTGAATTAACGTAGCCTTAAGCATAGGCCTAGACTTATCTTCAATCCCAGAAAGTTTAAGGATTACAGGCCGCGCAAAGACCTCGAAACCGAACATTGCAGCAACTGGAAAGCCAGATAAAACGAAAACAGGCTTCCCACGGACAATTGCCAATGCTGTTGGCATAGCTGGGCGCATGGCTATACCATGTACAATGACTCCAGGCTTTCCAATCTTGTCCACAGCGATAGGTACGAGATCGGCTTGACCAACGCTTGTTCCACCTGTCGTTACTACTGCGTCAGCCTTTTCTAGTCCTTCAAGAATCTTGCCGCTTATCTCATTTAAGTCGTCTTTGGCGATGCCTAGGTTCACGGGTTCAGCGCCTAGTTGTCGGCACATGGAAGAAAGAATTATCTGGTTCACATTGATTATCTGGTTAGCCTTGGGTTCTTGACCCAATTCAACGAGTTCGTTACCTGTAGATATGATGGCTATTTTTGGTTTTCTTAATACACCAATATGAGTTATTCCCAGTCCTGCAAGCAAGCCCAAATGTTGAGGCAGCAGCCTAACACCAGCTTTCACAACAATCTCGCCTTTTCGTATGTCCTCCCCTCTCTTAGAAACGTTCTTCCCAGGAGTAACAGCTGCTAAAACTGCTATTCCATCTTTTACCTTCCTCGTGTGCTCCAACATGACAACAGAGTCAGCACCTTGCGGCATCATGGTTCCAGTCCAAACCTGTTTGGCATCTCCTCCTTTCACAATATTTTTTTCTGTTAGTTTAAGAGGTCTAGGCTTAAACTGGGAAACCTCAAAAGTGTCGCTGGCTCTCACAGCATATCCATCCATGGCAGAGCGGCTGAAAGGGGGCAGATCACTTGGCGCCACTATGTTTTTAGCTACGACGCAATTCAGCGCTTCAGAAATTGATACACGGTTAACTCCAAGTTTGCCTAGTTTAATTTCTTTGAGAAACATTGAAAGAGCGTCGTCAACACTTGTCAGCTTCTCGAAGCCTTTAAGCCTAGGCACTGATGTCACCACGATATTGACAAATTGTTAGACAATTCTTGGATTTAAAGGGTAGGAAACGTGGAGTTATAGCTGCATTGCTTGCAAGTTAACTTTCATGTTTCGTTCGTTTATAGATGTCTCGCATCTTCTGGGCGTCTATGTCAAGATTGGGAGTTTCACAGATGATAACTGGCTTCAAGTCTAGTTCTATGATAAGTGAGGCTAAAGGGTGGAAGTCGGGACCATACTCTGCTTCATCCATTGTATGATGGCGCCTTTCTCCTCTATCAGTAAACTCGATATGAGAATAGTGACACTGCAAGTTTTTCGCAGCGTCGGTTCCTAGCCGCTTTTCAATTTCTTCTATGATTTTTCTGAAGTCGGCTGTTGTTTTTAACTTGCCCCTTTCTCTGGCATGCAGGTGGGACCAATCGATGTTAGGTTCGGTTAGTTCCACTTCTTCGCACAGAGTTAGAATTTCATGTAGATCTCCTAGTTGTGACCGTTTGCCTGTGGTTTCCGGTGCTAGACGCACTCTTGTTATGTTGTTTGACTGCATAGATTCCACTATTTCTTTCATTGCTTGGACACAGATTTCTAACGCGGTCTTTGGAGATTTTTCGCCGTAATAGCCAGGATGGAACACAACGGCGTGGGCTCTCATCCAGTCAGCAGCAGTTGCGCATGCAAGAAGACGTCTTTTACTGGCTTCAAGAACCTCTCCTTCGCTGCAAAGATTGACAAAATATGAACCGTGAAGCGTCAACCAGATGTTATGTTGAACAGCATTTCGCCCAAGTTTTTCTGCTTCCTCCCTTCTGATTTGAGGTTTTTGACCCCATCTGACTGCTTGATACTCAAAGGCGTCTAGCCCTTTCGCATTTAGGTATTCTGGAATAGCGGACACAGGACGCTTCAAAACTTTGAAGCCCCGCGGCATTCCCGCTGGACCAAATCTGGGACGATCTGCCATCTCAAGAGTTCTTCCAATTATCTCTTCTTGTATCGACTAGCACTTGCGTATTTTCCATAAACTAACGCGATTAAGGCACATACCCATGCAGCTAGATTTTGAACAAGAATGTACTTCCCAGTGATGTCCATGTTGACTAGGGACTGAGTAGAGGCTCCAAGGTTTTGGAAACTACTTCTAAAGCCTGGCGCAGCAGCCAGCAAAGCGTTGTTTACAGGTTCTAAAGTATTTCCTAGAGTTTGAAAACTGCTTTGGATTCCAGTCACAAAGGACAAAAATGAGGGGTTCCCGCGATAAAGATTGACTACTACGTCATGAATCCACCAGGGATATGCCAAAGAATACACTAGGAGTACAAAGGAGACAAAGGCTAGGAGAATTATCAGTGCGCTTCTGGTAGCTGTCTTGGCAAAAAAGAGCCGTCGGGACAGTTTTGAGAACCCTGGAATTCTGAGAAAGGCATTCTTTAAAGCAGTACCTGCCTTTTGCACGCTTCTGCTTGCTCTTTTGAAGAATCTTCTGAGAGACTTAAATCGGCGGCGTTGAGGTTGCCGTCTTTTAACCGTAGTTTTTTTGGCTGATTCTGTTCTGTGGGGTACAAAGGCTATGTGTCTCGCAAGAAAAGCCCAGCTTGCAATCAGAACAAGTATGACGCTTAAGGGCAAGAGGTGAAGCATCGGACTTACAGCTAACGCGAAACTCCAGTTGGCATACGGAATCTGAAATGTTCCTGTCCATGTAAACTCGTCAACGAGTCCACCAGAAAGAAAAGAGTACACTATCAAGTATTCCAGCACAAGGGCAGAAGCTAGAAAGAGCAGCATCGCCGCAAATCCTTTGGGCGCTGTCCACTTAATGATGAGGCGTTTCCAACGTCTTTTTTGGCTTGTCATTGTGATTCCAATTCTGTTGTTTTCTGATTTATTCTTATCTCTTAATTATAAAGAAATTGCCGAACTTAGACGTCTACCCAAAGCTCAGGAATGTCAACGCAAGTCCAGCTGTTAACGGTACAGTCAAGTTGTCGTTTAAAGGTGTAGGAAGGGCTTCCATGAGCATGCCTAGGGCAGCGCCGATTAGCGCTTCCAATGGACTAACAAAGAGTAGAGCGCCTAGAAAGGCAAATATAAAACCGAAAATTGTTCCCTCTAGTCTTTTCCCTTTGTTGAAAGGAAACACATGTCTTCCTAATCTTCTTCCGAATAAGGTGGCAGCCCCATCGCCGAGAGTAAATATGGTTATAGATGCGTAGTTAATAGGCTCAAGGAACAGGAGAAGAGTTAACATTATACCCGTAGCGAAAAAGATGGGAGCAGTTACAAATTCGTGGCGTTCAGGCTTCGTAGCTGCATGACGAGTTATTGCGGATAGCACCGGAAAGTTGATTCCTTCAATTCTAGTGAATTCTGAAGCAAAATACAGTAAAGCCACGATGAAAATTAGAAAGGCAGTCGTAAATGGTGTGAGAAGGTAGATACTGATGAATGGCACCAATACTCCGCTGATGTGTATGGCTTCCCGTATGGCTATGTCTTTAGAAATGGAGTGACTAGAGGTTGAGGTTTCAACCTTTAGGGGCGATAAAATCTCTGTTAATCCACCTCGGGTAACCACATCAGATTTAGCGCTTAACAGAAAGTCTGGATTGTAGCCAATTCGTAACGAACACAAGGGAAACATTTGCAGGTTATTTCTGTCGTCTGCAACAACAGCACAATCCTCTGACGTTAAAACTTCAGCATCCAAAATCTCTCTTAAAACTAAAGCTTTACCCTTTGGCTCTATAACGACACCACTAATCTTGCCTGTCAAGTGGTTGTCAGCAACTTCTAAGTCCAAGCCATAAGCATAATCCGCGTTCAACTGAGATGCCAATGTTTCCACAAAAGATTGAGGCAAACCAGAACTTATGAGCGCAGTTTTGCACCCAACCTGTTTCAGATTTTTAAAAACTTCTACTACTCCATCAATCAAGGGAACCTTTTGGTAAAGTTGAAACAGATCATCTAACGCAAATCCTTCAAGCACCTTGAAGATTCGTTTGAGCGCGGATTCCAAGGGTATCAGTCCAATTTCATAAAGGAAACCTATTAGAAGAATCTTAACGAATTTCCAAAAGCCGAGCTTTCTGGCGGCTTCAAAAACGAGATAGCGCCTTTTTGGCAGCAGTACTCCTTCAACGTCAAAAACGACTAAGCGCGGAGGAGATCTCTCAAAGTCTTGGGAGGTCAAAACATGTCCTCAAGGCTTTACAATGCGCGTTCTTAATTCTTAAAATTCTCTATGAACTCAAGTTTCCTGTGGATGTTTTTCAAAAGTTGCTTCCATACTGATTTGGCAACGGAAATTCGTGGCTGCATTTGGGGCATTTCGCCATTCCGCATTGAACTAGGGATGGACAGCCCCTGCATGCGAAGGCTCTACCATAAGATATGTCGAAGGTAAGACCGCACGCTGGACAGCGCAGAATATGTTTTCTCCGAGTCGTCGAATTCTTCATGTTCATCGCTTAGGAACAGAGCGAGGCGTGTTTTAAAAACCTTGCTCGACAACATCATTTGTCCTGTGAACACACGGTGATGTCAGGAGGAGGGATGACTCAAAAAGAACTTTTGTAAAGCTATTATTGTTGGCGCATGAGTTATGTTGCCATTTTCAAGCCTTTTCCTCGCTTCATTAATGGGGAGAAGCTTGACCACTATTTGTTCCGTCTTTTCTGGCTTTTGCACTCCTTTTGTAAGATTGCCAGCGAGAAAGAGATGTGCTTTTCGAACGCTTCTTGTCCATGGGTAGAACCAGCCCCTGCTTCTGAGTTTCTCAGCTTTATACCCTGCCTCTTCTTCAAGTTCGCGGAGGGCACATTCCTCAGGGTTTTCACCGTTTTCAACGTATCCACTTGGTATTTCAAGACTTGAACAGTTGGCTGGATATCGAAAGATTTCAATCATGACAACTTTGTCTTCGATTATGGGAAGAACTGAGACAAAATCTTTTAACTCAACTCTTGCGTAGATTATCTCTTGCTTGTTGGGTAAAATCACTCTGTCGTTGAACAGGGACATGTATTTGGAATGATACAGTCTCTTTGTACTTACTAATTTCCATTTTCTCAGTTTAATCAGCCCCTTGCCACGGTCATTTTTGTGAAAACTTCTTGCGCATCTAAAGATTCAAGCTTGTTCATATTGGTTCCTCAAAGAACGCACAAATAATGTAAAAAAAAGTGGCGTATGAATACTTTTACAGTTGTTTCAAACAGTAAAACTATATTCCTCTGTCACCCCAAATATCTTGGGGGTTGATGAGAAAACAGGTTCTGATTTTGAGTCTCCTTTCTCTCTCTCTGAAACGAAACCCCCATCTCCTCCTAAGCATCTTTTGGCTTTTGTAAAAGTTATTGGCTACTTTAAAAGGTCTTTTAAACTGCTTCAACTTTGACTACTTCGGGTACCCGTTTCTTGAGGAAGTTTTCGACTCCCCATTGGATGGTCATAGTTGACATGGGACAACCAGCGCAGGCTCCCTTCAGCTTAACCTTCACGACGCCTTTCTCTACTCCTAGGAGTTCTATGTCTCCACCGTCAGCTTGCAGGTTCGGTCTGATCTCCTGGATAGCTTTCTGCACCCGGTCCTCAATTGTTTCTTTCACTGGTTTTCACCATTTACAAACTTGTTACTAGCAACATAAATACCTTACATTTAGGGAGCAGTCAGTACGCGTTATAGTGATTCAAAGTCTGTTCAAAGGCGTTTTGCTGTGTTCGAAATTGGCTAAGATTTCTTCTTTTATTCTTTCGATCTCTTTTCGGAGACTCATCAATTCAAACAGAAGAAACACGTTGCCATATTTGATGAACTGATCTACTTTTTCTGCAATCGTTTCTTCGCTTATTGTGTCGCCTACTTTCTTGAGCATTTCTGTTAAAAGAATTTCTTCTTGATTCATAATGATCTGGGTTAGGTTAATTCTTGGGATAATAAGGATTATGAAAGCTGAATTACTACTTTGAATCTTTTGACAAAATCTGTTTCAAAACTTGCAGTGAGCAGCCCTATCTCAAACTTAGGAGTCAAGTTCCAGGGTTTTTCTTAAGAGGTCAATGTATCTTCCTTTCTTGAAAATTCCTTTCGGTATTTTTCCAGCGTCTTCGAATCCCATTTTTGTGTAGAGACCTTTTGCAACTTTGTTGGAGTCGCGCGCGCGCGCATTAATCAGTTTTTTACGTTACTGTTTCTATCTACTGTGCAATAGTGACTGTAAAAACGCGTGAGTTCTTGGGCAATCACGCCCTCTTCGTCTGGCAATGTTTTCATTCCTCGATTAATCCACAATGGTAGAAACTGTCTGCAAAGTTTTGTTGCAAAGCGATAGTCAAGGAAAACGAGAGCTCCTCTATCGTTTAGCGTCCGTATAGGTCTGCCTGCAGTCTGAGATGCTTTTTTCAAGGCTGGAAGAACGTACCCGTATTCGCGTCCATGCCTTGGAAAACGTTTTTCATAATAGCGAATTTGCGCTTCTATTCGCGGTGTAGGCTCAGCATAGGGAACACCAACTACAACTACAGAGTTCATCTGGTCGCCTGGATAGTCAGCGCCTTCAGAAGCTCGTCCACCTTGAACACCAAGCAGAACAGCGCCTCCTCGCTTCGCATACGACCTAAACCTGCCAACCAAAAGGTCGTTTTCTCTTGAAGCCATACCTCTATGCTCCGCAAATACAGGCTTGTTCACTGCATTTTTCAGTCCTGCGTTCAGTAGACGCTCTAAAACCTCGTAGGATGCAGTGAAAACTCCAACATTTGCAGGAGTGTGACGCACGACTTCTGCTATTCTTTTGACCATCTTCCTATACATACTGACTGTTCTCTGCTGCATGGCTGTTGTAACTCCCAAGGAGACAAGCGCCAAAATGTGCTCCCGCGGAAAAGGCGAAGGAACAGCCCTGCAAACAGTGGTTTCGGGAAGGCAAGTAATTCTGGCATATGACTCTAAGGGTTCCAGTGTTCCCGACATACATATCGTAGAGAAGACAACAGAGAAAACTGGCGCCGTTATTTTCGCCGGATCTAAAGCAACGACCTCCAGTTTAGCTGAAACCACCCCTCCTCTAGTTACGAATCTGCTAAAAACATGAGTATACGAAGAGTCTCCTTTCGTTTCAAGCCATTTCAGAAGAAACTCGCCTACTCTATGGATGAAGGAACGAGGATACTTACCCTGCTTCAGCAAAGCCTGCTTAATGACGGCCCCTGTATCATGCAAGTATTCAAAAAAGAATTCAGGCTTATCCACTCCAGCTTCTCTCTTTAGAGCTTCAATTAGTAACTGAGGAGGAACATGAACTTCTTTTTTGACATGAGCCATCATCTTTTCCATCAGAGCTCGAAGCCGTTTGGAGAAGGCGGCAACATCTGGGTAGTGGAACTTTTCTGCCTCCCGTTGGGCTTGCCGGATTGCGAAAAGAGTTATGGTGTCGCTGGCGATCTCCACAGCCGTGTTTGGCAGGTTATGCGCCTCATCTACGACGAGGATAATTTTGCTGATTGACTTGTTCAAATGGCGCAGAAAGGCTCCTCTAATCTTCGGGTCAAAGATGTACAAGTAGCTTAAGGCGATAACATCTGTGTCTTCCATCGCGAACTTTGCAACTTCGTAGGGGCAAAAACCCTCAGCTTTGCAGATTTCAAGAATCTCCGAGGCTTTGTAGGGGTTAGACGAGACGTGCAACAGAATGTCTTCGTAACGTTCAGATTTTCTCTTCATGTTCAAAGAGTAATGACATTGCTCTCTGCTTTTCAGTAACTCGCAGATTTCCATGGCTGCCCTAGCATCTTTCGTGTGGCGAGTTATAAGCGGGTGAAGACACATGTTGCAACGTCCACGAAGAGAAACTCCGGAAACATCCATTCGTTTGGATATGGCACTTAACTCTTCAATTACGCGGTCATGCTGCCGATGAGTTTTTGCTGCATAAATAATCCCCAAATTATATTCTTTGGCAACCGGTAGACAAGCAGACAAGGCTGCAACAGTTTTGCCTAAGCCGTTGCTTCCTTCTAAGAGTGCATGACTGCGGTTTTCCAACGCGGCGTGGATGATGCTAATAAACTCGTCTTGCGAAGGCCTAACAATCGAGTAAGGAAAGTATTCCTTAACTCTCTTGGGAAGATTCTGCAGGGTTGCCTTAGTAATGGTCATTGATGTTATCTCCTAATTGGGCTGATGGACACAAAATATTTACTGGACAGGACTTGTGCAAGGGATTTCTAGCCTTGCAATATTTTCGCCCCAGCAGGATTAACAGCAAGTGCACAGCCAAATAATCCTTGGGTGAGTAAAGAGACTGCAATGTCAGTCGAGTGCGTTCATAGTTTGCACCAAACGCGACAAGGCCAAGCCTTTTTGAAACCCGATTCACATGAGTATCCACAGGTAAAACAGGCTTATCGGCAGAGAAAAGAAGAACCACATCGGCGGTTTTAGGACCGATTCCGGGAAGAGCCATAAGAAGCCTGCGAGCCTCTTCAAGTGGCGAAGAATTGACAAAATCCAGTGTATCATCAAACCTATTAGCAATGATCTGAGAGAGATCTTTGATAACACGAGACTTATTGCGGTGAAGCCCGCCAACTCTGATTGCTTTCTCAACCTCATCTACATCCGCTTCTGCCAAAGTTTTGGGAGTTATTTCAAATCTTTCGCTAAGATTTCTGAAGGCTTTGTCCCGGTTTTTGTCATTGGTTGCTTGAGAAAGCACAGTGCGAATCAATGTTGGAAAAGGCTCCTTTGGAGCACTTGCCCATTCTGGAAGAGAAAACTCTCTCTTTAGGATATGCAAGATCTGTTGAGCCCTCTCTTCCGTTGTCAGGTTTGTCGCCAACCTTTAGAAGCACTAATAGATAACACATAGGCAATAGATAAGCGTGAGATGGCGTAGGCATGCAGAGAGCAAAAATCGTGAAAGAGGAAATGAAAGAAAATGGCAAGCTCTATTTGGCGCTTCATCTTGAAACCCAAAATGCTGATCTCATTCTTTTAAGTGAAAGCGAAGATAGGCTTGGCACCTTAGCTGTATCTGTACCTCAAGCTCAAAGGATGGTGGGACCACCCCTTTCATCCGTCCTGCTAGGAGAAAAAAATACTATAATAGCCCGTCTTCTCGCAGAGCAACTCGCAAAAAGAACCGAGAAAATCGCCCTCGTTTCGGTTTTCGCCAAAACTTTAACCGAAAAGGAAGCCAGCGCGATATTTCTTAAACTGTTTGAAAAAACATTAGAAAAAAAGGAGTAATAGAGAATGAGTTTGCGAAGCTTTCTTGAGGAAATGGAGGAAAAAGGAGAAGTACTTCACGTTAAAGAAGAAATTTCACCACGTTTTGAAGTATCTTCCATTACAAAAGCCTTCGATAACGGTCCCATCTTATATTTCGATAGAGTCAAAGGACATAAAACAAAGATTTTGGCAAATGTATGCGGAACCCGCCAAAGAATCTGCCATGCATTGAAAGTAAACACCCAAAACCTTTACAGCAAGCTAATTGCCGCTTGGCGTTCTCCTGTTAAGCCAAAAGTGGTCAAGGACAGCTCAGTGAAAGAGATTGCGAAAAAGCCTAGCTTGTCTAAGCTACCAGTCTTCACTCATTTCGAAAAGGATGCTGGACCCTACATAACTTCGGCAATCGTCTCTGCACGCAGTTCAGACGGAAAGAAAGAAAACGTTTCGATTCATCGCCTTCAAGTGCTAGACGAAACTCACTTGGCTATTCGTCTAGTGCCTCGCCATCTTCACCAGTTGTGGCTAATGGCCAAAAGTGAAAAAGAAGATTTGGAGGTCGCCATCTCCATAGGGCTTCACCCCGCAGTCATGCTTGCCGCTTCCTCGCCAGCGCCCTTCGGAGTAAGCGAGTATGGTATAGCCAACGCATTGCTAGGAAACAAGTTGCGCCTAATAAAATGTGACAATGTGAACGCTTACGCTCCAGCTGACGCAGAAATAATACTGGAAGGAGTTATATCTACGAAGAAAGAGGTTATCGAAGGTCCTCTAGTAGACATAACTGGAACCTATGATGTCCAGCGTAGCCAGCCGATAATTAAACTTAAAGGCATGATGCATCGCAAAGATTGCATCTATCAAGCTTTGTTGCCTTCTGGGAGAGAACACAAGCTTCTGATGGGGTTGCCCCGTGAAACCTTGATTTGGGAGTCCGTAGGCAAAACCGTGCCCTCTGTTGAGGCAGTGAATCTCTCAGCTGGAGGATGTGGATGGCTTCACGCCATATTGTCAATTGAAAAACAGGTAGACGGAGATGCCAAGAATGCGCTCATGGCAGCCTTCAGCGCTCATCCCAGCCTAAAACATGCTATTGTAGTAGACAGGGATGTAGACATCTACAATCTGGAAGAGGTGGAATGGGCTATAGCTACTCGTTTTCAAGCTGACGAGGATTTAGTTATTATTCCGCGTGCTAGAGGTTCAACTCTTGATCCCTCAGCTGACCAAACAACTGGCTTAACCACAAAGGTTGGCATTGACGCAACTCGTCCATTGGGCAAGCCCTTAGAGAAATTTGAACGCGCGAAGATTCCTTTAAATAAGAAAATTGTTGGAATCATAGGAAATTTAAGAAGAAGCTAAAGGCACGCTTTAATGCAGTCGTTTAAAGGTGCCAAAGTCACATTTACATTGTTTAGAGTGGGTGCGTAATGCGCGGTTTTGGCTGAGTTTGTCATCAGCGTCTGCACTCCAAGTTTTTCAATCCATGTAACAACTGCACATGTGTCACAGAGAGCTTGGCCTCCAGACTTCTCAATTTGACGCAGATAGGTTTCCGCTTTCTCTCGAACATAACGCGAAGTACATACCCAAAGCTTAGCTTCTTTTCGCAATTTTTTTTCTTTAAGCAGCATGGCAACTCTTTTAATTTCTTCAAGGGAGCAGTGGGGGCACCCAATGTATACTAGATCTGGCTTTTCAGTGGTTGTGCATAAGCTTTCAACTGCTTCCTTTATGTCTCTGGGTTCTATCTGTATGACTTCAAGTTTTTCCTTCTCTGGCGGCTTACTGTGATAGAACATAGCTGTCATGCCGCTCGAAGCCAAGCCTGCACCTAAATGTTTTAGGTCATCTTTTGAGTGTTGCCTTGACATGTCTTCGAAGATTGGAATCTTGTCTTTAAGTATCGTTCCGAGATAAATGCCAAGTGCACCATATTCAGCTTCGTTTGAAAGTTTGGCTTCAACCTTAACGCGGATGTTTGGCAGTCGGGTTTCTGGTTGATGTAAGCCGTAGTTGGGCGTTTTACCTATTAGGGCGGCTGCGAGGGCACTTGGGCTTCCTTCACGGTTTGTCCACGTGTCCAAAACTGAGTTAGCGTATATGTCTGCCGAGGACTCTGCCCAGGCGATGTGTTGACCCTTTGACGGCTTATGCATGTAGTAGGGCGTGCATGTTAAGGTTGCAACAGCACCCATCTTTTCGTAGAGGCTTACAATGCGTTTCTGCTTCTCCAAGTAGTCCTTT
>CAYFZT010000004.1:0-1290 GCA_964347555.1 uncultured Candidatus Bathyarchaeia archaeon | reverse complement strand
GCGTCGCCCATGTGCTTGTAGGAAACTCCAGATATATGCGCAGACTGTATGGGGATCAGTCTAGTGGCGCCGTAAAGGTCGCCTAGGCGGACAAGAATCTGCATGGCAACTTGGTAAGCCCAGCCATTTTCGCCATCATACATCTTTTCTTCTTCTTTGGTAAGGTACATGTCTACTGCCTCAGGATTTTGACTAGGCCTTTGTTGCCGTCCACTTTCAGCTTCTCGTCTGTTTTTATCTGTTGAATGTCGATTTTGTCAACCATAGGAAGGTCTGCAATGATGGCGCCAACTACAACCACAGGATCTGCCATCTGGTTCACTATGGCTTTGGGACCTAAACCTCTCTTAACCAGGGAATATAGCACGTAGCTGCCAACCGTGGAGCCGTGACCATGAGGGAAGCAGAGAATCTTGTCTTTAATGAGTTGCTCTTTCAAGTCATGGTTTTTCTCGATAATTATACCTGAGTTCGGGTCAATGCCACCTAGAAAACTTATTGGTTGCAAAGAAACTAGTGCTCGCCCTTCACAAGAACCTCCAACAACTGCTCGTCCTTTAAGAGTTTTAAATTCCAATTGTGCTTCCTTCGATGATAGTTCAAAAGGAGATTTTTGCTGAAGAAGGAATTCCACCTAAAAGTTTGGACGCTGCTTCGCCTACTTTTTCTCGGTTTTTCTCGTCTGTGTATACGCGGAGGATGTTGATGAACCCTCTCAACACGTCGAATATGCCAGATGTGTCACTGAGTCTCTGCGGCACTTTCCTTCCATTTCGGCTCCGATAGAAAACTGGAATCTCCATGGGCTCCAGCAGTACAGAATGTCTGTAGGGCACCGAGGGCAAGGTTGGCACGTCGATCACCACCGAGTCATGATTAACTTTGGCTTGGGAAGCAATTTGATCTCTTATCTGGTTCCGAAAGTCTTCTACAGTGAAGATGCTTGACACTGTCTTGTCCTTTACGTAAAAGGTTTGTTCATAGGCGCATTTGAGAAGTTTACGCTTCTCCAGGTTCTCTATTATCTCTTTGGACTCTTTGCATTGCTTTAGCATCGCCCACACGGTGTAGTCGTTGAAGGCAAGATACTCTTCTGGCGTTTTAAAGGCTATCAAGCCTAGTTTATCCTTTGCCTTTTCCATCGCCCTAGCCAGCATGAGTTGAGCGGCTCTCCCAACTCTGTGGAAATATATGCTTTTGAAAGATTCAATTCTTGCGATTATAAAAGATTCAAGGGCGGAGAGGGCACCTAAATCCACGGCAAGGTTCTCGTCTAAAACATCTATCATG
>CAYFZT010000003.1:2260-31620 GCA_964347555.1 uncultured Candidatus Bathyarchaeia archaeon | reverse complement strand
GGACATTTCTGCTTCTTGGGCGAAGGCTTCTGTTGGGTAAGGAATTATTGCTAGCTCTCCGGGTTTGACGTGTTGCATGTATATTTTTATTATCTCTTTTTGAGAGGCGGTTCTCTGTTTAATTTTCGCGGGAGGCACACCTGAAAGCCTTTTTAGATTGGTTTCAGCTTGGATGTTGATTATGCCGTCGATTGTTTTCATGAAGAATTTGTCGAAAGGCAACGCGAATTCTATTTGCTTTTTGTTTCCGTACGTGTAGAGGAGTTCTGTTAGGCTGTCTACTCGAATGTGAGGGATTGGATGTCCGCCTTTCTGGAGTATGTGCTTGTAGAGCTGTTGAATTAGGGGTGTCGCTACGGCGTTTCCTAGGATGCCTATCTTCTTGTCTGCAGTTACAGGTAAGCAGTATTCTGTGGCGAGCCGCAAGCTTTTCTACTTCGAACATTGACAGATTTCACCAAACCATTCTTGTTGCTTAAGAATGTTCAAAAAAGTAGTGCAAGCAAACCGTGTTCAAGTGAATCTGTGCAGCATCAATTAAAGTGCGGCGGGCCGGATTTGAACCGGCGAACCCCTACGGGAGAGGATGTCTCCATCAAGGCTTGAGTCCTCCGCCTCTTTAGGTCTTTTTGCGACATTGACCTGGCTTGGCGACCGCCGCCCAACTTTCCAAAATGAATATTATGTAATTTAAGGCTAGCGGCAAAATGGAAAAGTAATTAATTCAAGAAGTGCATTAGATAGTTTTTTGTTGGTGAATTGATGACAGTTCAGGCTTACGTTCTCTTCAAGGTAAACTCTGGCGCAGAAAGAGAAGTTTGTAATAAAATCACAGAGTTTGATGAAGTTCAAGTAGCAGGCATAATCTACGGTGAATACGACGTGATCGCAAAGATTTCAATATCCGACTTACAAGCATTAGAAGAGTTTCTTTCAGTGAAGATGAGAAACGTGCCAAGCGTACTCGTGACCTCTACAATGATCATAGCTCGAGAGTATAAAGGAAAAACACAGCGCACCAAAAGCAGCGCACAATGAGAGGTCTAAACATATGACAGCGAGGTTAAGAATTAGAAGTCTCACTGAAAACGATTTAGACGCCGTGGTTGAAATCGACAGGAAAATCTTGGGAAAATCAAGACGTGACTATTGGAGAAGAAAGATGGCTTATGCAGATATCTATCCGAGACCAGCCCTAGTCGCAGAAATAGACGGAAAAGTCGTTGGCTTCATACTCGGATATGTAAGCGGCTGGGAATTCGGAGTACCCGACACCGTTGGTTGGATAGACACTCTAGGCGTGGACCCTGATTACCAAAACCGCGGCATTGGCAAAACCTTATTCAAAAGCCTCATCGAAAACTTTCGGCGATCTGGAAAAGAAGAGAAACCAGAAGCCAAAGAAAGCAAGATAGAAGGAGTAAACGTCGTCTACACACTGGTAAGATGGAACGACTGGAATCTACTGAGATTCTTCGATAAGATGGGCTTAAAAAAAGGCGACATGATCAGCCTGGAACTGAAGATACGCTGAATCTAAGCGTTATCAGATTGTCACACATCAAATTCTTACTTAAAATTCATATAACTTATACCGAGAAAAATTAAACAATAGTTTGAGCGAATCGATATGGCTGTTAAGGACCTAATGGTAAAGAAAGTGATAACAGTTAAACCCAACACGCAGGTTAAAGAAGCCGTAAAACTGATGAACAAGCATGAAATTGGCTGCCTTGTTGTAGAAAAAAAGAGAAAACCTGTGGGAATAATAACTGAAAGAGACGTCTTAACGAAGATAATCAGTCAATCTAAGAACCCTGAACAAGTAAAGGTTTCAGAAATTATGTCCAAACCCCTCATAGTCGGCCAAGTCGACATGGATATAGGAGACGCTGCGAGAATTATGCTGAAACGGAACGTCAAGAAGCTTCCAATAGTTAGCGATGGAAAACTTGTAGGCTTAATAACTCTAACTGACGTGGTTAGAATTGATCACGCCGCACATTCGCTGATTAAGATAATTCAACAGCTCAAAAAAGAAGGATGGATTCCCTCGAAAACGATGAACAAAACCATTGGAGTCTACATAGCGTAAGTATAACCCTGCACGCAAGAACCCCGACAAAAAATAAGAGCAAGTTATACAAATCGTTTATCAAGTTAGATGAGGCGTTTTCATGAGAATCGGCTTCTTCGTCTGGGAATACCCACCTAAGCTTGTAGGGGGCTTAGGCACCTATGCCGAATACATCACGCGAGAATTCGTAGAAATAGGCCATGATGTCACCGTCTTAACACTAAATTCCGGAGACTTAAAGACAAGAGAAGTTTTCAAAGGAGTGGAGATCCATCGCCCCCTCATCGCAGATGCAAGCAATGTATTTCCAATGTTCGTCACAGAAGACCTGAAACGGTGGGGTACAAACATCCGCTTCTTCAACGATCTCTTCATCTACAACATTCTAAGCGCAACAAAATTCATCAATGGTCTCATCAAAAAAGAAGGCTATCATTTCGACATAGTATGCGTTCATGACTGGCTAAGCGGCATCTCAGGAATAATGGTGAAAAACGAAACCAAAATCCCCGTGGTTTTCCATGTACACAGCACAGAGTTTGGTCGAAGCGGCGGTCGCGGCTCGGAAGTAGTGTCTCATCTCGAGTTAGCAACTGCGGAAGCTGCAGATCGCATAATCACCGTGAGCCATGCCATGAGAGAAGATCTCACTCGTCACGGCTGGCCTAAATCTAAGATCAGTGTAGTCTGGAATGGAGTAGATCCAGAACGATACGATCCGAAGAGATGCAGCAAAGACGACGTGGATAAGATCCGAGAAAAACACGGTATTAAAAAAGACGAATGTATGCTCTTTTTCTTGGGGCGATTAACATGGGTTAAAGGCGTGAGAAATCTTGTACAAGCCATGCCTCTGATCCTGGAGGAATATCCGAAAACAAAGCTCGTAATTTTAGGTAAGGGAGAACAGCAACGTGACATAACCGAAACGGCGAGTAGACTCGGAATAAAGGATAAAGTCATTTGCCATTTCGAGTTTGTGCCGGAAGAAGAAAGGATTTTACATTATGCCGCCGCTGATGTCTGCGTTTTTCCATCCACTTACGAACCCTTCGGCATAGTCAGCCTCGAAGCTATGTCCATGGCAAAGCCCATAGTTGTTGGAGCCCACGGAGTAGTAGGCTTCAGAGAGCAAGTTATATCGTCTGGTCCAGATCAGAACGGAGTTCATGTAAACGGTGGAGACCCTGCAGATATAGCTTGGGGCGTGAAGCTTGCATTGGAGAATCCAGAAAAAGCGAAAAAATGGGGTGAAAATGGACGTGAAAGGGTGCAAAGATACTTCACATGGAAAAAGGCAGCGGAACAGACTCTTCAGATATACCAAGCTTTACAATCTGGTTAGAAACAAAACAACAAATGAATTCATAGGTTTTCAAAGACACTCACAGTTTGCGCATTGGTGACAAGTCTTATTTTTTACCATGGATAAATACGCAATGTTATTTTCGCTGAGGCTTGGTTGGTATGGTTAAGCATTATCGCCTTGTTGTGCGTGTTAAGGAAATCCGAGGGAAATGTCCAGTTTTCAAGGTTGGAGACAAAATTGTCATCGAGTCACCACATATAATTCCACAGGAAACTGATACCATCTGCGTTCATGCGTTGGGTTCAATGTTGTCCATGATTGTTGCTTTGAGTCACGGTGTAAGTTTTAAAGAGCTTGGGCTTGCCCAGAAAGAGGGCGACATAGGCTATGTTCAATGTCTTGACCCAGGGCCTCCGTACACGCTAGGCGGAACAGTAATCTTCGAGATACGGCGAGAACCGCTCGGCTAAGAGTCCTCGCTGTGCATTTTGGTGGTAACAGCGTTCATTGTGCTTTCTTCCATCCGCAGAATTTCAATCATAATTAGAGATTCAGAACCTTCATTTCCTCGAACCAGCCTAACTGTTTACTCTACCGAGGAAACAAAACATGAAACCAGCTACAAGGGCAGCACTGCTTGGTCTTGTCTTTCTTTTCTTTTTGCTTTTATCCTACATCGAAAACGTGTCTTTTTTCAATTACATCCAAGATATTTTTCAGAACATTCCATTAGCTATGATTCTTGTATTTATTCACAACCTTCTTGCGATTTCACTGATTATACTTGGCATGGCATTCTATGTCGAGTTCGTTTTAGCTTTCCTCCCTGAAAGGGAAATTGAACGCGTTGTTCTTCGGCATCCCCGCATTTTCGCTTTAGCATTTACAATTATAATTCTCTTTGTGAGCATTCTGAGAACATCCACTTTATTGCAGGGTCAAATTGCAATTAACACTTTAGCACTTGTGATACTTTTCAGTCTGCCCTATGGTCTCGTAGAAGGCTACGGCATCTTTCGCTCTATAGAGAAAACCTTGGGGAGGAAACTAACCTTTAGAGACCTAGCAATAGTCTATTCAATCTTCTTTTTCGCAGCCATCTTCGAAGTTGGGTTTGTTCACATCTTAATTTGGGTATCCACGTAGTCTCCACTAACAGTTTCCAATCAACCAAACCTCAGGATTTCAGAAAGGAAAAGCTAATAAAGACTCCATAAAGAAGTGTCACAAAAATAAGTGATCGATGCACTAGAAGTGTGAGTTTATGAGCGATAAGACAAGTGCAGATGGCATAGACTGGGATTTAACCGACCTTTACAAATCGAAGGATGATCCCCAGCTAAGAAGGGACGTCGAGACTGCTCTAAAGCGAGCGGCAGGATTCGCTGACAAGTACAGGGGACGCCTTGCTTCTGGTAAGATGACGCCCGAAGAACTGTTTGAGGCTGTAGCCGAGTATGAAGGGTTGTACGAGCTGATGGCAAAAGCAGAGTCTTTTGCTGAACTCCTCTATGCTAC
Organism: uncultured Candidatus Bathyarchaeia archaeon; assembly: GCA_964347555.1. Taxonomy (GTDB): domain Archaea; phylum Thermoproteota; class Bathyarchaeia; order Bathyarchaeales; family Bathyarchaeaceae. The sequence goes on along the minus strand of CAYFZT010000003.1, from coordinate 26,716 downwards.
CGACACCTCGGACTCTGAAAGGGGTGCCTTGGTACAGATGACTATGGAGAAGAAAAGTGAAATGGCGAACAAGTTAGTCTTTTTCGAGCTTGAATGGCTGTTGTTAGACGAGGAGAAGGCTAAGAAGTATTATGAACACCCTGCGTTGGCGAAGTACAAGCATTTCTTGAAGGCTTGGAGGCGCTTCAAGCCATACAAGCTCTCTGAGAAGGAGGAGCAACTGATGGAAGCAATGTCAAACACTGGCAAAAACGCGTTCAAGAGACTATTCGACGAGACTATGGGCGCGACAGAAGTCACCGTCCTTCTCAAGGGTAAAGAAAATGTGATACAGCTTTCCCAGGCATTGTCGCTACTCTATGATTCAGACAGAGATAAACGAAAGGCTGCTGCAGCAGGAATAACCAAGTCATTGAAGGGCAAAGAAAAGCTGTTAACTTTCATATTTAACACACTCGTCCAAGACCATGCGATCACAGGGAAATTCAGAAAATATCCAAGTCCAATGGAACCTAGGAACCTTCACAACGAGATCGATGAGGAAACCGTTAATGCACTCATGAACGCATGCGACAGGAATGTAGAAACGGTTGCTAGATATTACAGGTTAAAAGCGAGGCTTCTAGGCCTGAAAAAGCTGTATGACTATGATCGGTACTGTCCACTTCTAGGAGACACGCCTTCCATCACTTACCCTGAAAGCAAGCAGAAAGTTCTAAAATCGTTCGCTAAGTTCTCGTCCGAAATGGCAGAGATCGCAGAGATGTTTTTTGATGAAAACTGGATAGATGCACAGGTAAAGAAAGGTAAGATGGGTGGCGCTTTCTCAGCTAGTACTATACCAACTGTTCACCCATATATCATGTTGAACTTCACCGACAAACTTAGAGATATGATGACGATGGCACATGAGCTAGGTCACGGCATCCATCAGTATTTATCAATGCCGAACGGCTATTTTCAGATGCACACACCACTGATCACTGCGGAGACGGCAAGTGTCTTCGGCGAGATGCTTGTCTTCGACAACATCCTAAAGGAGATAACCGACCCGAAGACTAATTTGGCTCTCGTCGCCAGTAAGATCGAAGGCTCCTTCAAGACAGTCTTTAGACAAATAATCTTGACCAGATTTGAGCAAAAACTCCACAAGGCTAGGGCTAAGGAGGGTGAACTCTCACCAAAACGCATAAACGAGCTTTGGACTGAAACGAACCGCAAGATGTTCGGCGACTCAGTTGAGCTAAGCGAGGACTATGGATACTGGTGGTCTTACATACCTCACTTCGTCCACGTTCCCTTCTACTGCTACGCATATGCATTCGGCGAACTGATGGTTCTAGCTCTCTACGCAAAATATCGGGAAGAAGGTGCTAGCTTCGTGCCGAAATACCTGCAACTGCTCAAGTCAGGGGGATCCTTATCGCCCAAAGACCTCATGGCACGAGCAGGTGTCGACATTACCGACCCGAATTTCTGGCAGAAGGGGCTGGACATGCTTGCAAAGTATGTTGAAATGGCTGAAGACCTAGCCCTCAAAGCGGGATACTAGCACAGAAAAGTATGAAAGATCCAAGAAGAATTTTGTTCACAAATTTCCTGAACGAAGATAGAAAAGTTTTATTCAACTCGTTAGCATTCTTAGACGATAGGTTGGAGAGTGACATTAGAGTGAAGACAGCGGTTGTGGTTGTTGACATGATAAACGATTTTGTGACAGGGGTGTTCAAGAATAAACGTGCAGAAAAGATTGTTCCAAATGTTAAAAGACTGCTCAATTTTGCCCGCGAAAACAAGATGCCAGTGGTCTATGTTAACGATGCTCACCTGCCTAACGTTGATACTGAATTTGACGTTTGGGGTCAACATGCTATTGCTGGCACTTGGGGAGCTCAAGTCATAGATGAACTTAAGCCTAATAAAAGCGACTTTGTTCTTCAGAAGAGAAGATACAGCGCATTTCAGGGAACAGGCCTAGACCAGTTGCTGAGAGACCTCAAAGTGGACGCGCTGATTTTAACTGGCGTGGTCACAGACATATGTATTCAACACACTGCGGCTGACGCCTTCTTTAAAGGATACAAGGTCATAGTTCCAGAAGACTGTGTAGAAGCTATCAACGAACAAACCCAAAAGGCAGCGTTAGACTACTTGAAAAGGGTTTACGGAAGCAAGATCACCAGAACAGACAAGATAATGAGGAAAAGGTGGAACTGAGGTTAAAATCATGCCTATTTTTCATTATGCAACCGAAGAGGAGATAAAAGAGGGCGAGACAACTGACATCTACTTCGTAAGAACCAAACAGGTTCTTGAAGCCAAAAGGCTGACCAGCATTCATGCTTACGCCGAAGTAACGCCGGGCGCGCTTCCAAAAGGCTGGCCATGGGGAATCCTCTGTGGCATAGAAGAAGAAGCGCATTTGTTTGAAGGTTGCCCTGTTGATGTCTACGCCATGCCTGAAGGAAGCGTGTTCTATCATGAAGATTACAGAGGAATCCGCGAGCCCGTTATGTATATAGAAGGTCCATACGGAGAGTTCTGCCTCTTAGAAACTCCTCTCCTCGGGTTGCTTTGTCAATCTTCAGGTGTAGCCACGCGGGCTGCAAGAGTGAAGAAGGTTGCTGGAGAAAAATCCATACTCGCTTTTGGAATTCGCCGCATGCATCCAGCCTTATCACCCATGCTTGACCGCGCAGCCTACATAGGTGGTTGCGATGGCGTTTCCAGTCTCAGCGGCGCCAAAATTATAGGAGTCGAACCCACGGGGACCATGCCTCATGCGTTGATTATTGCGTTTGGCGACCAAGTGAAAGCTTGGAAAGCCTTCGATGAGGTTATGCCGCGGGATGTGCCCCGTGTTGCATTGATAGATACCTACTACGACGAGAAGGCAGAGACAATAATGGCGGCAGAAGCCTTGAAGAAACGACTTCATGGTGTGCGTCTGGATACGCCTGGTTCAAGAAAAGGGGATTTTGCTGAACTCGTTAGAGAGGTCCGATGGGAACTCGATGTGAGAGGTTACAAGCATGTTAAGATCTTCGTTTCTGGTGGATTAAACGAAGAATCAGTTAGAACTTTAAGTGAGGCTGGTGCCGAAGCATTCGGCGTTGGAACAGCCATAAGCAACGCTCCTACCATCGACTTCGCAATGGACATTGTAGAGATAAAAGGAAAGCCAGTAGCCAAACGAGGCAAACTAAGCGGAAAGAAGCAAGTGTGGAGATGCAGAAAATGCCTAACTGACATCGTCCAACTTTTCAGCTTGCCTATGCCTAAATGTCCCAAATGCGGAAGCAGAACAGAACCCATGCTTAAGCCTCTAATCAAGAAGGGAAAGATCGTTGCAAAACTTCCAAACCCAAGCACAATTCGCAAATACATGCTAGAACAGCTTGAAAAACTTTCCATGGAAATTTGAAAGGTTATTCTTGCGGTTTCATGTCAATTTCTCTGCCGCAAATAAGTTTGCCCATAGGCTTTACTAGAAAAAAGAGGTGCAAGTTTTCTTTTCCTTGCTGGTTTACGCAAGTCTTGCTGGCATGACGATCGCGGTTTGTGTTTTAAGAACTCCATCAATGGTATGAATCTTCTCGAGGAGTTTTCCCAATTCGTCTATGTTGGTGCATTCAACAGAAGCAACCACATCAAATGGTCCTGTAACTGCATGGGCTATTTCTACGCCTTCAATTTGCATGGCTGTTTCAGCGACTTTCCATGGTTTACCCGCGTCAGTGCTGATGAGAATGTAGGCTTTCACGTGTTCCACCTCTAACTCCCTAAAGAATAAGGAAGAAGCATTGAAAAATCTTTAGCCTTACAAAAGTTTCAGAAGGATTCCTTTTGCCGTGTAGAGTCGGTTTTCACTTTGTTCGTAGATGATAGATCTTTTGCCTTCTACTACTTCGCTGCTGATTTCGTATCCTCGGTGAATCGGCATGTCATGCATCACAAGAGCCTTGCTGTCTCTTAGCAGTTTTTCATTGATCTGGTAAGGTGCCATCAGTTTAATTCGCTTCTCCTTTTCCTCCTTAAACTTTGGGTCTGAAAAGAATTCCATGTCTACCCAAGTGTCTGTGTAAACAATGTCAGCCTTCTTCACTGCGTTCTTAACGTCTAATGTCGTCTTATAAAGCCCAGTTTTCTCAGCAGCCTTTAAGAGTTCTTTATCGAGCGAAGCCTGATTCTTTATAGGCGTGACAGTTGTGATCTCCACGCCAGTTTTGGTGCAGCCAACAATTAGAGAGTTACAGACGTTGTTGTGAACCCCGATGTAAACAAGCTTTACTCCTTTTAGCCTTCCGATCTTCTCTTTAACTGTCATGAGATCAGCGATAGCTTGGCATGGATGATATTTCTCGTCGCAACCGTTGATTACAGGAACCAGTGAGGCTTCAGCCATGGCATTGAGGTCTGAGTTTCTCAGCAAACGCGCCATTATGAAGTCGACGTTTCTTGAAAGATAGCGGGTTTCATCCTTAACATCTGCGATTGTAAAGTTTGTAGTTCTCCAGTCTATATAGAGCGCGTGACCGCCCATTTGGGTCATGGCTACTTCGAATGAGACACGAGTTCGAGTAGAGGTTTTCTGAAAGATCATGGCTAAAGACTTGTCGTTCAAGGCAGTTCTAAACTTGCTTGGTTTTCTCTTGACTTCGATAGAAGTGTTAACGACTTCCTCAATCTGAGTTGAACTCCAATCTTTAAGAGTTATCAAGTGCATTCGGTATCCCTCTGTTGCCCAAAGTTAGTTTCGATTTCGGTTTAAAGGTTTTCTGGAGACGCTTGAACTAGTGTTTTTCTCCTCGCATAAAGAAGTATGTTCTGTAAGGTTTGAACCCAACTTTCGTGTATGCTCGAACTGCGGGCGAATTATCACTTTGCACATAGATCATTGCAAGAGACTGTTTCTCCAAAATCTGCTCAACTAGCTTGGACACTACGGATGTGGCATAGCCCTTGTTCCTGTGCCCTTCGTGTGTTGCAACTACTCCGACAAGGCCAGCCCATTCAGTTAGACGTGTGCTGCCAACAGAGACAAGTTCCTCCTCTGTCTCTATTCCAAACCAGCTTGCGCTTCGGTTCATGCTTTCAACGATTTGTCTCCCAGTTACATCTCCCCAATATTCGGGATCAGCGTGTTTCATTATGGTTGCAATCTGCTCTGCGTTTGAGCGGTTTAACTTAACTGAGGGATATTTTACCTGCAACTTTTCTTCTCCTTTTCTGAGTGTCATGAGCACAAGTTGGTGGCTCAATGTTGGCTTATACTTCTCGAGGACATACTGTTTATGTTGTTCCAGAGCTTGTAACTCAACTTTTTCGAGATCTAATCTTTCAAGAAGAACTCTTGCAGCTTTGCTGCTTCCCCTCAACTGAACAATGCTCTGCCTGTAAACCACCATCATTCCATCAATGCGGTTTCCCTCTAAAGCTAACAGAATCTGCGTCTCATCTCTATTATATTTCCAGTCAAAAGCGAAGAAATAGAAATGGGGAATATCCTGAGTCACATGCTGCCAGAAAATTAACTCTAATTCTGGTTTAAGGGGTATTATCTTCATCGGCATTTCCCTTTATTAGCGGCAGACTACTACCTATAAATAAATGTAATAGACCGAAGAAAACCGTTCTTCTTACTAGAAGGAAGACGAGAAGAAGAGAAGCATATTCCACGTTACCACGAACATGTAGAAGGCTACAAGAGCTATTAGTATCCCTAACAATAGTTTCCTAGCCAAGAGCCACTCATCAGGCTTAGCAACTTTGCTAGCAAGTGCACACAAGAACCCGAAAAATAGGACCAGCCCGATCTTGATCCAAGCTGAAAGAAAGAATCCTATCTTTCCCCACATGTAAAGAGTGACAGGATTAGACTCATAAGCAGGATTTGTAACCAGAATGTCTAAGATGTTGAGCCAAAACAAGAACAGAAACCACGGTGTCAGAGATGACGGTTTCAGATTCACTTCTCCCTTCTCCAACTAAAAGATGCTATTTTCGATATTTATGGCTTACACGCTTATGCGCGAAGAGTTCTCCCTTCTCTCCCTGTGTGGTGCGGGCGTTTTGGCGATAGAGTGAGAGGAAAGACGCCAAATAACAATGGTTTTTCCGCACCAAAAATTACTCGAAAAAATAGGAATATTAATCTAATGTAGGAATGTTCTATAGTTCTCAAGGCGGAGACTTTTCGAACAGAGTTTGATTATTACCTTTGAACTTTGCGATTTTTTATGGAATCTATTTAAAGCGTGAACCTAATAACACCTGAAGGGTTTATATGGCTTTAATTGTTGCTTCAACCAAAGACCTTGCAAGCATGAATATTGCGCAGAAAATTATTGCCAACTATGAATTTGAAAGACTTGCTGAAAGTTTTCAACAAGAGTCCGTTTACTGCAAGACGACATCGGATTTGGAGATCAGACTTGTTTTCGTCAACACAGAGCTAATTCACACACAATTCCTTGCAGATCTCTTCACTCCTAAACTCCTAGTTTTTGTTTCAAGACACAGCAGCATAAGTGGCATTCCAACGCTTTCGGTTCACACACCAGGCAACTTTGGTGAAGCAGAAGTAGGCGGCATAGCAAGAAAAGTCTCAATTTCTCCAGCAAGTGCCATGAAAGAAGCTCTCTTGGAAATGTTAAGGCAGAAGGAACGGTTGAAGCTGAATTATAAGGTTTCTTATGAGTGTACGCATCATGGGCCTTCTTTAGATGTGCCAACCATGTTTGTGGAGCTAGGCAGTTCACCCTTACAGTGGAAAGATCTGAAGGCAGCAGAGGCGGTGGCTCATTCAGCTATGGCTGCCATTACCCGGCAATCAATGTATCCAGCTGTCTTAGGAGCCGGGGGACCCCACTACAACGAGAAGTTCACCAAAATGGCTCTGAACACAAACGTTGCATTTGGACACATAATTCCGAAATATGCCATTCCAGAAATCGATGCCGAAATGCTGAAGCAATGCATTCAAAAAACTGTTGAAAATGTTAAATCAGCAGTTTTCGACTGGAAAGGCATGAGAGGCGCAGACAAAAAAAGACTAATTACAATGTTGGATGAAATCGGTGTTTCAGTGGAAAAGGCTTGAGATCGTAACATTCGTCTTATGAGAAAGAAGAGGTAAAAAATATTATTGAAAATCTTCTGAAAGGATAACTTGGCAAGTTGAAAGTCTTATATAGACCTCTCTGTTATGTTATCTTGAGTGCAATGGCGGAAATCTGTTCCATATGCGGACTTCCTCGCGACATTTGTGTCTGCGGCGAAATTAGCAAAGAGCAACAACGAATCAGAGTGCGTTTAGAAACAAGGAAATGGAGAAGAGCAGTTACTATCATAGATGGCCTCAATGACAAAGACACAGACCTTGGACAGTTAGCAAAAAAATTAAAGACTTTTTGCGCCTGTGGAGGCACAGCTAAAAACAGTCAAGTAATACTTCAAGGCGACCACAGACAAAAAGTATACTCCTACCTTCTTCAGATAGGTTATCCCAAAGAAAACATTGAACTTCAATAATCCAAAAGCCAGTTATCTAAGGAGCCAAAAAAGCTTGGGGGTGCTTCAAAACTTGCGTGAAGTATTTGGGAAGCTGAAAAGCAGCCAACCAAAGCCTAAGTTCTGCCCAAAATGTGGAAGCCCCGAAATTCAACTTTCAAGCAGATTTGATGCTTGGCTTTTTCCGGAGCAGTACGTCTGTAAAAAATGCGGCTACAAAGGTCCCGTTGTAATGGAACTTGAAAAAGAAAAGGAAAAAGGCTAAGCCTAGTCTGGAATCTCTAGGCGCAATTGTCTTTTGAGGCTTTTATAACGGTTCCTAACCGTAACTTCAGTTACACCCGCTGCCTCAGCAATGTCCTTCTGCGTTTTCTTCTCATTGTTTTGCAAACAAGCGATATAAAGCGCGGCTGCGGCGAGGCCCATTGGGTCCTTTCCAGAAGCCGCCCGTTTTGCTCTTGCTTTTCTTAAGATTTTGATGGCAAGCCCCTGAGTCTCACCACTGATACCTGTTCGCTCGGCGATCTTGGAGATATAAGTAAGTGGGTCTGCAATGGGCATCTGTATGGCGAGTTCTCTGAGCAGCAACCTATAGCAGCGGGCAACATCTTTTTTGTCGACAAGGCTTGCTTCAGCAATCTCACGCAGAGTCCGAGGGGTTTCTGTACTGCGACAAGCAGCATGAAGAGCAGCAGCCGCAATAGCTGCTATAGACCTTCCACGAACTAAGCCCTTTTCCAAAGCCTTACGGTAGACAACCGCAGCCTTCTCTTTTACTGGTCCAGGTATGTACAGCTTGTCAGAAAGCCTGTCAAGCTCAGCCATAGCTTGAGCAAGGTTTCGGTCAACTGAAGAGTGCACCCGAGAGCGTATTTGCCATTTTCTGAGCCGCCACATTTGGAGTCTTGTTGAAAGCGGGAGTTTACGTCCGAAAGCATCTCGGTCTACGCGGCCTATGGCCGTGGATAAGCCTTTATCGTGCACTGAGTATGATGTTGGGACGCCTACGCGGCTCCGTGAAGCTTTTTCTTCTTGAGTAAAAGCTCTCCATTCGGGTCCTTTATCTATCATTTGTTCGCGCAAAACTAGACCGCAATTTCCGCATATGGTTTCACCAGTGTCGTAATCGTGAATAAGGTGAGTGCTGCCACATTCTGGGCATTTTTCGGCTGTGCGTCGTTTTACTTCTCCTTTTTCCATGGCTTATGTTCCCTCAGTGGAGTATTATGGCGAGAAAACCGTCACTGTTGGTGGTTCTTCATGGGAACCCTTTGTTAGAATACGTCCATCTGGCCCCGCCGCAAAAGATTCTTTAGAAATGTTTTAATATATAAACCTTGCGATTCTCATAGATGTATTGCACGTATGTTCTTCACTGACGTATTTTGAGTCTCACTTGCAGCTTTATCTTTCAGATTTACTGCAGTAATATATTTACGGAACAGTTAAGAGTTGTTGCCTTATCTTGTAGTTAGGGTGCAGTTTCGTGGAAAAACTGCTGCTTGGCTGTTCCGGATGGCATTACAAAGACTGGGTTGGCCCCTTCTATCAGAAAGATGCGAGAAGCAAGCTTGCAGCCTATTCAAAAGTTTTCACTACAGCGGAGATCGACTCAACCTTCTATGCTTACCCCTCTAAGGGAATGGTAATGGGCTGGCTCAAGTATAGCCCGCCGGAATTCATCTACTCAGCTAAGCTGCCTCGTGTAATTACTCACAAGAAGAAGCTTGATTTGAGCAGAGGCGTAGAAGAGGACCTACAACGTTTCTGCGAGTTAATGGAACCTCTACAGCAAAACGGCAAACTAGGTTGTCTCCTCGCTCAATTGCCGCCTGGCTTAAATTTTAATCTTCCACTAATGGAAAGTTTTCTAAACGTTTTGCCGTCAAATTTCAGGCTTGCAGTTGAGTTTCGAGATGAGTCTTGGCTTAGAGATGAAACTTGGAGGCTTTTAGAGCAATATAATGCGGTGTATACTATCGTTGATGAGCCTTTGTTGCCTGCTGATGTAAAGGTGACCTCTGACGTAGCCTACATAAGATGGCACGGAAGAGGCGAACGTCCATGGTATAACTATCACTATAAAACTGAAGAACTGGAACCGTGGGTGCCAAAAGTTAAGGAGACCGTGAGCAAGGCGAAAACGACGTTTGGATATTTCAACAACCACTATCATGCCTACGCTGTCAAGAACTGTCTCGAAATGATGGACATGCTCGTCATAATCACGCCTCAGCAAAAAGAAGTGCAAAAGACCGTGAAAGAATATTTAGAGACTCGACCGAAAGCGCCTCCGCCTAAACCTTCCCTAGCGTTAACAGCCTTTATGCCTGAAGAAATCAACCGCATGAGTTTCCAAGATCTGCTCCGCATCTTCATGGACAACGCCAGAATCAAAAGAGCCAAAGGCATAAGGGATAAGGAAGTGAATCTCCAAGAAGTAACAAGTAATCATGTAAAGGCAACCGTACGCAAGTATCATATAGCAATAACCGTTTCAGATCGGCTGATACTGCATGATTGCGCCGATTGGAGCCGATGTGCCCCCGTTAAGCAATTCTGTAAACACGTTGGAAAAGTCCTAATGACGATGCCGAAAGATGAAGCCATCAGTATCCTCAGAAAGATTGGCACAGAACGGGAAAAGTGGGAGTTCAAGCCCTACGTGGCACAAGTTCTTAACTAACTAGGCTATTCTCAAGTGTTACAGTAGAAAGAAAAAAACCAAGCCAGCTGCATCTACGCTGAACTCTTTTTTTGGGGGCTTCTACTACATCAAGGTTTAATACTAACTGTATTTCAAATGGTTGCATGTCATAAGGAGCGGAGAGTCCAATTGAGCGAGAAAAAAGTTATTGTTGTCACGACGCCTACACTGCCAGGCTATCAGATTGTGAAAGTTCTGGGAACGGTCCACGGCTTGACGGTGCGCACAAGAGGGGTAGGCGGAAAGATTGTGGCTGGAATCGAAGGAATCTTCGGAGGCGAAGTGACGTCGTACAGTTATGAAGCTGAAAAAGCGAGAAAAGAGTCCATGAATCGAATGGTTGAGAACGCTACTAAAATGGGAGCCAACGCTATAGTTGGCGCAGATTTTGAAACAAGTGACATTTTGCAGGGAACCGCCACATTGTTCTCTGCCTATGGAACTGCAGTTGTTGTTGAGTCCATCAAAAAGGAAGGCTAAAGAAATGAGCAGAAAGGGAAAGCATAGAATAGAGGGATTTCCAAAGTTCATAACTGATTTGCCTGAAGCTGATGTTCCGTTTAAGGGTGTACAAGCTTGGATATCTCAAAGCGGCAATCACCAAGTAATTTTCTTCGACATTGCACCCTCTGCGGAGGTCACAGAACATTTTCATGAAACTCCACAATGGGGAGTGGTCATAGAGGGAGAAATAGAACTAACAATTGACGATGAAACCAAAGTCTATGGAAAAGGCGATGAATTCCACATTCCAGCCCGAGCTAAACACTCAGCAAGGTTTAGAAGCCGATTCAGGTCAGTTGAGTTTTTCTGCGAAAAAAGTCGATACAAACCAAAAAGTATCTAGAATTTTTTTTCAAAAATTATTAATATGATTATACCGAGTGTTATAACGCGGAAGGATTGAATCCATTTACTGAAGGAGGTGGAAAAAGAGATGAGAATGTTTTTACTCCTTCTTATGGCTCTATTAGTGTTTACAACTGTATCGCCAGTAATGTCTGCACCCGCGATGAAGACTTCTTTTATGGCTGAGGCAAGTTTCGTCCCAGGAAATATCTCTCAAGGCACCATGTGGACTACAAAAGATGGCATCCAACACGTGAGAGGAGCAATCTCTGAAGGGACAATTTCAGGTGACCTTTCGGGCACATTTTCGATAATAAGTCATGAAACCGTCGACTTGAACACAGGTGAAGGTGTCAATCACGGAAAGTTTATTCTCATACTGGATGAAGGCACCTTTGAAGGCTCATTCCAGAGCACGATCGTGATGTATACGTTTTCAGGCACATTCATAGGTCATGGAACTGGCGCATATAAAGGACAAAAGTTAATGGGTCTCCATGAAGGAGAACTAATATTCGATACAATACCTGTTGTGCAGATGACACTAGAAGGAATCATGTTTTCACCAAAAGGATAGGTCATAAATATGCGAACGGACGAAGAAGCGAAACATAACTTTGATTAATTTCAGATAGTCCGCTTAACATATTTAAGTAAGCTCCTTCTTTTCTGTAGCAGAAGAACTCAAAATGGTGGCTCTTTGGGAAAAAAGAAAGTCCTTAGTGAAGATGAAATTAAGGACATGGTGCTTCCAGTTGCTAATGATGTTTTAGGTGTAGCTATCAAGCTTTTGGGTTTTGACAGGGTTCTGGTCAAGTGTCAAGATGGTCATGAAAGGCTTTGCCGAATTAGGGGTAAAATGAAACGGCGTGTGTGGATTAGAGAAGGCGATGTTGTTCTCGTTTCTCCCTGGGATTTCCAGTCTGACAAACGTGGGGATGTTATCTGGCGTTACACAAGAGGTCAAGCTGAATTCCTCAGGAGAAAGGGATACTTAACTATCTAGTGATGGAAGGCTGAGAGTGGCTCCTCAAAAGAGGTGGGAGAAAAAACTAAAGCGGAAAGAGAGCCGCTACGAAATTGAACAGCTGATGAAGGAGAAAAGAAGCGAAGAATACGAAGTTTTGGAAGAAGTTTTTGACCGCTCAACTCTCATGACCATCTATCATCTCATGAACAAAGGAATAATCGATGAGATTCACGGGTCAGTGAAAGCTGGGAAAGAATCTAAACTCTATTGGGGCAAAGACAAAGAAGGCAACAGCTTGGCGATCAAGATCTTCCTAACGGTTTCCGCCGAGTTCAAAAAGGGCATGCTTACATATATTCAGGGCGATCCCAGATTCACCAGAGTTAAAAGGGACACACGATCCCTCATCTACCTTTGGGCTCAGAAAGAGTTCAAAAATCTCCATGGCGCCTTTGTAGCCGGCGTAAGCGTTCCAAAGCCGATAGCCGTTAGACGCAACGTTCTAGTTATGGAATTTATTGGAGAAAACGGAATGAGCGCACCTTTACTCAGAGAAATTCCCCTAAAGAATCCAGATCGAATCTATCAGCAAATATTAGCCAATGTGAAACAGCTATATCGCAAGGCGGGCTTAGTACACGCGGACCTCAGTGAATACAACATCATGATATGGAAAGGAAAACCCATTCTCTTCGACATTTCCCAAGCTGTATCAAGGGAACATCCCAGGGCGAGAGAATTTCTACACAGAGACCTAGAAAACATAAACCGATATTTTAAAAGATTAGACGTCGCCGTCTCTCCTTTAGAAGAATTGTTGAAAAAGGTTGCTGGGAATGGCAGAAGCTAGCACTTTCGTAAAGGTTCCAAAAGAGCGCATAGGCGCCCTGATAGGTCCAGATGGAAGAATCAAGACGAACATAGAGAAAAAACTCAGTGTAACGCTTGAAGTTGACAGCGAAACTGGAGAGATCACTATAAAATTGGACCCGAAGGCTCAAGATCCTTCGTTGCTTTTCAGGGCAAAAGAAATCATAACCGCCATTGGCAGAGGCTTCTCTCCAGATCGAGCATTTCGACTGCTCTATAGCGAGGACACGTTATTAGATGTTATCGATCTACGCCAGATCATTGGTAAGTCTCCATCGGAAATGCAACGCCTAAAAGGTAGAATCATAGGTAGAAACGGCAAAACAAGACGCATAATAGAAGAGCTGACTGACGCCGAGATCTCCGTTTTCGGGCACACAATCTCGATAATAGGTAATTTTGACCAAGCAGACGCTGCAAGAGAAGCGATACTTATGCTCATTAAAGGAAGCCAGCACAGAACAGTGTATCGGTTTCTACAGAAAAAGAGGCAGGAACTCAAAAAGAAGAAACTGGAACTCTGGGAACCCCGCCCGTAAAAAATGACATATAACGGCGTATGTTCGTTTTTGCATTAATCGACGCAAGAAAGATATATATTCAATTTTAAAATAAATACTAACTCGTCTAATAGCTGATTTACAATGTCGCAATGTGCAAAGAACTTTTGGGGCGAATCCCTAAAATAACAGCGGAAAAACAAAATCAATCTGTTCTGTATAGTATGTGGTATCATAAGGAGTTGGCTGGAGATGGTGCAAGCGTTTGAGGAAATAAGTGCCGCTGACTTCTTCTACAGAAACCGTGACATAGCAGGTTTCACTAACCCAGCCAGAGCTATATTCTCCTCAATGCGAGAACTGGTGGAAAATTCCCTTGACGCCGCTGACCAGTCTGGCATACCCCCAGACATTTACATCAGGCTCTCCTACGACCGTGAGAAAGTCATGAAAGGAGCCCCAGAAGCTCCTGTTGAAGACAAGAACCTTCCCAAAAGCAATGTCAGCGGCTCCGAACCCAAAGTGTACAGACTACGCGTTGCAGATAATGGTTCTGGGGTTCCTGCACGTCACATACCCTCTGCTTTTGGTCAAGTTCTTTTCGGCTCTAAGTATAAACTTAAGCAGGCTAGAGGAACTTTTGGTTTAGGCGGTACAATGGCGCTTCTTTACGGGCAAATCACCACTCACAAGCCAGCGTTTATCGTTTCTAGCACTGGCGGTGCCAGAATCTACGCATACAAAATTATGGTGGACATTCCAAGAAATCGTCCTATCATACTATATCGAAAGATTCTGCTGAACAAAGAAGGCTGGCGAGGAACAATTGTAGAATTTTCTCTAGAAGGCGATTATGCCAAGTCGATGTCTCGAGTTTTGGAGTACCTGAAACAAACAGCCTTAGTTAATCCCTACGCTAATATTGCGTTCATTGATCCACGAGGGCGTCTTTACAAGTTTAATCGTGTCACAACTAAGATGCCTCCTCCTCCTAAGGAGACTAAACCTCATCCTTACGGTGTAGATGTCGAAACCATTCAACGCCTTATACGAATTACACCTTACCGAAACATGGTTGACTTCATGAAAAACCATTTCCACCGTGTAGGCGAAAAAACTTCTCACAACTTCTTGGAAACTGCAAGAATAAGCAAAACGAAAGACCCGAGGAAACTTTCGCAGGAAGAGATTGTACGTCTTGTAAAGATGATGAAGCGTTTCCGTGATTTCTTGCCTCCTGACGCAGGTTGTTTGTCGCCTATAGGTGAAGAACTGATGAAAGCGGGGATTCTCAAGGAGTTACAACCCAAGTTTGTTGTAGTATGTCAGCGGCAACCTTCTACTTATTCGGGACATCCCTTTATCGTTGAAGTCGCTATAGCCTATGGCGGAGACATACAGAGGAAAAACGACATAATTCTCTACAGATTCGCCAACAGAATTCCCCTGCTATATGATGAAGCTAGCGATGTCTCATATCGAATCGTCAAGAGAATCAACTGGCGGCGATACAAAGTGAAACCTGAGATGCCAATAGCCATACTGGTTCACATATGCAGCACTAAGGTGCCTTATAAAACCGTAGGCAAAGAATTCATCGCCGATAGACCAGAAGTTAAAAGAGAGATCCTCAACGGAGTTCGCGAAGCAGCCCGTCAACTTCAACACTACCTAACTAAGCGGGAACATGTGGAGAAGGAGAGAAAACGACTGTCCACATTTTCCAAGTATTTGCCAAAAATCGCCCAGTTCTCAACTGAACTGGCTGGAAAAGAAAAGCCTCCGAACATTAAGAAGTTGTTGTTGAGTGTGAAAAAATATGAAGAAAGTTAAGAGTGCCGCTCAGGAAAGGAAGAAAGAAATTACAACCACATTAGAAAACTTTGGTTTAAACCTTTATGAACAGATGGAAAAAGGTGTTTTTCCATCGATAAAGATGCCTAGCCGCTCCACTGAAAACATTTACTACAACCCTGAACTTCGACAGTATGTTTTAGGTGAAAGACGTGTTCGCAGAAGTGCCCGAAATATACGGCATATACGCCCTTTCACTCAACTTGTTTGGACAGCCTTTTTCGCCCATGAACTTGCGCAGCATCGAAAAACTTCAACCCTCAGAGATGTCTACTATTCCGCACAAGCATACGAAGTAGCTTTCAAAGACCAGCCAGAATCCAACAACATCATCACCGACCTCGAAACCGTTGCAGGTTTTGCAAGAGAAGACTTCAACGTTTTCCCTGAAGAACGCTCAGCAATCTTCGGAGACTTAACTATAGAATACACGGTTCCCGGCTACGAAGGTAGACAACTAAACCTGACCTCGCATCCCGACGGAGTCATGATTGGACCCGCCTTAACCTCAGCTGAATTTGTCAAGACAGGCGCAGACAAGGTCATAGCCATCGAGAAAGGTGGACTTTTCACAAGATTCATTGAAGAGCAAGTGCATAAAAAATTTAACGCCTTGCTTGTACTCACTGCGGGGCAAGCGCCTCGTGCTACTCGACACTTTATTCACAGATTAAACAAGGAACTCGCCCTTCCAGTCTGTATTTTAACTGACGGCGACCCTTGGGGGATGCACATCGCCATGGTTATTATATCTGGTTCAGCGAACGCAGCTCATCTGAGAGATTTAACCACGCCGGATGCCAAGTGGAGTGGCGTATGGGCTAGTGACATCGTGGATTACAAGCTGCCTAGCGACCCTTTGACAGACATTGACGTTAAGCGCCTTCATGAGCTGCAGAGAGACCCAAGATATACAGGCAAATTGTGGCAGAGAGAGATCAAAAAATTCCTAAAGATCAGAAAAAAGGCAGAACAGGAAGCCTTCAGCCGCTACGGCTTAACCTACATTGTAGACGAATATCTGCCAGCTAAACTGAAAGTTTTTGAGGAGAATTAGTTAGCTTAACAAAGCGAAAAGTTACGTTCTCATAGTAAACCTAAACTTGAGAGTCACAATTAATCAACAAACTTAAAATAAAGCCTTGATTAAACCTATGTAAACCTTTAGGGATGTGAGCTGTTGATGAGCAAAGGGGAAGCTCCTCTCGGTCTAACAATCATGGAAAAACTTATTGGTTTTTTCATAATGCTCATAGGCATAGTAGTATTCTACGTGACCTATACTAACATAAGTGTCATAGGATCTCATCCAATCATATTCTTGGTTGCAGGCTTAATTCTAATCAGCCTTGGCATAGTCATGATTATAGCCAATACAGAATAGTGCTTTTCGACAGTCTAAGGATTTTTTCAGTTTCTTTCGGAAGATTGCACCCATGCAATAGAAGCTTTTAAGATGTAATTCCTGAAATTGTTTAGTGGTGTGAAATTTGGTTCTGCCTGCTAAGATTTTCGAGATAAAAGAAGAGACATCCCTTGAACTGGTAATTGGAAAGCTTAAGGATTTCCGTGAAGAGGAGTTTTACCAAATGGAGAACGAAGAAACTGTAAATCTGGTGACAGAGATTTTGGACCTCCAACAAAAGGAGGACGTCGTGTCTGGAGTCTTTAGTAAGGATTTCATGCGCAGACGTTTTTACAAACGCAAGTTAGTGGAGACCCCCATCACAGAAGAAGCTCCTTTTTGGATAAAACCTTTCAAGAATAGGGTTTTCATAATTGTGTCAGCGCCATCTGTAGCTCGGGGAGTAAAGAAGCTATTAACAAATTATGTGGCAAACAAGCTGAGCAAGGTTCTTTTCATCACGTCCCACGCGATTGTCGAAGTGACCGTCTCTCATGCGACCCTTAAAGAGCTTCATGAGGCAAACCCTCAAGCGACGAAGCTCATATGGTTTGACCAAGTCGATATACCTGGAGTGGAAAAGCTTTGTCTTGCTGGATCTGATCTTGCTGATTCCACGCTCTACCATGACTATCTCGAACACGGGAAGATATGGTATGTTGTCTTTGAGGTTCAAAAGCGTGGAATAGTAGTCGGTATTACTAGGAACTGCGTGGTAACCCTCTTTAGCAAGAGCACTACAGAAGACTTCGTAAATTACATTTTAGACGACATTTTAACGCTGATTGAGTAGGAGTGTTAAGAACCTATTTGCGAATAACGCTGAAGACGGTTCAATTCTGTAAAGCACCGCTTATCAATCATCCTCGTTTCGGTTCTTCGACAAATACAAGCAAAAGAAACAGTGAGAACAACCCGATTGCACTGCTGACGAAGAATGGAATACCTGCTCCTTTTACAACTAAGTTGCCGAGCCATGAAATTTCGAACATTTGAAATCTATAGGCGTCATAAAGCAAGGTGGACAAAACAGGTCCCAAGATTGCGCCGAGGCTAAAGAAAGCAGCCAGTCTTCCAAAGAGTTTTCCCCTAACCTTCTCAGGTATCAAGTCAGCCCTCAAAGCCCTATCTGCTGGCATGGCTACATTGTGACCGAAAGATCGAAAAATCGAAATTCCAGCTGCGGAGAAAAGGTCTGGAGCAAAGGGCAAAGCTATGGTTGATAACCGTGAAGGAAGACTGCCTAGAGCTATGATGGGTTTTCTGCCAACTCTGTCAGAGATTCTTCCCGCGTAGAGATTGCAGGTTAAGCCAACAAAACCTGAGGCGGATAGTATTATGCCGATTTGTAGCGAGGTTGCTTGAAAGATGTCTCCGAAGTACAATACACTTATAGGAATTATAAACCCCACTGCGAAGCCGATGGACAGCGAGTAGATGTAGAGAATTCTGAGAGAAAACTGTACTCTCTTGCTCAGTTTAATGTCTTTCTCTTGTGTAACTGTTTCTACAGACGAGCTTTTTCCCCTTGTCTCTTCGACTCCCCACCATACAAGAAAGAAAGCTATGAAAGCGAGCAGAGAGTCAACAAAGTAAGGAATTCTGTAGCTCCACTCCAGCCCGAGACCAAGTATGTCATTACATAGAGATTGGATGGTGCCTCCGAAGACTGGTCCCATGTTGAATCCGATCATGCTCAAAGTCAAATAGAATCCTAGAGCTTCCCCTCTTCTTTCTCTAGGAACCTGGTCAACCAGAGAAGCTTCTGAAGGAGCAGCCACAGCAGCTGTAGCAACTCCATTCAAGAGTCTAACCACTAAAAGTGGCGCCCAGTCCCAAATAATGCCAGTCAAAGTACCCAAAACCACATCAGCGAGCAAACCAGCTTGAATGAGTCTTTTTCTGCCAACCCGGTCTGACAGGCTTCCAAACTTTTGGGAGAGAGTTGCATTAGCCGTGGTGAAAGCAGCTGTAAACAAGCCTATGTAAGCAACTGATGCTCCCAAAAGCAGAACATAATTCGGAAAATAAGATATGGGCAGAGCATATGCCAAATTTTCCACTAGCGAAGCCAAAGAGAGAATAATCACACTAGGAGTGTAGAGCTTCGAAGTTCGCATGATAACGCGCCTGCTATGAATTAGTGATCTCAATCTGTGAATCCAACAAATAAAATGTGCGGATGGTTGTGGGCAAACAGTACCTTCTATCTTCTCTTTGCGTGGAAGTATGCTTCGCTAACGAAAAGTCCGCATTCACATGTTCCTCTGCTTGCGATCTCTTCCTTGTGGGTTCGGCATGGACATATGTTGTTTCTGTCCTCTTGGAAATCCCCCTTCACTTCTCGACATGGACAGTAAGAACATCCATATCTCATCTTGTTTCTCACAAGCCCAGCAATCACATTCTTTACTAACACGTTGTCAGGATTAACAAAGAAAGGACTCTTCTCAGCGTATTTTCTAACCATTCTAGAAATAGAAGCTCGGATTTTTTCTTCCTCTGTGCCTTTTATTTCCATGGCGCCTCGTATTCTTACAGTTTGTAACAAACCTAATAAACAGTTTTTCATTCATAGAAGAGGAGGTGGATATGAAAATGCTCAAGATTGGAGATCGCGCACCCAATTTCCGGTTACCTGGTGTCAACGGTAAAGACTACAGTTTAGAAGATTTTGAGGACAAGAAGATTGTCGTTGTCATATTCAGTTGTAACCATTGTCCAACGGTGAAGGCTTACGAGGATAGGTTTGTTAGGTTCCAGAGAGACTACAAAGATAAAGGAGTGACCTTGGTCGCTATCAACCCTAACGACAAGAA
The DNA here is from genome assembly GCA_964347555.1 of uncultured Candidatus Bathyarchaeia archaeon. Taxonomy (GTDB): domain Archaea; phylum Thermoproteota; class Bathyarchaeia; order Bathyarchaeales; family Bathyarchaeaceae. The sequence continues at coordinate 7,230 of CAYFZT010000003.1, read as the reverse complement.
GAAGTATCCTGAAGACAGCTTTGAGAGTATGAAGATTCGTGCGAAGGAAAAAAGCTTCAACTTTCCATACCTCAGAGACGAAAGCCAAAGGGTGGCTAAAGCCTATTGTGCGGAGCGCACGCCAGAGATGTATGTCTTCGACGAGAAAAGGCTTCTTCGTTATCATGGTAGAATGGACGACAACGTTTACGAGCCTCGCAATGTCAGTCAGAGATATCTTCGCGACGCTGTTGACGCTGTTCTTGAGAGAAGAAAGGTTCCCTTGGAAGAAACGGAACCAGTAGGCTGCACTATTAAGTGGAAGTGATCAAGTTGAGCTCAACCTCTCAGGCAAAAGCAAGATTTTATACACGTCTCGATGAACGAGATTTTCTAGGAATTACAGTGTGGCAAGGAAAGACTGATCCAAAAGCGGAAGTCATCGTTGTGCAACTTAGACGTAGAGACGGAGACAAGTGGGAAACTGTTGGAAGACTAGCAGTTTACAGAACTCCCGAAGGAACATACTCAAAACTTCCTGAACGCAGGTAAACGTGTCACTAACTCGAGGAAACAATATTCTGTTTTGATGAGAGTTTCAGGTTGACTGCTGCAGAAGAAAGTATCAAAGCTGCGCCTAGATACTGAGTTGCAGTCACGTATTGTTGAAAGAGCAATATCGCCCATAGCGTGTGTAACAACGGGTCACCCAGCAAAAGGAGACCCTCTGAGGTCGGCGAAACCTCCTCAGGCTTAACATAGTTTAACAGACCATAAGGAAGTATGGTGCAGAAGGATGCAAAGCCAATGAGCAAAAGCAACTGCCATGAGTCTGGAATTATCGCACCCACGAATAGAGGATTGGTGCTAAGATTTCTGAACACCAACCAAACAACTAGCAGAAAAGGAATAGCGAATAGGAACGTGTTGAAGAGAACTTGGTAAGGCGTATATTCTTGCTTTTCACTGGCTTGCCTCTTCAACCACAAGTAAATTGCATAGAAGCACCCAGCTAAAATCGGGAAGACAACGCCTAAGTCAATTTGCAGTTTTGTTGCGGACAGGCCCATGAGAAGGAAAACACCAAACACGCCCACAAAGATAACGCCCAGCTTTGGCGCAGTAACCTTTTCTTTTCCAGTTGCGTGAGAAATGATTGCTGTGAAGATAGGTTGAGTGTAGATGAGGGCAACGGCTACCGTTATTGGAGTGCCAAAAGCAATTGAAGACAAACCTGAAAGCGTAAACAAAGCATAGTAAAAGCCTATTACAAGAAAAAATGGAATGTCTTTTCCTAAGATGAAACGATATTTTCTTTTCAGTAGAAGTATGAAAAAGAGTATGAGAAGTCCGAAGCTTAACCTAAAGAATAACTGTTCCAAACTTGACATGCCACTGTCCCTTAGCACAGTGGAGAAAATCAGAATGAAGCTGAAGGAAAACGTCGCCAATGTAATGTAGACTTGACTCTTGTTCATAGCAAGTTGTCCCATCCATCACTTGATCTGTTTTCCCAACAAAACCAATCCGATTAAAAAGGCTAAACCCACAAAACTCATTCCAACGGGGTTGTCAGTGCGGGTTGCATCTAATTCTTGTAATGGCGCAAACACTATGAAGAATGTTAGTGCTCCACTGACAAGTGCAAAACGATGTCTTACGCTGTTTTCTTTCCACTCAAAGTCTTTAAGCAACAGTGTGTAGAGCCAAACAAGCATCGGTCCAAAGAGTATTCCAATAGGCCATAAGGGCATTACGGTAGGCATTAGCCAAAAGCCGAAAAAGAAGGCGAAGGTTCCCACAGCACCAAGAGCTCCAATTAAAAATGGTTTCGGTAAAAGCCTCCTACCATAGCTTCCCCATTCTGCTGGAAGCCTGTATGCAGAATAGCCAAGTAGTGTCATTGTTAGAACCGTAAGCAGATACTGGTAAAATGGAGGCCAATAGTTGGCAAGTAGAGCAAATAAGACGAAGCCAACTGCGACAACGCTTGTAAGAAGAAAGAAGACTAGCTTGAGCATTCTGTTACCCACCCATCTTTCATGTTGCTGTTCATGATATGCCAGTTCCACCAACACAATAGGTATGGTGATACTGTAGACAGCATGGTAAATCGTAAGCATTACAGCCCAAACCCAGTTTATGTCAAGCCATCTTCCATACGAAGCTAGTTGTCCCAAGTCAGGCCAGTTAGGATTAAAAAAGCTGCAAACCATTAGACCCTCCTCTAAGATGCCGTATGCAGCCCCTAACAACAGAACAGAGCCTACACCTTTCTTCCAGCGAACCTTCAACTCTCTTATAATCACTGCGCCGCTACCGTAAAGCGATACAAGCATGACAAAACCGAAGGGATTAAAAAACTCCAATGGCGGAGCAGAGCCTGAAAGCAGTTCTCCAATGGCAGGTGACAACAGAAAAAGAACAATAGCCGGTGGAGGCTTTGAGAGCTTCATAGCTTCCTAATTGAACTCGTTTACATATTATGTTTTATGCGCGGACAATAATGATGTTGGCGCCGCTGATATCTCTCTTTTCTTTAATTCGGTACAATATGTTTTTTCGCAGCTTATATGACCCTGTCTAGAATAATTCTAAATGTCTGATGCAGTATGAGAATGTGGATGGTCGACCCTAGAATTATGTGCAGACAGCATTTGCTGGGGGAACATGCCGAAATTCACATGTTCATCGGAGCTATTAGTCGTGGAAAGTCCATTAAAGGATATTTAGAGAAGGGATTACTTGAGGTTCACAGTTTGCATAATCGACATGAACGACTTGTAAGGGAGATGAAGCTAAGAGGTTACAGACACAATTCTGATATAGACGAGATGTGGAGACAAGCGGAAAGGTCAGGTTATATAGATAAAGATAGAAGTTTTGAACAACTTATCAATCGTTGCTCAAGATGTAGAGAGAGGTATAAACGCATGCAAAAGGCACAGTTATCTTGAACGTTTAAGAATCATACTTGCAATAAGAGCGCTCAAAATTATTACCGCACCAATTCCTGAAGTTAACACAATGCTTTGATTCTCTATCTGCTTAACAATGATGCCGCCAAGAGCCCAAATGATTACAAGACTATAACCAACATCTTTTCTTGTATAAATGACCCCTAGTGTGATTATTAATGCAATTAGAATCACAAGAACTGTCCAAGTAACTTCACTAATTCCTAGACCATCCCAATTGATGGCAGTTAGTGCAGCAGCAACATTAGCTATCGTTGCAACGGTAATCCAACCTAAGTACACACTGAAAGGCAGATGAACAGCTAACTTTTCACTAAGAGAAACGTCAGAGTGACCAATTTGAAGACGAAGATAGATCGCAATTAAAGCAGTCAATAACACTAACATTGGTATTATAGACAAGGTAATCTGTTCGTAGTGCCAGAGAAAAATCCATACAATGTTTGCAATGCTACTTAACACGAAAAGATAGCTGATTTTTGTTAAGAATTTTGTTTCCTGTTTGGGTAATATCTGATACAAGATGAAGATCAGCAACAATAGATAGATGGCGCCCCATATTGAGAAAACGTACCCAGCTGGAGTAAACAAATTCGAATACAAATCAGATATCTCACCTGTAGTTTTCCCGTTCAAAGGTAGAATATTGCTCAATGCGTTAACCACAACAGTCACTAAGAATCCAGCACAGTTTGCACCTTTCAGAATCCAATTTTTTGAGCTAAGCATAATCGAAACCTGCCGCATGTTCCTTTTATCCAGTTATGGAGATTTTAAACCTATCTCCTGAGTTATGTTTTCAAGCTTAACTATTACCAAGGGCTTCTCTGGAGTAAAGGCGGACCAACCCTCCTCCCTAGTGAAACCGTGTGCAGCGAGGAAGTTCGGCGATAGTTTCTGCTTGCCTTCTTCTGCCATCGTCTTTATGACCTTAGCTCTCTCCAGTGGATCAGTTACAATCTTCAATGTGCCTCTAAAGACTACAAAGCTATATTTGCTTAGATCAGGTTGGTATTTCTCTATCTCAACACAAACTCGCTTGTCTCTTTCAAGTAGTTTCATCTTCTTGCCATAATCTGTGAAATGAAAATAAAGTGATCCGTCAACGGATACATACTGAAAAGGAGCCATGTATGGATACCTTTCTCCTTTGAACGCAATTCGACAAAGTATCTGTTCTCGAATGAGTTTTTCAATCTCTGTTTTATCCATTCTAGGTAGCTTGAGAGTCGTCAAAGCGCATACCTTCTACTCTATGTAATTATACCGGCAAAATACTTGAGATTTGTGACTTGCGAAAGAAGATTTGAATAAATCTGGGTGCCCTATAACGCGCGCATGGGGAAAGGGGCGCACAACAAAACATATTAAGAAGATAATTGTGAACAAAATGGCAAAATCTACAAGAGATTGGAGTTAGGAGTTTGTGTCTAGGAACCATGTAGATATGGACAAATCAGAAGAGTTGATGGAGGCAACTAGACAAAATCTTGCCAATGCCCGCCCCGTTGGGTGAATAAAATGAAAGTTATGGAACTAATTGTTGTTATCATATTTGGGTTTATAGGACAGATGGGTTGCTGGGGATTGATGATAGGTGGTCAAGCGGTTACAACCTTGGATAATGCCCTCATCATTCATGCAATTGGAGCTTCAATCGCCATTATTGGGTCGATGTACAGCTTTGAAAGGCTGGCTCCGAAAGTTGCTGCGGCAGCCGCCAAGGGTCCGTCGCAGGAGCTTGCCAGACTGCAACAGCTTCAAATGAGAGCTGCAAAAATGGGCCTTATCCTAAGCATAATGATCCTTCTGTTGACAGGAATCGCAACTGCACTATAACATGCTTAGTCTGCGCGCGCATTGGGACTCCATTTTCTTAATACTTGCCTTATAGCATTTTCACAGAGACATTTCACAATCAGCCTCTACCCAGCTGAATTTCCTCTGAAGTGCCTTCGGATAGTATTGATTCCAATCGTAGTCGATTTTTTTTCCCCATTCATAATAGATTCT
>CAYFZT010000003.1:0-2250 GCA_964347555.1 uncultured Candidatus Bathyarchaeia archaeon | reverse complement strand
GTTTGGTCTAGCCGTTGCCTTCGCCTCGATGAAGGGACATTCAAAATTGAAAATCTTATTCATCTCTAAGAGATTTAAGCAACCTAAAATGATGTTGGGTGATTTTCATTTTATTGTCTCAACCCAGCTGAACTTTTTTTGGAGAGTTTTAGGATAATACCTTTTCCAGTTGTAATCAACTCGTTTTCCCCATTCGTAGTAGATTCTTGGGTCGATGTAACTCTTCAAGGACGTTGTCAAGTTGTAGTCTCGTGTCTCAACCTGGGTTTTTATCCTGAGCTTTAATTTGTCTATCATCGCTTTGTCACGCTGCCTCCTATTTTTCAGCCTTTCTCTCAGCTTTCTTATCTGCTCTCTCTGCTTATCTTTCAACTCCTTGAGCCGTTGCTTCTGACGCGTCACTGCCTTTCGTTGAAGCCTGATTCGTTTCTTCGGAGCGCGGACAGGTTTACCTTGTTGCTCACTGTGCGCAAGTTGCCGCAGATGAGCATCCAATTTTTCCTTCATCGCCTTCAGCTTTTCCTGCTGCTTTCCAAATCTCTCTGAATGTCTTTCTTTTCGTTCCTTGATTTTCTTCTCCAGCTCGATCTGTGCCTCTTTTGCCCGAACCTGCACAGCCTTCAGGCGCGTTTTCTTTTTATCTAATGAGGATTTCCATGTTTTGGGGATAGTGCGCCTGTGGTTGCAGATTTTCGCAGCCTCTAGATTCGCCATTGTGGCAACATATTTCTTCCAGAACTCGGGATCTGTAGGTTTTGCACGTGTCCTTTTCAATTTCATCTCGACTCCATTGGACGCATAGCATGTTCGGAATACCTTTGCTGAAAGTCCAGTCATCATCTCATCCAAGAATTCACTGACATGTCTTGAGCCGATGCCATCGAAAAGGGTTGACCTAGCGTTGGCTGAGAATTCCTTGAGGTTCCTGCTGACATCATTTGGGAGTTTTACCGTGAAGACGTGAGGTACAGAGTCTTTTCCGAGGAAGTTGAAGGTTATGGTGTCGTCTCCATTGAAGCGGATATGCTCCGGTCGAAGGGTTGAAGCGCCAACAGTGTCTGCTTCATCAGGGTCCTTCTCATCGCCAACCCTAATCTTCAACTTGTCAATGAGAAAACAGATTGTAGCTATCTTCCTCCGCCTTATGTCATAAGCGTTAAGACCTTCCCAGATGTGCTTTTGGACTTGTTGAAGGTTTTGCTGAAGCTCTTTTGCTTTGTCAAACTTTTCAATATCCTTCCTCTGCTTCAGAATGCTAGAGTCGGAAAACCAAACGTATTTCATTTTGCCTGAGAGTTTGTCCTGCCATCTTGCAATCCACATAGCGTCGGGTTCCCAGAATATCCCCTTCAATCTGCCCTGTGGTCTGGGGGCATCTGGCGATAGATTGAGTTCGATCTCCTCCTCACGAGGACCTTCCTTCCAACGTCCCCTTAAGGGATGTTTTCCTCTGCCCATGAAGATGCAACTGGGTTCAACGGCGTAGTTGGCCACCTCCACTTGGACGCTATCGACCCACGCATATCCGTAGCGCTCCTTGTTAGCTTCCCTCTGGGTTTTCCTCTGAGAAGCCAGCTTTTTTCTCTCCTCTCTGGAAAGACTAGCTTTCCATCTTCTCTCCTCTTCCACAAAGGAGATAACCTCAGTGAAGTCAATGTCGCCAGGCTTGACATTGATGCCAAGCTTTTTTGAGAAGTCGCGATGAAAGTTCTTGGCGAAGACATGGTCTTCAACATAAGGAGTTCCCACTTTTTTGGCCCAGGCGAGAGCCATTTCCTCCTGTTCATCCGTCAGCTTGATTTTATTTCCTTTCATCGTGATGGTGAGTCCTTTTCCCTCGTATTGAGGTGGAATTAGAACGCCGTTGTGGTGTAGCTGCTTCATTCGGCTTCTCCGCTTTGGTAGTTTCATATAGGGGAGACGGCACGAGACTTAAACCTTACTTATTTTGAATCCATTTTAAGCCAACATGTAATGCATCTCTGACTCTTCGCACTCAATCTTCCTTCGAACATGGTAAACCTTTTTATATAGGGGTTGTTGTCTTATTGGAGTTGTCACATTGATTTATGCATGGATTAAAGAAGCTTTTGAAGGCTTTTGAAAAGGGCATGCGAATTTTTGTGATAGGAGAAATGAAAAAACATGCAAATACAACACTTTGAAGACTTGCCGTTAGATCCCGAAGTTATGAAAGCCATTGAAGACCTTGGATTCAGTAATCTTTTCCCAATTCAAGCTCAGGCAATA
>CAYFZT010000002.1:17779-34301 GCA_964347555.1 uncultured Candidatus Bathyarchaeia archaeon | reverse complement strand
GGCTACCCCGGCCGTTATTTCCTTGATCGCTGTATAATTTAAGATTATTTACTTCCAGAGATTTACTTCCATTTACTTCCAGAGAGTTAAGGCACTCTCTAGTTAGTTTATGCGCGCGCGAAGTTTGTTTGTGTTTGTTTGTCTGTCTGTCTGTTTGTCTGTTTGCTGAGTGTGTAAACGTAAGTAAGGGTTGGGTTTGGGTTTGGGTTAAATTATTGATGCAACTTGAAATGTGAGGCTCACAAGAATAAAGGAGGTTATCTTCTACGAGTTACTCCGTATATAGCGCCAGCGACGATTAGCAGTCCAACGAGGATTACAATGAAGGGCCCTATGTTCGCCCATAGGTCTATCCCTGTTAGCCAAGCGAATCCAAAGACAAGGATTATGATGCCAAAGATTATGCCTGCAATGGCTCCACCATTTGGCAGGCCAAAACATTCCTCTTCCGCACGCTTTCCAAACTGTTCTCCCCACCTCTCCGCTCGTTTTCCAATGTCCTCTCCCCATTCCTCTGCACGTCTTTCAAACCTTTTCTCCCGTGAGACCTCTAAGTTCCCCCCGCACTGGGTGCAGTGTTTAGCATCTTCCTCGTTCTTTGTTCCACATTTAGAGCAGTAAACCAAGGATTTCCACTCCAACAGACACTCGTATTAACGATAAGTGTTCATAAGGCTTTGGGAGACTTCCATAAGTCATAAAAACTGAAGTTGAAGACGAATATGCGATGGGCAAGGAGAAGGCTATGGAAAACCAGTTTAAGTGGAAAGCAAAGCTGGCGCTGGCTTGTTATTTTGCCTTGGTCGGTGGGATTTTTTTAGGCTCTATAATATTGGAGCTCATACTAATCGGTATGGGAATAGATTACCTAAACTCTCCTTTTCCAGTTGCACTTATAGCTACGCCTATCAATGAGTTCATTATTCTAGGAGTTACACTTCTGTTCGCCCGGTATAAAGGTGCGAGTTTTAAGGAGCTGGGTCTGAGAAAGGTTAGCTTCAGAATTTTGGCTATTGTCTCGATTCTTGCAGCTCTTCTTTACTTCATTGGCTTAGGCATCTCGATTGGTGAAGAGATTATTTTTGGTCCTGACCCTACTAGCGAACTCTTTGCGAAGCTACTAATACCCAGAGACTCTTTCCAGCTAATCGTTATTATTGTATTCCATTTAGTTCTGGTTGGACCTTGTGAAGAATTGGCTTTCAGAGGTTTTGTCCAGAGGGGCTTTGAGAACTCGTTTGGAAGGATGAAGGGCTTGTTGATTGCTTCTGTCCTATTTGGGCTGTTACATGGCTTCAGTACTCTGTATGCAATCATTCCAGTACTAGTTGGAGGTTTGGTTCTTGGCTATGTGTGGCAGCAGACTGGTGGAAATACTACTGCTTCAGCTGTAATGCATGGAATAAACAACTCAATCTCTATAACGATAGCGTATCTTCTAACTGTTTAAACACATTCCATTTTTTTGTTCATACAACTTCGTGACTGCTACAGCAAGTATAGTCTTGTAAAGCGACTTTTGTTGAAAAAGTTGCACTCCTTGTAACGCCTTCTCTGATGCCCAGTAACATTTATTATTTCTATCACAAAATATATAAAAAAGAGTGAATACATTCAACTATAGGGAGGTTAAGACAATTTCCTTCATAACTCACAGATCCTGTCACATGATGAGCGTTAAAGACGAAGATCTCAACCGGATCGTTGCAGAAATTCAATTGTTTCTTAAAGACAAGAAAATACCTGAAAACTACACCGTCAATATTTACAAAGACCAAGTTACATGTTGTGGGCACATCCCAATTGGCGTTGTGGTTGAAATCGAGGGCCCAAAAGAACAACCAATCAAAAACTTGCATGAAACAATATACGGCAAAATCAAGGAGATTTGCGGAAGAGAACACATTGAATACCATGAATGTTCACCGGTAGAGACTCTTCAAAACATAAAGGGAGTAACCTTCATTCAAGGCTAGGACTACTGTAATACCTGATTACAGAACTGGCACGCACAGTAGTATCATGAGGGATTAACCCACCTAAACCTCGTTTTGGATTGACATCAGCTAGGGCGCACGTTGCTTCGGTTAAACTCTGTGGTAAAATTGGTTTTTTTTCAACTTATCTACCGATGAATCGGAGTCTAATTCATCGTTTTTTGAGGATAAATACTTGGTGTTTAAAATCAGATAAGAATAATAAATATATATGGCGCTCCTAAATTGCAATATCTAATACCTAAACATAAACTGGCGAGTTGAAGATCTTGAGTGAAAAGAAAGCCTTTGAAGCGCTTTCCAGTAGGTCAAGACTTGAAATTTTGAAGATATTGCATAAAAAACCTTTGAGTGTTGACGAAATATCTACACTGGTTGATCTGCAACCGATCACTGTGCGACATCACTTGCATCCGTTGGAAGATGCTGGCTTCATAGAAAGTTATGAAGAAAAAACAGGCGCTGTGGGAAGACCAAAGGTTTACTACCGTATCGCCGAGGAGCCTACAATTGTTAGTTACCCAAAACGCCGTTATCTAACTCTTTCCAGTTTTATGATAAAAACACTTCAACGATTGATTGGATCAAAAAGAGCGGGTGAACTACTTGAAAGAGTTGGGAGAAACATGGGTGAAAGTGTAATAGGAGAAATTGAAACTAAACATGACGTGAAAGAATGGTCTCCTGAAGCGTTCATAGAATTTTTTATCAAGGGATATCTCGAAGAAGCCGGGGGAGAGCCAGAAATTGTAAAGATGGAAAAGGACAGAATAGTGTTTCGTATGCACAATTGTCTGTTTCTGGAACTTGCTGTTAAAATGCCTGAAACAATGTGTGATGTTCTCCATGACGCCTTTCATGAAGGAGTCACCAAGGCTATTGGTGGTAAAGCGAAGATAATCCGAGTGACGTGTAAGGGGCACGGTGATCCCTACTGCGAACATTCATGTGAGTGGCGTACTTCCTCAAAATGAAACACTAGCATTTTTGTAATGCACTTTGTTCTTTAAAGGGCGTACAACATAGCAGATACAAAATATACCTTTTGCAACTGTAAAGTGCGCGCGCGCAGAGGAAAATTCAGGTTTGTATTTGAGCTCTTGAATATGCTCTAGAAAGCAGGAAAACGCTAACTATTACGATAAGTTCTGCAGCAAACAAAACAAAAATCGGACCCCATCCTTCAGCCACCAATGGAGTTTCCGGATTGACATTCAACAACTCGTAGATTGGGTCAAGCACACTTCCTTTCCCTGCCATATGACCACCAAGGCTACCTGTCAAGACTGTAAGAAGGAAGCCTCCAAGCCCTGCAAAAGCGCATGTACCTGCCAACCCACGACTATTCCATAGACGCTCTCCGTATCTTGCTCTAACCAGCGCAAAAACTATCCAAAGTTCAGTGGCAAAGATGGAGAACGTGATTTTGTTTAACCCTAAACCTGTGCCAAGAACTTCTTCAGCGGGCCAGACGTAGTAGCCGATGATGGAAGAGAGTATCATGCCGATGATTCCACCAAGTGCAGCAAGAAAGGCTGTTGGCTCGGCATGGCGGAGAATCCAATCAGAAAAAATGTCTAGCCGCTGCGCACGCGCATACCATTTAGTTGTGTTTCGAAGTCTTCGATGAATCCTAGCCGCGATTACTCCTAAAATACAGAAAGCGGCCAAGGTAAGCATTCCACCGTGCATCTCTATCAACATAGAATGAACTGCGGAGAGGTCAACCATGTCTTTATTTCTCCTTCAGTTTGCTTGCACCCACTTTAACCGTAAAAAATGCAACCACAGATGTCACTATTGTTACCATTAGAATCTGAACCCCCCAAAACATTAGGCTGGGACCCCCAGTCTGTTCTCCTTGTCCAGTGACTGTGACTGTGATATCTTGGTAGGTTGTTTCTCTTGATATAGATGTTCCATTCACATTGGTTCCAGTTCCAGATATGATGTAAAGTCTGAGCGTATATGTGCCTGTCTGAGAAGGGGCTGTGATAGCTGAGGTAAGGGTTAATCTTTCAGTAATTCCAGACACTGATTTGGTTCCAATTGAGAACTTGGAGTTGTCAGAGACACTTCTCGGATACTTGAGCATTGTTCCCGCACTCGTTCCGCCGCCTCCTTCAGCAGATATCGTGAAAGCTCCACCTGAAATAACACTGACTGCAGCATGGTCAACATTTAGCCAAAGGGACTCGGGTGGATACGCGTGACATTTGGCACAATCATCTTCGTGTGTTGGAGTTGCCTGAGTATAGAAGCCTAAACTCACGAACAACAACACGGCAAATAGTATTGCAACAACAAGAAATGCAAACTTGTTCCTTTTCAACTTCAATAAAACTCCTCACACGAATGTCGCACAAGGATAAGATGAGCGCAAAGCATATCCCTACATGAAACACTATGGCTAATAAACCAGTATTCTTTTAGGACTTCCGCTTAACAGCGTAGATTACGACGCCTCCAACAGCGAAGCCAACCAATAAGCCTGCTCCCAAATACAGATAGAGCGTTGTTCCCTTCAAAGTTGACAGTTCGCTTGATGTTACATCAAAGGAGCTTTGAGTGGCTTCCTGTTGAGCTTGCAGCGCGGTTGCTTTCGCAGCATTCGCCAGCCTTGTTGCGTATATCAGAATCCTGGATGCCTCCTCTGGATTGTGAAAACCTCTGCTGCTATCTCTTTCCAAGTCGGAGATGTAGTCTTCTGCGGTTTCAACCATGGTCATTGCTCCGTCGACTTTTGTTTGGTTCACTCCGCTCGTCTGGTTTGCAATAGTGATCGTGGCTTTTGCGTCTTCAATGGCCTCTGTAGCATTTGTTATAGATTCTGTTGTTAAGCCCTGAATTACAGCAAGTTGCGACGTAGCCCAAGATTGAGTGTGACAGGTTGAGCATACAATAGGTTCTTCTGCTATTGTTTGGTTGTAGGGGTAGTGCATTCCATATATGCCCCAAGTGTGGTTAAGCACAGCGCTTTCATGACCATGAGAAAGATGTGTGCCTTGTCCATGACAGCTTGTACATTCCAATCCTGCCTTAGAGTGTGCACTGTCTTCGAAGAGTTCAGCCTGAGAGTGACACTGGCCACACAGCTCGGTTGACTCTTCGTATCTCAGTTGAGCATCGTATTCATGACTATGAGGATCATGACAAGCTGCGCATGAAACACTCGCTAAATCTGTTGTGCTTAAGGTAACAGTCAATCCTAAGGCCCCCTGAGTTGACATGCAGCTGAGGCAGCTGTCCGCCGCGTGATCAGAAGCCAAAAGATCAGCTAAACTTTGAGCATGTGCACTTTGCCAGTATGAATTGTCGTGGGAAGATCCTGGTTGATGACATAGTTCACAGAGTGCCGCAGAGTAGTTGAGAATCATTGCGGGATTAGTTGATCCATGAGGTTGATAGGCTCCATGGCATACTTCACACTGGATGTTCAAGAATTCCGCTGGATCAGTATCCCAATTTGGCCATGTCTGGTTGGCTGCTCCTTGCGGATCGAAATTATTTCCCCCAGTAACATGGCAGTTACGGCATCCCGCCATAAAGCTAGTTTCATTGTATACTCGACTGGGCGTCCCTGCTCTATTGCTGGTTGAGCCAATACTATAGAAGTTGCCTGATGCGTTCTGGATGAGCCTAGCTGCATAGGCGTGGTTAGTCTGATTCCAACCTTCATAAATGTCAAAGTGGCAACTGCCGCATTGCTCCGCACCTACATATGATGAACTGTTAGAGCTGTGCGCTACTGGTGGCGCTTTTGAAAGTGAAAGTGAAATACCCAAGATTAGAATTAATGAAAATAATAATAATTGCTGATGTTCAGTTCTCGCCATTCCGTTTTCCCCTTTCACCCAGAGATTAACCTTATTTTGATACTGAATATATAAATCTTACTTATGATAATAAGAATATTGTTTATTTACGTTAATCGGCATAATTTTTCCGATAATAAGACTGCCTTTAAGGTAAGGGTATAAGTTTTTGATCAGTCCCTGCTTTTTTGTGCAGCGGTCTTACGAGTTCCTTGATTAGTGGGATGGCCATTCCGATAGACATCAGCGTTACTCCAGCCCAAACAAGATAGACCATGGGAACTATCTCTACAGTGATTATCAAATCCTGAGGCTGAACCTCGCCTCCGCCCATTAGAGCTTGAAACAGAGAATCATACATTGATTCCGTGTGATGCATATGGACATAAATATCTCCGATCGGCGCGGTAATTATCGACGGTGTACATGCAATACCATAGGCAGTGTAGAGGCGTACCCACAGCGCCTCATGATAAACGTTTCCTCCATATTCTATATCCACGTCCATTTTCACTGCTGAGTGTTCATTATAGCATTGTGCTCCCAGCGGGCCAGATACGTGAACGTTTCCAACACCAGGAAAGACAGTGAAATTTTTCAACTGCAAAGTTAGACCCAGTGTTTCAATAGTGCGGTTAGGTTCTGCAAGAATTTCGCCGCTTTCAAGTTTTGTAGTAGAGCTTAAGAAAACCCCGATCAAAGTTATTATGATTGCAAAGTGGAGAAGACTTCTTCCGAAGAGTTGAAAGGACCTCCTCTTTTTTGGCAGAACTTGACCCAGCCTGAACATAACGGCGAAGAGCGCAACAATCAAGAGGGGAATCCCTAGATTCGCCAAAATGCTAGGCGTTGGCCATTGAACCAGAACCAGAGCGACTCCTACGCTCAATCCACCAACGATCAACCCGGCGAACTTTTTAAAACCAATCTTCTCATACATGCTGCAGCCAATCAATGCGGCAACAAAAGTCATTACAAATGGAAAACTCCAATTGTTGAAGAACTCCGCGCTTGTGCCCTGAGAAGTCTCTTGAAACAATCCGCCTAAAATGGGAAAGGCTAATCCCCAGAAAGAGACGAGTAATAGAAACATTAGTGACCAAAATCCTATAAACAGAGAAACCGAGTAAAGAGAAGACTTCTCGATTCGAAACGCATAAAGAGGTTTCTTGATTCTACGTTTCAAAGCGAAGAAGTAAAGAGCCATAGCAAAGGCGAAAAGTAAAAGAAGTGGTCCAATTGGTGACAACCCAAATGCATGCACCGATTCAAGTAAGCCTCCTCTGGTTAGGGCTGTTGCAAAGATAACTGTCACGAATGCTAAAACGAGCATAAGTTCTTTCGCCAAGCTCTCACGTTTTTCAAAGGCACCTAAATGGAAGTAAGCTGTGAGAGCAAGCCATGGCAACAAAGAAGCTGTCTCCACTGGGTCCCAAGCCCAGTATCCGCCCCACCCCAGCACCTCATAAGCCCACAAACCTCCAATGGCAATTCCTAAGGTTGTAGTCAGCCATGCAGCCTGAAGCGATAGTTTGAGCAGTCGTTTGTCTACGCTTTCTTGAGCACTCATACTTGCTAAAACAAGCACAAACGCAAAGATGACAAATACGTAACCAGCGAATACTACTGGAGGATGAGCGAACATCCAAAACGTCTGCAGCAGCGGATTTAGACCTCTACCATCCATCGGCGTTCCAGACAATCTCTCAAATGGATTGTTCATTAAAGTGACAATTAGGAAGAAGATTAGAATGATGTTAAGTGTTCTGTAGGCAGCGATGTTGAAGGCGCTTCTTTTTTCATAGGTTCTAAACCTATATGCAAAGTAAAGGATTCCTACTAGAAATGTTAGGAAGAGCATTGAACCGCTAGCTCCACCCCAAGTAGCATATAACTTGGACGCGGCTGGCAACCCTGAAGAACTGTATGAGTAAACGGCTACAAGCGAGAAGTCATCATTCAAGAATGCTTGAGCAAGCATAAGATAGGAGGCAACAATTAATCCGCAAGCTAGAGTTGCGGCGTAAAAGCCATATTCAAGCTTCTTTTTTTCACGTGGCTTTGCCTTAGATGACTGTATCAAATCGAAGAACAACATTAAACTGGCAAAAATCAAGAAGAGCTCTTCAGTCCCCATCTCTACATTCCATCAAAGATTTGAATAGCTTTGTACACAATCGCCTTTTTTAAAGCTTTTTATAATGGCAACACATCGAAATTATTAATAGACTGTTTCATGCGTGATATCGTATAAGAGGGCATCTGATGGAGTTCCAAGAGGAAGTTTACCTTTTCATCGTCATAGTCGTAAACATTGTTGCTTCCTACGCAGCTTATGTTGCTGGTCCATCCCCTATTGAGGGACCCGGTGGCGATGTTTATCGAATCTTCTACACGCATACGCCAGCTGCATGGATCTGCTATCTCACGCTAGGAATCTCCTTGGTTGCAAGTATACTGTTTTTGGTCAAAAGAAAGTTCGTGTACGACATTATAGCAGAAGTTTCAGCCGTTTTGGGTCTCATCTACGGGGTCATAGCGCTAGTAACGGGGTCTATCTGGGCAAATTCTGTCTGGGGAAAATATTGGAATTGGGATCCGAGGCAAACAACCACACTCATCCTTTGGATAGCATACATGGGCTATACCTCCCTGCGTCTTTCCATAGGAAACGTGGAAAAGCGAGCATTGACTGGCGCAGTTTACAATGTTTTAGCTTTCGTCACTATCCCTTTGAGTTACTTGTCGATCAGACTCTGGCAGTCGCTTCATCCTCAAATAATCGTTCCAGGATCAGGAATTTCAGCAACTCCTCCCGTAATGGAAACACTGTTTCTAAATCTAATTGGGGGTTCCCTTGTTTACATATATCTATTAAGGGCGATGTTCAGTGTTGGTTCTCTTGAAAACCGTGTAGACGCCTTGAGCTACGAAAAAGGAGGTCTTTCGCATGGAACTTGAAGTTTTCATAGTTTCAACGATTTATTGGATATCCATCTTGGCAGTTGGAATATGGATCAACAGACGTTTATCTTCTCTTAAGCAAAGAATTGCAGGGTTAGAGCAGAAGGGCAAGAGAGATGAAGATTAAGTACACTTACATCATCGTTGGTGTGCTGATAGTTATTAGCATAGTACTTGCCTATGATGCCTTCACATCGTATATTGATCCTTATCTGAGCGTCTCGGAAATAGCTGAAAACAACCCTACTTATGTTAACCAGACGGTGCAGGTTTTGGGTACAGTTGTAAATGGATCCCGCAGATGGGCTGATGACGGCTCTCTTCTATTTAATCTCACAGATAACAATTATGTAATCGAAGTATCGTATGAAGGAAGCTCCCCTCCAAACTTTAACGAAGGAGAACAAGTGGTTGTCATCGGCGAACTTGTTTCGCAGCATCACTTCAGTGCGTCAGAAATGCTTGTCCCATGTGCGTCAAGATATGAAGGAGGAGAAACCTCCATGCTCAGCAACCCAGTGTTTCTTGTGACAATAATAATAGGATCTGCGGCATTGATCTATTATGTTGTCTTCGTAATTTTAAGAAAGACTTAGCGCGCGCTGGTCGGAGGGAGCAAATTGACCGCTGCTGTCGAATTGATCGACGTTTCAAAGAAATATGGGTATAATTGGGCTCTAAAATCCCTTTCAGTGGCAATTGACAAAGATGAATGTGTAGCTATTCTGGGTCCTAACGGAGCTGGAAAAACCACCCTATTGAAGATTTTGGCTACGCACATTTCGCCTTCATTTGGAACTGTGAAGATTTTCGGAAAAAACGCATTCAAGAACGGCGAAGAAACAAGGAGACAAGTCGGATTTGCAACCCATGAAAGTTTTCTTTACGACGAACTTACCATCGAAGAGAATCTGCTCTTTTATGCAAAGCTTTTCTCCGTGAACCCAGAAGGTTTTCTTAACAAGATTGGATCTTTAAATCTGAAACCATGGTATCAGGTTCCAGTAAAACAGCTGTCATATGGTTTGAGAAAGAGAGCAGACATAATACGAGCGTTAATTCATGATCCCAGCATAATCCTCCTTGACGAACTCTTCGCCGGACTAGACGAAGAAACCTGCAACCTCCTTGTAGATTACTTCAGAAACCACCAAGAAAAAGTTGTCTTGATTTCGTCTCATTCGATTGAGTGGGCAAAGAAACTCTGCGACAGAGGAATTTTTCTTGGCAAGGGAGGATTAATTCAAGACACACAATTCTAGGTGACGCCGATGGGTTTTCTCTCAACTGCCGCAAAAATAGCTGAAAAGGACTTGAAGGCAGAGTTTAGAAGAGCCTACGAAATCTTGTCGATTCTCATCTTTTCAGTAAGTTCAATTCTAATCTGCAGTTTTGCCTGGGGTCCTACGCTAGCTAATCAACCTGAAGTAGCTGCTGCGGCACTTTGGATCATCCTTTTCTTTGCCAGTGTACTGACTTTCACCACATCATTCACCAGAGAGATAGACAGAGGAACACTGGGCGGTCTGAAAACCTTACCCTGCTCGCCTTCTGCAATTCTTTTCGGAAAAATCCTTTACGCAATAGTGCTGCTTTTTTTCGTAGAAACTGTGTTACTTTTATTCTCTGCGGTTTTTCTAAACCTGAAAATCTCTGAAAAATTTGTGGAATTTTTGCTAATCTTCTTTATAGGAATTATAGACCTCTCGTTTGCAGGTTCTTTTGTTTCAGGTCTCGTAATGTTTTCGGAGGGAAAAACCTTGCTTTTATCTTTCCTGCTTTTCCCAGTTTGTATGCCAGTACTTATACCGTCGGTTCTGGCAACGGGGAAGATCGTTAATGGGTTCGCCATGATTAATTTAATCGCAGAATTGAGACTGCTCTTTGCCTTCCTGTTGGCCATCACAGCTGTGGCAGGTTTGACGTTTAAATTTGTTCTAGAAGAATAAGAGAAGAGTTGCACCAAGAGATGAAGCTTCTTGTCAGACATGCTTTTACTTATCGAGCACCTTTTTAAGGTTTGGTTCTGCTGTACTTCGCAACGAATATCTTGAACCTTGCTCGTTTTACTCTTACTCTCGCTCTAATGGCTTTTTTGCGCCTTGGTATTTCCCCCATACCCTAAGCCAAAACTTAGTCGGAACGCTTCTCAGAGTTGAATTCTCTAACTACTTCGTAGGAAGGACAGGTTTCGCGCGCGCGAATTCGTAGTCCTCTCTCTGAAATTACACGTAGAGTATCATAGAGGCTCCTTCAATTTTTTCAAGAAACGCCGTTATGCTGGTTACTTCGTTAACTTCCTCTGTTAAATCATCCTTCATGATGTTATGTAATGCCATAGCTGAGACGCATGAGTAAACTTTGCCACCGAACTTGTTTAGGTTATTTATTAACTCTGAGATTTTTGGAATGGCACCTGTTAATGACCCTAAAGTTACGTGTTCTCTGATCCATACGTCAGTTTCCTCTCCTATTTCGTCAGCCTTTCCCCTTTTTAGCCTCAAGATTGCTCCATAAGTAAACAAAACATGGACTTCCTTGCCAACTGCGGCGGATGTGGAAGCTATTGTGAGCGCATAGGCAACTCTATCATAAGAGGCGCTGTTGATGATAATGGCGATTTTTCCTTGCTCGCATTGTGTCATGCCTCCCTACCTCTGATCGTAGATGCCCACTCAAGTAAAGGGACATCAGCTTTTCGCGCTTCTATGAAGTTTTCTGCTATCCTATTGAGCTCTTCTGGGGTAAGTTTTTCCATCATCATTTCGAGTCCGCTACAGGTGATCGGATGTGGCAGAATCTCGTTTTGAACAAGTCTAATAAGTTTTGTAGCTTCTTCAGGTGTTATTTCTCCTTTGCCAAGGGTTTCACCTATTTCTTTTGCGGCGCTTATCACACGATCGTGCTCTTCGAGCAGGCGTTGGTAATATTCATTGCCGTAGAATTTTTTCAAGGCTTTATACATTGTTTCTTCTTCCATTCGAAAGTGGGGGCCGCCTAGCTTGTCCAAAATTAGCAATAGTTCAACTGATTTTGTTACGTCGCGTTTTCTAATGGCGTCCATAAAGTCTAGGAGGATGTCTCTGACTTTCTCGTGGTCTTTTTTGACTTCTTTGATTGGATCGATTTTTGGCATTTGCGAGTCACCATACCTAATTTATATAACGCCGTTATATTTATAACGGTGTTATACTTAAGCCTTATGGACGGTAGCGAAAGATGAATTCCCGAGAAGGCCTAGTTGAGTATACGTTTCTTTCAAAAGAATGGATAAAAAAGGCTGTTGCTGCAATCGAGCATGCAAAGGCTACGGACGAAAGTGTCATGGCGCAAGCCTCTGAATTTAGTCTCAGTGTTGCATATACAATCGAGAAGCTTCCACCGAAACTGAAGGACCTATATGATAGCGAAAAAGTTACAATGTACATAGAGCTTGATCAAGGAAAGCTGACGCGATTTGTTGTTGAAACAAAACCAACAGTAGAGAAGAAGCCTGACTTCTCCGTAACAAGTGAATATGACGTGGCTAAGAAGAACTTTCAAGGCGAATTGAATCCTATCTCCACGTTTATGAAACGGCGCATCAAAGTAGAACCTATGAAGAAACTTTATCTGAACCCAAAATTTTCCGCTAGGTCATTGTCCACCATTAACACCTTGGTAAAAGTGATAAGAAAAGAAGTGCCAACTTGTTTCCTAGAATCAACTTCACAACAAGCAATGCCAACAACATCATGAAGTGCTAGATGAATATGCTTCATATTTCAAAAGAAAGATAAAAGCGGATTGTTGCGGCTGATTTTGCAATCTCTTTGTTTTGTCACGCGATTTAATGGCACCCGTGATGCCCATGCGACTCGTCGAACTCTACGTCTTCATTGTGCCTTTCATGATACATATTGTTCATCATACTAGCGTATTCTTCATGCATATGCTCCATAACTTCCTCGCGCTCCTCGTGATCTTCAATTGTTACATCTTCTCGCATAGCAGACTGCAAAGGCTGAGCAAATGTTAACGCGACGGACATTAGCACGGCAATCGCCATTAGGGCACCCAAAAGCATTGATAACCGTTTATACTTCATCTCTTCACCTCCAATCTTATGCTTGAGAATCTAGCACAGGCTTTTCCCTTAAGGGTTGTCAGTGAAACCGTTTCAAACCGTTTCGTTACGGTTTCGCCTTGTTCCAGTGATAAAGACATTGTAGGTTTTGCCTACTCGCTCTCTTTGTATTAAGTTCATCTTGTCGAGGTTAGTTAAAATTCGAGAAAGTTTCGCTTTGCTCCAGTCCAACCTGAACCTCAAAGAATCCTGGGTGATTTCCCCCGCCCTTCTAATCTCGTCTAAAACTGTTTTTTCGTCTTCTGACAAGGCTCGTTTTATTATTTCCAACTCATCTGTTCCAGCAACTTTTGCTCCAGTCTTCTCTGTTTTTAACCATAACGAAACCAAAATGCCAGCTAATAATGCTAGAGAAAGAGAAGCTAGGTTTATAGCTATGGTGTTCTGGCTGGGGCTTATCATGTGGTGCATCATATCAGGCATCGAAGGCTGTTGAACAAAAAGCCCAGTTAAGATTAAAAATAATGCGAGATAAGAGATGACGACTACAAGGATAATTATCATAATCCTCGTCGGCAAATCCACATTTGCGATGCTACTCATCTTCTGTTCCTCCTTTAAATGCGTAGGAGTTTCATGTACGATGGCTAATTATGTTTTGCAATAAAGTTTTATATGTTTTGTTTTATCACAACAAGTGTGAAGAGCGCTATGGCGAGGGTAAAAACTTCAGAGAAATCTGAAGATAAGACAGGTAGATTTCTTGTTTGGGTTAAGGAACTGAGAGCCCCCTTCTTTACAGCAGTTTGGATTCCCGTATTCCTTGGGGCTTCTGTGGCATGGTTTTCGCTCGGGGCTTTCGATCTAACCTATCTTGTCTTGAGCTTGATAGGCGCAGTGTGCATAAATGCTGGAACAAATCTTGCAAATGATTATTTCGATTACAAAAGCGGATGCGATTCTGTTAATGAAGGATTTAGTTCACCATTCAGCGGCGGAAGCGGCTTACTTCCCAGCGGTGTTGTAAACCCAAGAAAAGTGTACGTCGCGTCTTTAGTTTCCTTTGTTCTGGCCAGCATAATTGGCCTGTTCCTTGCCCTCACAAGAGGGTGGGTTATTGTAGTTCTCGGTCTTATAGGTGTCTTTTCAGGATATTTCTACACGACTCAATTGGCTCCGCGAGGAATCGGCGAGTTAATTGTAGGCATCAACTGTGGCCCCCTCGTGGTTTTAGGAAGCTATTATATACAAACACAAACTATTGCGTTGGAACCAATAGTGGCATCTATTCCAATAGGGATTTTGATTCTTGAAGTGCTCTGGATAAACGAAATTCCCGACTATTACGCGGATGCTCAAGCAGGAAAAAAGACATTGGTAACCAGAATTGGAAGGAAAAGGGCTGCAGATGTGTATGGCATCCTCATGTTTTCCACCTATGCGGCGATACTGTTTGGTGTTTTGTTTTCACTGATACCAGCGTTCACGTTAATTTCATTTCTTACAATGCCAATTGCGATAAAGGCTGTATTTGTTGCCAGAAAACACTACGAAGATCCACGCAAGCTCATTCCTGCAAACGCAGGCACAATTCTCGTACATCTGCTCACCGGTCTGTTACTGTGCATAGCGTACATTGTCAGCGGCTTCATAGCAAGTCTGTAAGACGGAACTCTCATTCAACCAGTTTTAAAAAACGTTGTTTACCTTACCAATCATGATACCTGAAATTCAGTTACAAAAACATAAAAGAAATAAACTTGTCACTGCCCAATTTTTATGAAGAGTGCTTTGGATGACAAATGGTCTCAAAGATGTAAGTCCAGAAAAAGAGAAGCAACCTTGGGATAAGAATAAAATTCTTGCTTTGGCAGTCATAGGAGTTCTGTCGGTTAGCGTAGGGGTAAGCCGGTCTTTTTGGTATCCCCAAACAGAATATGCAAAGGGTTTAGCACCAGACTTTTCTCTATTTGACATAAATGGAAATAGTTTCACATTAAGCAGCCATCGAGGTGGAGTTGTTATTTTAAATTTTATGGCGCTCTGGTGCAGTACGTGCAGAAGTGTAATTTTGGAGTTAGAATCCGTGTGGACGCTTCACAGCAAGACAATTGTTATAGCTTCAATAATCATTGATTTTGAGACCCAGGAACGAATAAAAACTTTCAGAAACTCTTACTCAAACGCGACTTGGACTTGGATCAAAGACACCGCGAATGTTGCAGGGGCATATGATGTCAATTTCATTCCAAAGACAGTAGTCATTGACAAGAACGGCATAATAGAATTCACTCATGTTGGCTGGGTGCATTCACAGACTCTCTTGAGTGAAATTGAACAATTACTGAGTTGAAAACTGTCATGGTTCTTGGCCTCCGAGAATTCACATTTGTTTTCTCAGCTGGATTCTTCGCGCTCTTTTCACCCTGCGGATTTCCAATGATTCCAGGATATGTTGGTTACTATCTTGGAACCCGATCGTATGCAGGGAAACCGATAATTGAAGGAGCAGTGTGTTGTTCTGGCCTCTTATCAGTGTTCTCTATAGTTGGAATTTTGGCTTCTCTTTTCGGCAGTTTAATAACTCCATATGTGCCATCTCTTGAACTCCTAGCAGGCGTTGTTACATTCATTATGGGAATCGTTTTGCTAGCAGGGATTAAACTACCTCAACTTCCAATTCCACGACGAATGCAAAAAGCTCCAAAACAGAAGGGTTTTGCAGGACTATTCCTGTATGGCTGCCTTTATGGTTTAGCTACTATAAGTTGCTCTTCGCCTATCTTCTTGTCGATCCTAACTCTTGCGATTTCCAGCGGAGCCTTTGAGGCAATAGCCAGTTTTATTGTATATGCTTTGGGTATGGGACTTCCGCTGATTTTGATCACAGTTATCTTAGCCATGACCAAAGAGACAGTTCACAGAAAGATTACAGAACTAACATCAACGATGCAAAGAATAGCTGGGTTGATTCTGATAATAGTAGGCGGCTACTTGATCTATTATTTCTTTGCAATATAGCCTTTCCAGGGATACCAATGTTGTGAAGAATTCTGCTTGAAATAAAAAGCTTGCATTTTCTTGCAGTGTTTAGGATGGTTTTTCTGCATGGTACCCGCGCGCGCGCGCGCCTACTGCTCGGACTTCTGTTGCAACAATGCCATAAAGCTCGCGAAGATCATTAAAAGAGATCACTCTGACGTCACTGTGTCCATATTCTACATAGACATGAGAACTCCATATGAGGGAGAAATCGAATTTAGAAACGCCCGAAAGATGGGTATCCGTTTTCCTAGAGGTAAGCCAGCGAAAATACGAGAAGACGAAGATGCTTTGACAATCGAGGTTGAAGACACATTGGAGAACGACTTGGTTTCAGCTCAATCCGACCTCGTTGTGCTTTCAATCGGCGGTGTTCTTGATCCCACTGTGAATTCGCTCAGCAAGATCATAAACGTAAACCTGCTGGATTCTGGTTTTTTTGCAGTGAACGAGATGTCGTTAGGAAGCAATGTTGAAGGAATATTTGTGGCTGGTGCAGCTAGTGGACCAAAAGACACCGCTTATTCAATGACACAAGGAAGTTGCACGGCGGCGAAGGTCGACATACTGTTGAGAACTGCTTTGAAGTCAAAACAAGTTGAATAAATGCTTTTACAAGTGCAAGCTTTTTCATTTTA
>CAYFZT010000002.1:0-17769 GCA_964347555.1 uncultured Candidatus Bathyarchaeia archaeon | reverse complement strand
TTGTGCGTGATTTTTGGTTTTTTAAGGGTTTCAAGGGAGATACACGTGTGAATGCCTGTGATTCCTCCGATGTCTCTTATTTTGGTGACGAAATCGTTGAGGTCTTTTATGTCGCCGAACATGGCTTTCAAGAATACGCCGCATCTTCCGCTTAGGTTGTAGGACTCGAGCACTTCATCGAAGTTCATAACTTCTTTAATCACTCTATCAGCATGCTTCAAACTGGGATAGACTGTGATAAAGGCAGTGATTGTTCTTCCCAGTGTTGCATCGTTTATATCCACTGTGAAGCGTTTAATAACTCCTTTTTCTCGTAACCTTAAAACTCTCTTGCGGGCTGTTGACTCTTCAACTCCCAGCTTCTTTCCAAGCTGTCTATAAGACATTCTACCATCTTCTTCTAGAATTTCAAGGATTTTCTGATCCAGTTCATCGATCTTCTGCATACTCATCCCAGTAATCTTAGCGGTAAAGCAAGATTTAAGATTAATGATATAATAAAAATAAGAAATTCTCTGGATTATGGTGCTATTCATACACAACCTTCACATTTGGCTTCTGGAGCAGTTAAGACGCAGGTATGACCCATAAAAAAAGATCAGGTACGACATCTGCGCCCTTAGTTTTTGGGAAGATATTTCCTATTGTCGGTAAATTCCAAGAGGCATTCTCTTAACTTTGGGAACCGAAAGGATTATATTAGGAAATTCTCAGAGAAAACATAAAAAGGAATTTAAATGTGAGGAATACCTATTATGGCTTCTCGTAGTTTTCGCTTTCCTGTTTGCAATCGGCTGGCTATATCAAGCAGCAAACTTCACTTGAGGACGTCTTGAACCGGCATAGTATGTATCATTTAAAGCTGCTCGCAGAGGCAAAGGCATTGATCTGGGAAGCGCGCAACAACAAATTTTTTGAGCATAGTTACTTCTTAAAGGTAGAATATAGTGGCGTCAAAATTGAAGCAGGAACACTCATTTAAAAGCGACACAACAGATGCTTTCAGATCGTACATCTCAAAAACAAAAGGGCAAGTTGAATCTGAACTAGAAAAGCTTGTTTTAGGGCTTTCTGACCGGAGTCTTCATCCTCAAATTGAGTACGCAGTTTTGTCTAAAGGCAAGCGGTTGCGTCCATTACTTGTGATTTTATCCGCTGAAAGTGTTGGCGGAAATCGAGACAAGGTCATGTCTCTTGCCCTGGCTTTTGAATTAATGCACACCGCCACTCTGGTTCACGACGACATAATTGACCAAGATTACATGCGCAGAGGCATGACTGCAGTGTACAAAAGATGGTCTGTGAACGATGCAATTTTGACTGGAGACGCCTTAATCGCCCTTGCTGTCGACCTTGCGTCAGAATATGGAGAAACAGTGCTGAAGACTGTTGCACAAACCGCACTAGAACTTTGCGACGGCGAACACAAGGATATTACTCTTTCATTGAAAGCAACTTCTGAAGAATCCTATTTTAGAAAGATTAGAGAAAAATCTGCATCACTCTTCAGAGCAGCAACATACAGTGGAGCTTTAGCCGGAGGAGGTACACCCTCAGAGGTCCGTTCGCTTTCCATGTTTGGAGAAAACTTTGGAATTGCCTACCAACTTGAAGACGACCTCCTTGATTTTCAACTCGAGGAAGCTAAGGTCTCGAAGGATCTGGAGAAGCGGAGAATCACTCTACCTCTCATTCACTTCTACGCAACAAGCAGTCCAGAGGAGAGAGAGCACATCGCAAACAAACTTCAAACCCTTACGGAAACAAATAGCGAAGGGAATAATGAAATTTGGAATGATCTTCTGCAAATTATCACCAAGAGGGGTTCATTCAATTACTGTGAAAAGAAAATTGACGAGTACCTGCATAATGCAGTTTCAGGTCTCTCTGTTCTAAGAGACACGGAGTTTAAGAGCTATCTTGTAGAGATGACAAGAGCATTGAAGATTATTAGTTGAACACTTCAGTAAGAGAGTTTGTGTCTAAATGAAAGCAAAGTCCGCGGATTGGATTCCTTTCACAATTAAACTTTGCTCTGATAAAGCAGCCTTTGAGGCTAAGATGCAGCGTAAAGTTTCTCTCAACATGAACAATCTGGAACGCTTTCTTAGTTCCATGAAAGAGAATGAAATTATTGTGAACACTCCGCATATTTTGATCTTTAGAAGTAAGGGAGCGGAAGTGACTGTATCCAGAGATGGACGAATGCTAATCAAGAAGGTTTTAGACGAAAAGGAAGCCACTGTAATAGCCCGTGAAGTTCTACGTGTCGTTTCAAAGACGTTGCTCTAAACTTCGAGTATCTTTGTGCCTTCCAAGTCTCGGCTAATCATTTTTTCGATATTTAGATGTTGTTCAGCCTCTCGAATCTCTTCTAATCTAGCTTGAGTTCTGGGCTTCGGAGGGGGACCAGTACAACAAGAAGCGGCTTTTGTCGATGCATCAAAGGTTCCAATTTTTCTCGCGAGGTTTTCAACTTCCTGTTTGTTCATACCGAGCAACGGGCGCAGTATTGTAATATCAGAGATTGCTTGATCTTCAACTCTGAGGTTAACAAGAGTCTGACTTGCATGTTCTCCGATGATTTCACCTGTCACAATAGCGTCTGCACCTTCAAGCAAAGCGATCTTTTCGGCTAATCTATACATCATTCTCCTGCAAAGCACACAGGTTAGACTTCTCTGACAATTTCTCAAGATGTCGGTGAGGTCATCGCCGTGGGGAATCACATGAACTTTAAGCTTTTTTCCATGAGCATAGTTGCTTAATCTTTTGATAGCTTCCACAGCTCGCTGCTTGGTGGTTTCATCTGCGAAGGGATAGTTGTCGAAGAAAACGAAAACTGGAATACAACTCTTTCTCATCGCTAACCATGATGCGACAGGAGAGTCTATTCCACCAGAAACTAAACAGACGACTTTACATTGAGGATCGAATTCAATGTCTTTTTTTTCGATGTTGAACGAGGCTCTCATCGTTTTCACATTTTCACTATACATGCTCATTTAATTAGTTATGCCTCCTGAAAATGTCTTAGGCAATTGAGTTAGAGCGGTTCTAGTTGCTCACTGTTTTGACTCAAAGTCTTGGGATTAGCATAGGCACTTTTTTCTTGTACTGACGATATTTCTCTCCGAATTTCTTTTCCATTTCATGCTCTTCTTTCCTGGCTTGGCGAATGTATGCGTAGGTGAGGATAGGCCACATTGCTACGGTTATGATTGTTGGCCATTGAATGAGGAAGGCAGCTGTGCCGATAATAATGCCTAAGTATTGAGGATGTCTCACAATGCCGTAGATGCCATCTGTGACTAAAGTATCTGCACTATAGATTTTGCGCCATCCAGTTACCACGAGATAACCTGCTAATAGAAGCAACAGAATGCTAATTATCATCACAACTGTAACGCCTGTTTCTAGGTTCCATACACCAGCCAGAGCAAGCAAGGCAGCGAGAAGATGACCCTGTGAAGGATTAGCCGTCAAAGGTAGCCCGAAAAAAGAAGAGAGAAAATAAAGTGTAAGAGGTATGCCAAACATTTCCGTAAACAACGAAACGATGAAAGCCTCGTATAAACCAAAATTCCTCCATTCCCTCTTGCGAATAGGCACAAAAAAAGTTATGAAGAAAATTGTGAATAGAACGACGGATGCGAATACGATGGACCAGTTGCCAAACCATTCCACTGTTAATGACCTCGTCTTCCTGACATCATCATTAGGAAATACATCAAAGGGCACAACAAAATAAGGAGAAAGTATAGGTATCTGCCTTCAACACGGGCATATAGAAGTGTCCCAATCAGTGCTATAGGAATCAAACAACACAGTGCCATTAAAAGCAGATGTCTTTGCTTATGCTTATGTTCCATGTCTCTCTCCCTTTTTGCCATTTTCCGCTTTACATTTTCATATATTTGTGGGGATTCTTTTCAAACGCTTTTTTGCAACCAGCGCCGCAGAAGTAGTAAGTCTTTCCCATGTGGGTTGTCTTATACTTCGCCTTTTTCTCGTCTACTTCCATCCCGCAAACTGGATCTTTAGCCATACGTTTTCACCTCCAATAAAAACACTGAGACTTCATGAGTGTGAGGGGCGAATTTTCGCTCTTCTCAGCAGGTTAGCGTTTGTTACTACTGACACCGAGCTTGTAGCCATACATAGCTCAGCTATCACTGGGTGAAGCAGACCGAAAATTGCTATTGGTAAGGCGACTGTGTTGTAGATAAAAGCCCAGAAAAGGTTTTGCTTAATTTTTTTGAAAGTGGCTTTGGAAAGTTTTATGGCGCTTACTAAGCCAGATAAGTCTCCTCTCACAAGGATTATGTCTCCCGCCTCAATTGCTATGTCGGTGCCTGTGCCAATGGCTATTCCAACGTTTGCTTGAGTCAGCGCTGGAGCGTCGTTTATGCCGTCGCCAACCATTGCAACCATTTTGTATTTACTTTGTGCTTGTTTCACTATCTTTACCTTCTCGTCTGGCAGTACCTCTGCGTAGACATCGCTCATGCCAATTTGCTTTGCGATTGCCTCTGCGGTCTTTTGGTTGTCGCCTGTGAGCATTATGGTTTTTAGTCCCAGCTTTTCGAGATCTTGAACGGCGTTGACAGTGTCTTCTTTTAGAGTGTCTGCGACGGCAACGAGTCCGATGACTTTCTTGTTAACTGCAATCATCATGACAGTTTTTGCTTGCTCCTGTAGCTCTCTGAATTTCTTCTCCACTTCAGCGCTTACTGCGTGCTCTTTAGAATCAAGCAGAGATGGCTTGCCTACGAGTACATCGATACCGTTTACGTAGCCTTTAACCCCCATGCCCTTTATGGCTTTAAACGACTTGGGATCGTCCAGTTTGATTCCTTTTTCTCTGGCTCTATTAACGATAGCTTGACCTAAGGGATGCTCAGAGCCCTGCTCGACACTTGCAGCGTAATAGAACACCTCATTCTCGTTGCCAGGATTAGCGCTGAATGGAATAACGTCTGTCACTTCTGGTTTTCCCTTAGTTAAGGTTCCAGTTTTGTCGAGAATTATTGCTTTTACTTCCTTCATGGTTTGAATCGCCTCTCCTTTTCGAATTATTATGCCATTCTCAGCGCCCATGCCAGTTCCAACCATCAATGCGGTGGGTGTTGCCAATCCTAGGGCGCATGGACACGCAATAACAAGTGAAGCAACCGTGGCGAAAATTGCAAGCATAAATACCTGCTGATTCATGTTGACCCAAGGTAAAAGCGGGCTAACCCAGTTAGCTATTACTGCCATGCTTTCTGGAATAGCAATCCATAGAATGAATGTTGATAAGGCTATCAAAAGCACAGCGGGCACGAAGTATCCTGTAACTTTGTCAGCGAACTCTTGAATCGGCACTTTGGTTCCTTGGCATTCCTCTACCATCTTAATTACTTGCGCCAGAAAAGTGTCTTTGCCAACCCTTTCGGCCTTTATCTTCAGCAGTCCTTCTTGGTTTACTGTTGCCCCAATAACTTCGTCGCCACGTTTCTTCTGCACCGGCATTGATTCTCCTGTTGCCATTGACTCGTCTACAGCGCTTTCACCTTCGATAACCATGCCGTCTGTAGGTATCTTCTCACCTGGACGAACAATCATCAAGTCTCCGATTTTCACCTCTTGAATCGGCACTTCCCGCTCTTTACCGTTAACCAAAACCCTTGCAGTCTTAGCTTCTAGCTTCAGCAATCGCCTGATCGCCTCAGAAGCTCTTCCCTTTGCTTTCGCTTCGAAATATCTTCCAGTAAGATGAAAAGACATTATCATGCCTGAAACTCCTGCATAGTTTAGAATTGATGTGAAGAAGACTGGTGGTCCTGTTAGAAAGGCTATGGTTGTTCCCATCATGATAAGGACGTCCATGTTGGCGGTTCTGTGGAAGATAGCCTTTACCGCCGAGCGTAGCGTAGGTAATCCCGCCCAAAAAAGAACTGGAACCGCTAGCAGTATGAGACCTAAATTGTAGATTGTTTTATTTGGCCACATTAAGCCGAAAAGCATCTCGGGAATCATCCATGCAATTATAGGAACAGTGAAAGCCCAAGCAACAAGCATTCTCAAGCGAGCTTTTCCCATTTCTTCAACAGACTTGTCAACTTCTTCTTCAGATTCCACTCCATACCCGACGTCTTGAACCTTTTTTCGCAGGTCTAATATTGACACTGATTCTGGAGAGTACTTTACAGTTGCTCGTTCAGTTGCAAAATTAACGTTTGCAGATTTGACACCTTCAAGATTCTTAAGAGCCTTTTCAATTGTAACTGCACATGAAGCGCAGCTCATGCCACTGATTTTGAGGCTGACTTCTCTCGGTTCCTCTCCTTCTTTTGAAACACTTACAGGTTCATAGCCAGCATCTTTGATTATGTCCTCGATTCTTTGTATGCTCACCTTTGCGGGGTCATACTCGATCATTGCCTTTTCGGTTGCGAGGTTGACGTTTGCGTTGATTATTCCCTTTTCTTTCTTCAGAGCCTTTTCAATTGTCTGAACACAAGAAGCACAGTGCATTCCGCTGATTCGTATTAGTGTTTTCTCTTTGGTCATTGGAATTCGCCCCGTGTCTCTGTATGGAGTAAGCAAGATATAAATATTTCTTTTAAAGATATATCTTTAGGAGTGTTAAGACATGGCGTCTCCAGTTGACGAGTTCATTTCAGATTTCTCCAGATTCTACATACTCACCATCCTATACGAAGGCCCTGCCCACGGCTACAGCGTAATAAGAAAGTTTAGAAAGCGTATAGGAAAGGAGATCAGTCCTAGTCTAGTTTATCCCTTTCTGAAAGAGCTTGAACAGAAAGGTCTCGTGAGGCACACTGTCAAACAGGTGGGCGAAAAAGAGCGCAAGATATTTGAACTCACTGAAGAGGGAAGAAAACTTTGCACAATACTGTTCAAAAGATTCGCTAACTTGATCTCCATAGCTTTGGAACCTAGTCTTGAAGTTTGCGCCCACTGTGGATGCAAAGTCTATGAGGGAGGGCATCATGAGGTCATAGATGGAAAGGAAACCACTTTCTGCTGTAAACATTGTGCCAACTCGTACAAGCAAGAGAGAAACCTGCATAAGATGTAATTGTAAGTGAAGTATCGATCTGCTTTTTGACTGTGGGCAAGTTAATGGCATTAGGTTATATTTATAACGAAAATAGCGGAAAAGATATATACGAGTAATCGTAGTTTACTTTACGAGTTACAAAATAAGAAAGTTTAGGTGAGACCAAATATGACGAGCGCTAGAGAAGTGTCATCGACGATAGAGGAATATCTAGAAGCAATCTACAGACTTGAGGAAAAGAAAGGCTCTGCCAAGACTGGGGACCTCGCAAGAGTATTAAACGTGACACTTGGAACCATTACAAACACAGTTGAAAGCATGGAAAGGCAGAAACTCATCACTCACAAACCCTACAAGGGCGTACTGCTCACAAAAAAAGGTCGCAAGATAGCACTTGACGTTGTCAGACGTCACCGCCTCTCTGAACGACTTCTCACTGATATCTTAAAACTGGAATGGAGTAAGACCCATGATGCCGCCTGTAAGCTGGAACATGCCATTTCAGACAAGGACATAATCAAGCCATTAGAGAAAGCTTTAGGAAAACCGAAGACATGCCCGCATGGAAACCCCATACCTTCAGAATCAGGAAAAGTAATCGAGGAAAAGTCAGAACCTCTAGTTAATCTAAAGTCCAGAGAAGAAGGCACAATTGTCAAGATAACCGACGAGGAACCCGCGTTACTTCGGTATCTATCAACCATTGGCCTTGTACCTGGCACCGATGTACAGATTCAAGAGAAGGCTCCTTTCAACGGTCCGATAACTGTAAAGGTTGCAGATGCCAGCCATGCCATAGGTCGAAATGTTGCTTCGATTATCTGGGTCAAGAAAAAAAATAGGTGACTTAATTGCTTGGACAGTTTCTTTTAGCTTTCAGAGAAGCGTTAGAAGCAGCGCTTATAACAGCCATAATCTTGGCTTATCTGGCTCGAACAAAGAGAAATCCGTTAACACGCTACGCATGGTACGGGGTTTATCTTGCAGTTGTGGCAAGTCTTATTCTTGGAGTCTCCGTCTGGTTCATGTACGGTGGCCTCTCTGGACCAAGTAAAGCTTTGTTTGAAGGAGTTGCTGCCCTTATCGCTGTTGTCGTGTTGTCTTCCATGATTTACTGGATGGCCACGAAAGGAAAAGAGCTCAAGATGGAGGTAGAAAGAAGGTTAGAAACCATCGTGACTCGAGGCTCAACCCTTGCTTTAACCTC
The DNA here is from genome assembly GCA_964347555.1 of uncultured Candidatus Bathyarchaeia archaeon. Taxonomy (GTDB): domain Archaea; phylum Thermoproteota; class Bathyarchaeia; order Bathyarchaeales; family Bathyarchaeaceae. The sequence continues at coordinate 9,493 of CAYFZT010000002.1, read as the reverse complement.
TTTCACGTTTATTGTGGTGTTTCGCGAAGGACTTGAAACTGTACTCTTCTTGACTCCTTTCCTAGTAGACGACGCATTTGGCACACTAGTTGGAGCTTCCCTCGGCGTGGTGGCTTCACTTGCTCTTGCTTATGCAATCTTTGTTGTAGGTATGAAGATTAACATACGGAAATTCTTCTATTTCACGAGCATTCTGCTTGTGCTTCTGGCTGGAGGCTTAGTTGGCTATGGAGTACATGAACTTGCAGAATATTCCGAAGATGTCGGAATTGCCCTTGGCTGGTTTGGTCAACCAGCTTATGTCTTGAATATTCCAACTGGTAATCCGTTACATCACAAAGGTGTAGTTGGCTCAATACTTGCAGTAATGTTTGGCTACACAGTAAGTGCAGAATGGATAAGAGTAATAGTTCACCTAGCATATCTGGCGATAGCACTTCCCCTCGTATTCTGGGTTTACAAGAAACCAATAGCAGAGGAAAAACAAGATGCGTTGGCTAAACAAAAGGAAGCACCGAGTAGATCATGGCAAAAGTAGACATGCTCATCGACATCGCCGAAAATTGGGAAATGCCTTATCGATCACGCAACTAAAACCTGGGCAAGGAGGAAAAATTGCATTTGTTCGAGGAAACCGCAAGATAGTGCAGCGTCTAGCGGATCTTGGACTCACACCACAAACTGATGTCCATGTGTTAAAGTCAGCCCCGCTCAATGGACCAATCGAAGTTTCTGTGAGGGGAAGCAAACTAGCCATTGGACGAGCAATAGCTGAAAACATCATGGTGTATACAAGGGAAAATTAACGTTGTCCACCTCTTGTCATCCACAGGCTACACAAAAACAAGCTGAACCTAGAGGAAAAGCCGACTTAGTTATCGCTTTAGCTGGCAACGCAAATGTTGGAAAAAGCGCGATCTTCAATTATTTAACAGGATTACATCAACATGTGGGCAATTGGCCAGGCAAGACCGTTGAGAGAGCAGAAGGCAGCCTTCATTTTAAGGGCTACACCATTGACATGATTGATCTTCCAGGCATCTACTCTTTCTCAACATTCTCTTTAGAAGAACTTGTTTCTCGAGACTACATTGCAGTTCAGAAACCAGACGTGGTTATAAACATCGTAGACGCCTGCGTATTAGAAAGAAACCTCTTCTTCACACTTCAATTGATTGAGCTACAAGCACCTCTAATCATTGCGCTTAACATGATGGATCTAGCCAAGGAAAAGAACATCAACATAGATGAAAATAAATTAAGTGACTTTCTCGGCGTACCTGTAGTTCCCACAGTAGGCATCAAAGGAATAGGCGTTAACAAACTAATTGAACAAACAATAAAACTCGCCAAAGAAAAAGCAAAAGTCCAGCCGAAAAAAATCGAATATGGCAAAGAGATAGAGGAAAAGGTAAATAAGCTAGAAGATCTGCTCGATGAAGTTGAAACGCCCTATTCTGCACGTTTTGTGGCGTTGAAGCTTCTTGAAGGAGACGAGGAGATCAAAAAGAAAGTATCGAGTATCAACGATAAGATTGCAAAAACAGCTGGGAAGTATGCGAAGGAAATCGAACAGATCCATGGAGAGCCTTGTTCTGTTGTGATCTCCTCTGAAAGATACGCCATAGCAAGCAGAATTGCGAAGGAAGTGCAGACAACAACGGCTCCAGCAAAAAAGAGTTTAACAGACCGAATTGACGAGTTGATCACGCATAAAACTCTCGGCTACCTAATAATGCTTGTAGTAATGTTTTCTGTCTTTTTCACCATATTCACTTTTGGCGACTTCTTATCAACAACAATCTCAAATTTCTTCGAGATATTTAAACCTCCAACTCAAGGGTTCGCCCAAGAGATCCTTTGGGAAGGTATCGTAGGGGGTTTTATTGCGGCTGTAACGTTAGTCATTCCTTACGTTTTACCCTTTTATCTTCTCTTAACAATCTTGGAAGATTCAGGCTATCTCCCCAGAGTAGCATTCTTGCTTGACAACATTATGCACAAAATAGGATTACATGGCAAAGCGATAATACCTATAATCCTTGGTTATGGATGTAACGTCCCAGCATGCTATTCATGTAGAATTATGGAAACGCAACGAGACCGCTTGATTGCGGCGTTTGTTGTTACATTTGTGCCATGCACTGCCCGAATAATTGTTATTCTCGGCTTGGTTGCATCTTTTGTTAGTGTAGAATGGGCTTTTGCACTTCTGCTACTCGACTTGATAATAATCTTATTGATGGGAAGATTAGCCTTTAAGGCTCTGCCAGGGGAGTCTATGGGTTTGATAATGGAGCTTCACCCTTTGAGGATGCCTTCAAAACGCGTTGTCCTCGTTCAGACATGGGCTAGACTCAAATCTATACTCTACATGGTGTTCCCCATCTACATTGTTGGAGGAACAATTCTTGCTTTGCTTCAGATTTTAGGTTACCTTAAACCTGTCGAAGCATTTTTGGCTCCGATTACAGTTAACTGGCTTGGGTTACCATCTATTGTTAGTGTTCTACTTTTGTTTGGGATTATTCGCAAAGAACTCGTAATTGTGATGCCTGCAATTCTTTTCGGCACAACGGACCTTGCAACAATCTTCTCTCCAACGCAGATGATTGTGTTAGCTTTCGTAACAATGATATACGTGCCATGTGTGGCTACTTTCGCGATGTTGAAACGGGATTTCGGATGGAAAACAGCATCGTACATTACCATTTTTGAAATTGTGTTCGCAATATTGCTAGGTGGAATCTTTTCTAGAATCTTACTATTGTTATGGTAATGAGCGGCTAGAACGAATGAGCTTTTTTACGTGGAACCTTAACGCTAAAGATATATCTCTCCGTGTGGTTAGGAATGCTCTCAATCAACACGAGGCAAATCAATGAGCCTTACCGATAAAATCCAGAAACTCAAGAGAGAAAAGAAAGCTGTCATTTTGGCACACAACTATCAGAGACCAGAGATTCAAGACATAGCCGACTATGTGGGTGACAGCATTGAACTTTCCAAACGAGCCAAGGATGAAAAAAACGCTGAAATCATCCTGTTCTCAGCTGTTGACTTCATGGCTGAGTCTGCAGCAATTCTCAACCCTGAGAAAAAGGTTCTTCTTCCAAGTCAAGGTGCCCGTTGTCCCATGGCTCACATGCTGCGTGCAGATGATGTTAAAAGATGGAAACGAAAGTATCCTGGAGTTCCAGTTCTGCTTTATGTGAATACACTGGCAGAAGTCAAAGCTGAATGTAACATCTGCTGTACATCGGCAAACGCGGTTAAAGTAGTTAACGCTTTAGACTCAGATGCAGTGCTTTTTGGTCCAGATCACAATCTAGCCTTATACGTTCAGAAAAAGACTGGCAAGAAGATTATTCCGATGCCAGAGAGAGGTTTCTGTCCCACCCATGTGCTCTTTCAAAAAGGCGACATACTACTCCTCAAAGAAGAACACCCAGACGCGGTTGTTATTGTGCACCCAGAATGCACGCCCGAAGTTCATGAGGTAGCTGACTACATTGGAAGCACCTCTCAAATGTGCAGATACGCAAAAGAACTGCCAGCTAGAAAGTTCATTATTGGAACTGAAGGGGGCCTTATCCATCGTTTAAAGAAGGAGAACCCTGAAAAGGAGTTTATTCTCGCTTATGACGGCGCCATATGTCCAAACATGAAACTAAACACTTTGGAACGAGTCTATTTGTCTCTAAAAGAGGAAAGATATCAAGTGAATGTTCCAGAGCCCGTAGCCAAAAAAGCTAGAAGAGCCCTAGAAAGAATGTTCAGGATAAAGTGATCTTCTCTTAAGGGAAGTGGCAACTTTGGCGAAGACAAAACGAGAGGAGAAACAAGAAATAGAAAAAGTTTTGGAAAAAGCTGTGGATTTCCATGGTCATCTTGGTCCTTTTCTGGTTTTAGGCGTTAGAATGGGACTCACAGGCTTGAGAGAGCTAGGAACAAGAAAAGGAGATCCAAAACTTCGTATAACAGCGACAACGAAGCCATCTGTTCCCTTCTCCTGCCTCATAGACGGAATCCAATCAGCAACTCAATGCACAGTTGGAAACAGAAAACTGAAACTGAACAGTTCAAGAGAAAGCATCTCTGCAAAATTCCAAATTCCAGAAGGAAACGCATTAACTATAACTCTCAATCCAATCAAAAAAGAGGAACTAGAAAGACTGCTTTCAAAGCATGGTAGCGTGCGGGAAATAGAAAAGATAGCTCGTAAAGTTGTCTCTATGCCTGAAATGGAACTCTTTAAAATAAATTAGAAGTAACCATCTTCTTGAACTGCCGGAGGAATCTCATGCAAGCAAGGGATTTAGATCTCGCAAAGTTAAGGTTGAAACAAGAAAACCTAGCCCTTGTAATTGCAAAAAAAGGTAAAGTAATCTTTGAGACTTCTTCTCATGGCATAGGCGGCTTACTGAAAGCTATCGAAAAACTCGACAAAGAGATGCAGAGCTCTTCATTAGCTGACAAGATTGTTGGAAAAGCAGCGGCTTTGCTCTGTGTGTATGCTGAAGTGGCTGCAGTGTTCGCTGTTACTGCAAGCGAGAAAGGAATTCAGGTATTAAGAAGCAACAACGTCTTGTGTCAATTTGAAAATAGAGTTCCACACATCCTTAATTCAAAACGGGATTATATCTGTCCCTTCGAGAATCTAGTTGCAGATATCTTAGATCCGAAAGAAGCCTACGAAAAGATTAAGGTCTCCTGCGGCTGAGAAAAGTGAAGCCCTCATTTCTCCGTTGACATTAGGACCAGCCGCTCTGACGTAACATCAACTTCTTTAATTGTACAGTTTTCGAAGGTCTTTGAGACTCCCAATACATCTCGAACAGTAACAGTGTTTCCGTCCGATCTAACGTATATTGCGTCTCTAAACACAACCTCTCCTTTCTTGAAAACTGTAAACTCACACATTCAACGCTTCCTCCATATCTTGCTGAGAGAACAACTCTATTAAGATAACACATGGATTAAAAGGTTCACCAGCTTTGTCACCAGCGTTATGCGATAATATGTGTGCAAACAGACTTTCGCTTTTGCAGAATTGCCTCAATTCTCTCTGGATGTTTGCCGTTAACAACGTAGCAGTCTAGCTTTGTCTTCAAAAGCATCGTAGGTAATGCTTTGTCTACACTTGTCCGTTTATCCCAGCTAAGCAACACTGTAGCAGACAACTCCTTTAGCAATCTGGCATCCGAACGTTCCTTTGGGTCTTCCGTGTATATTCCATCTACGTCAGTGATTAAGATGAGTGTTTTAGCATGCAACTTGCCAGCGATGTAAGCAGTTATGGAGTCTGATGTTACATCCCAAGAAGGCTCTAACAAATCCTTGCGAAGAATGAACCTTGACGGCAGAAAGATTGGCAATTTTCCCCTAGGAGCCTTTTCCACTTTCTTCAAGGAATAGGACACGTAAGAATTAGGGGTAATGCTAGACAAAAAAAGTCCGAACTGATCCATTGCTATAACAGCCATTTTGTGAGCCAATGTGTTTGAAAGACTGTAGGCTTTGTCAAAATCCCTCACTACATCTGCGAATCTGCCTCCTCCAGGCACGACAAGCAAAATATAGTCTTCCGCGTAGACGGCTAAATTTTCACATAGCCCTTTTAGGCTGTCAGGATATTCTGCTAGGCTTCCGCCCACCTTTAAGACTGCTTCCATTCTACGGTTTTGCCCTCCAATCTACTTGCAACCATAAGAGCTACTCCTACGCAGGGAGACATAAAAGCAGCATGAACATTTAACAGTTCAGCGAGGTCTACAACCTTTCTTATTCCTGCCTTTTCAGCAGCTTTCTTCGCTAGAAAGTTTCTGCCAAATCCAGTAACAACCACTGGAATATTTTTTTCAATCTGCTTTTCCATTCTGTCATAAACTTGCCTTAAGCCTTCAGCGATTTGCTCAATCTGCCTTTCATAGATGAAATGTGCCATGTTAACGATCTCTTGTCTATCAAGCATGTCGAGATCGGCGCAAACCACACGAGCAAGTCTAGCCATGGCTTCCTCTTTTGCGCTCTTGCGTCCATCAGCGGTCTCCACAGTATAGTCATCCTCTCCAATGTGATTCAAGAGTAAATGCACATCGCCAGATTGGGCAAACAGCTCCGAAGAAACGCGTGTTCTTTCTCCTCTAATTGTAACATGATCAACTATTGCAGCAACATTTGTTCGCAAAGCCCCTGTGTAAACAAGTTCTCCATTTGCAAGCTTCTCCAAGTCAGTTTTGCCCTTAGCCGCAACTTTTCCGTCGATTATTGGAATAATACTTGTTGTTGTGCTACCTACATCTACGATTAAACAGTTTTTAATTATCTTGGAAACCATCCATCCTGTTGCCGCCCAGTTGGCTGCTGCAACCTTGAGAGGTGTTCTCTTCGCATCTCCTACGGATATTAGTCTGGCGTCAACATCAAGAACAAAAATAGGTGCACCAGAAAAGACTTGGGTTACACAATCGAGGATGTGGTTAACTCCTTCGCTTTTATTATAGTAGGCATCTGACAACTCGGCAGTCGTTGTCACGCCGACACCATCCAACAATGCTGAGCTAGCCAACGTTTTTCTCAGCTTTTCCAAAACTTGTGGAAACTTTTCTTTCCCTCGCTTCCATATTGGAAAGTATTTTATATCTGTTTTGAGAGTTTTCACTTCGCCCTTTTGAGTCTTTAGGAAAGCTGCTTTAGTATTCACACCTCCAATGTCAAGACCTACAACTTTCACCATTTCAATCACTCACCTGACATAGCTTCAGAAGATTTCTCTTGGCTCTGTAGAAGGCTTTTTGAGCATCTTCAAGTCTTTCCGAATGAGTTAAAAGAAGTGCACATGGAGGCTCATCGGAGACTGTTAGAAAAGGTGGAGAAATGACTTCACTTAATTTGTAGGTTTCAGAAGGAACCTGACAGGTTAGGGGGACCATTACCTTTTTAAAATAAGCATAACCGATGTTTTGCACATTTTTGGGAAGTTGCCGCTTAAGAATTGAATCGACTATTGCTTGTGCTGGATTGAATTTCACAGTTTTTCTTAAGCCTATGTAGGATGTTGTAAGCCTCGGGTTGACATCGATCACTACAGGTCCGTCGCTGGTTAATATCATGTCGACACCGACGTATCCGCTTAACCCATCTACAGATTCAACAGCTTTTCGAGCTGCTTTTAAAGCCTCTACTCTTTGAACATGGTCGAAGGGGACAATTCCGCCGTTGTAACTGGATTTTTCATATGGTGACGCCAAAGTTACCATTTGTTTATTTAAGGTAACAGGCAAGGCTCTTTCACCTGTTGAAATGACACTTGCGCTGACACTAATTCCTTCAACAAGTTTTTGAGCAACAAGAAACTCTCTGGGTGACTCCCTGATTGCCTTTTCAACAGCGTCAACCATTTGGCTTTCATCTTCCACTACGCTTATTCCGCAACAGCCAACTCCTACTTGAGGCTTTAATACAAGAGGATACCCCAACTCGTCTGCTATCTGCTTAATTTGCCTAGGACTTTCACGAGGATCTATTTCCACAGTTTCCGGAATCGCTAGTCCTTTTTTCTTTAATATTTCATAAATCGTCATCTTGTTTGAAGTTTTTCTTATTGCGGTGACCTTGCTGTTGAAAGAACGTCCTCCAGAAGTCTCTACAAGTTCCACAAGTTTCTGCAATGTGTGACCTGATTCTGGTGCAATCAAGTAAACAGCATCAGCTGTCTCAGAAAGCTTCTGCAAGTTTTTGTACAGCTCATCAGAGAAGGAGACTGAAACTATCTTTTCTGCATCAATTGGTGGATTAAGAGTGCTAAGCCTTGAGTCGAGCAAAGTTGTCACGTTATGTCCAGCTGCCTTCAAGTCTGAGGCTACACTTCGGAGCATGCCATATCCTTCGCTTAAAATGCTCGGCGACATCTGCCCGTTGACGAATCCTCCTCCAGAAACATGTTCATAGACTAGAAGCTGCAAGGCGTCCCACATCATATAACGTTCTCGGGCAATATTTCAGGTATAGATTATGTCTTCATAACCTATAATTATCATCTTAATTCTATAGAAAGTTCAGGTGAAAACGGCATGAGCTCAACAACGGAATATGAGCAGATCCGAAAGAAAAAGGAAGAATTGCTGAGAGAGTTACAATCTCTAGAACAAAAAGGAAAATCTTTGGGAACAAACGTAAGAGTCCTCGAAGAAAAACTGTCGATTCGCATGTTAGAAGAAAGGGTTGAGGCGCAGCGCAGTGCCTTGAAAAGGTTAGAAAATAGGAAAAAAGATTTGGAACAAAGATTAAAAGAGCCATTAAGTAAGCCTGAACCTCCACATCCACAGCTACCAAAACCTGGAGTGCCACTAAAAACGGAAGAACCGAAAGAAGATCATATGCCAACGAAGCCGACCATGGCTCAGGCTAGTGGTCAACATCCTAAACAATCTGCACCTCCAGCTAGCAACCAACAGCCCAAAAAACAAGAGAGCCAAGAGAGTAAAGAGAAAAAGGAAAAAAAGAAACGTAAATGGTTCTAAAAGGAATAAAGGCACACGAAAAGCTCCTTCGACCTAAGAACTGTATCCCTAATAAGATCGTTATTATGCTCAAGATTTAGAGTGATTCTGTTTTTCAAGATTCCTCTCTGAGTACTCCTAGGCAAATTTTTAACTGCGCAGTCGAATCAAGGCTTTCGTCGTTTTGCCACTATTTTTGGGCGAATGAACTTGCCGCAGTTAGAGCATTTTCGTCTTGACAATGTTCGGACTTTGGGGTAACCCATAGATTTTAGCTGTTCCTTAGCAAGCGGTTCTTCCCATTGATTCTTACAGCGAGGACACTCCACCAGCGTTGTTACTTCTTCGACCACTTGAATCTTTTCTCGCCTTACAACCAATATTGTGGCACCTATGACGAGTAAGACAACACCTACAATAAAATAATGTATAAGTTGCAATCCAACGCCCAAAGCAATGTCCGCATGCTCTGTCCAAAGTTGAATGCTCATTTCCGATAGCGGGGCAGATGATTCAAACACTCCAGCGCCCCAAAACTTCCACAACACTAAGACTAACATTATGATACCTATAACGCAGAGAACCATGCCGAGAGCATACCCCGTTTTCTTCTTCAACATAGTCATAGACATAAAACATCCTCCTACCATTCTCTTTTACAAGGCAATCTATTTATTTGATTTATTGTGCCAGATGATGCCAAAAGAAGAGAAAAATTTTAGAATCATCCTTCTATTACTTGCATTTCATCTCTGCTTTTGACGCCTAAACCCAACTCAATAGCATGTTTAATCTGCGGAAATTCCCAAGAACTCATGCCAAGTCTGTTTTCTGCTCGATAGCTTTTCAAGATTTCCAAGGCTGCAACATCGATGGCGATACGATCACCACTTGCCAAAATAAGGTTTGGTTGTTTTACGCGCGCGCACCTCTTCTCTCAGTTTATTAATCTAAGAATTTTCTTAGCCTTAAATTATTATAGCACTCTA
>CAYFZT010000001.1:0-59730 GCA_964347555.1 uncultured Candidatus Bathyarchaeia archaeon | reverse complement strand
GCCTTGCTTGACAACTTCACCTGGGGCAACCCTGAAAAGACGGATAGAATGAGCGCCTTAGTGAGGGCATGCAAAGCCTGTTACCGATTTGCGAAAGGCTTTGGAACCCCTTTTATCTCTGGCAAAGATAGCCTCTACAATGAGTCGCCTTTAGGTCCTGTTACTCCAACACTTCTAATCACAGCAGTCGGAGTTATTCCTGACGTGAGAAAAGCGGTGTCCTTGGATGTCAAACAAGCTGGAAACCTCATCTATATTTTTGGTTCAACCTATCCGGAGCTGGGTGGCTCCGAATATTACAAGTTGAGAGGCTTTCTAGGCAATACTGTGCCCAAAGTTAGAATGCCTCAAGCAAGAAAAATCATAGAGTCAATAGTTAAAGCTGTTGATGCTGGCTGTGTTGAGGCTTGCCACGACCTTTCTGAAGGAGGCTTAGCAGCTGCAATTTCAGAGATGGCTTTCACAGGCGACTACGGAATCAACCTATACTTGGAGAGCGTTCCCAGACCAGGAAACATGCAAAGAAACGATTTCATCTTGTTTTCTGAATCTAACAGTCGTTTTCTGGTTGAGGTTCAAGAAAAAAGGCGTGAAGATTTTGAAGCTTTACTAAAAGGTGTTGACTTTTCAGTTGTGGGTAGGGTGAAGGGGGAAAAGAGTTTGCTTGTGTATGGAACAGACGACAGGCCAGTTGTAGATGCAAGCCTAGCAGAACTCAGAAACGCTTGGAAAAGCACTTTTGGAGGTTAGCCTTGTGAAAAAAGAGGACGTTAACGTATGCATTATGCGGGTTGGAGGAACCAACTGTGACGCAGAAACCAAAAGCGCATTCGAAGATTCAGGCGTCAAAGCCGAAATCGTTCATCTAAACAAAATAATCAAGGAGAAGAGCCTTCTCAGCTATGACGCCCTCGTTTTTCCAGGTGGCTTCGCCTATGGCGATTATGTGCGAGCTGGCGCCATATGGGCTAAAGGAATCTTAGCCAAGCTTGAACGAGATCTTAAGGAATTTATTGCACAAGAAAAGCTTGTTTTGGGTATTTGTAATGGCTTTCAAGTGCTGGTTGAAGCTGGATTGCTGCCTGGATTTGATGGAGGAAGCAGTAAGTATTCACAAGCAGCCTTAGCGACGAATGAGCCTATTGGATACCGTTGCATGTGGGTTCATCTCAAACATGTAAACTCGGGCAGATGTTTATTTACGCAGAAAATTCCGAGAGACAAGATGATAAGGATTCCAATTGCGCATGCTGAAGGCAGATTCATGTTTCCAAAAGAAGAGGAGGAGAAATGTTTGCGAAGGCTTATTGAAAACGACCAATTAGTTTTCAGATACTGTAATGAAAAGGGTGAGTATGCAAATGGCAAGTATCCAGCAAACCCTAACGGAGCCTTCTACGACATCGCAGGCATCTGTAATCCAGAGGGAACAATATTTGGCTTGATGCCCCATCCAGAAAGAGCCTATTACGGCTGGCAACTACCCGACTGGACAAGAAGAAAGTACGTTCAGAAATATGGGGATGGAAGACTAATCATTGACTCCATGACAGAGTATTTAACGAAGAAATTTTAGCCTTTTCAACTCTGAAAGCTCGGGCAATCCTGTTCTTGCACCAATTTTTGCTATGCAACGGGAAGCCACGAAGTTTCCAAGCTTTGCGCATGTGTAGAGGTCTTTGCCTTTAATTAAGCCATATAGAAAGCCAGCACAAAAGGCGTCGCCAGCACCAGTTGTATCCACAACCTCTGAAGAATAAGGCTCAACAAGATGGCTTTCTTTACCATCAGTAACATAGCATCCCTTATCACCTAGCTTCACTGCAACTATACCTGCACCTTTCTGAATCAGGATTTTTGAGCCCTCTTTAAATCCTTTTCCAGTGAGAAGTCTAACCTCATTTCCATTAGGAAAAACAATGTAGCTTCGCTCAACAAGAGATTTCAAAGCGGTTAAGCCCTTTCTTGCGTATATTTCGCCAGGGTCTAGACTTACCCGAACATCAGGCAACTTCTCAACCAGCTTCTCTTGCGCTTTGAAAGGCTTCTCTCCGACAAAAGATGTCAGGTGCAGAAAACTGGCGTTGCTTGCATATTTCAAACTGATGTCCTTAAATTCTAAAGTGTCGTTTTCACCCGGGTCTACATACAAGGCTCTTTGTCCCTTAATGTCGACATAGCCAGTGACAACACCGCTTCTTCCAGTTGGAGCGATCAGTATACCGCTTGTGACAACTTTTTCCTTTTTGAAATCCCTTAGCAGTAGTTTTCCTTCTGGATCATTAGCAACTTTTCCAATATAGCCTGTCTTTAAGCCTAAGCGTGCTAAGCCAACTATCGTATTTGCTGCTGAACCCCCTGGTGCTTCATGAAAGTCTGTGACAAAGCTTTCTTCACCTTCTCTTGCGATCTTGTTAACCTTGTAGAGTTTGTCTACATTTAAGGCGCCAAAGCCTAAGACGTCAAACTTCATCTTACCAGCTCTCGCAAGTATATCTTATTCTTGCCCAGTTTTCCACCATAGTTGCCCGCAGAAATTCTAAAGACCCCCTCCATGTCTCTAACCGCATAAATTGCGGCTTTCATCGCCTTTTTCACTGCTTCTAGAGACATGCCGTTGATTACGATCTCTGGAATCGAGTATACGCCATCTGGGACTTTTGAATCAGGTATTTTACCTTTCAATGAGGGACAATAAGGATGATTAGTTGTTGGACCTATCTCTGGAAAGTGCGTTTCTGGTTTTGATCCTGCTGAGCAGATGTCGAAAGGTGTGACTACTCCTTCAACACTATGTATGGCTTTGAGGGCTTTGTCTCCAGCTTCAAGCGCAGAATCCTCATCCTTGCACATTAACCAAAGATTTCCGCCAGAAACACCGATGTCATAGCCGAGGAAACGTTCAATTTTGAAGCCTGGCATCATAAGCGGAATGTTGATAACTCGACGTCCGTAGTTTTCTTCTTCCCATTCGTAGCCGTCTCCACAGTGCCCAATGCTGGGCATGACATCAAACTTTTTTTCAGAATCTAAAGCATTAAAAACGCATGTGGTTGGCTCAACCAGTATCTCTTGACGGATTCTATAGGAAACTTCTTTGACGAACTTTTTCAACGATGCCTTGAAGGGTTTAGATGTATCTATTGCGCCCCAAAACTGCACTATAGCGCCTAAACGTCCGTCAATTGTTTCCGTTTCGCTAACCCACTTTTCAACTCCCCCTTCGGTTCTGCCAACAACCACCATAGGCAAGGCAGTACAGCCGTAAGCAGCCCGTTTCAATCGTTTCTCATCTTTGGCAGTGATTAAAATTCGACAGAAGAGCCCATCAAAAGCTTCAGCATAGGTGTCTTCAATTTCAGCCATTACATCACCAAACCAAGTTTAGATATTATTGACCAAATTAGTTATCTGCTATCCCAGCTTTCCCACGGCTTCACCGCGCACAGATTTTCTAAAGACACTGCTCTCTTTCATCAACTGCTCCTTGTTGTCTAATGTTATTCTCTCAACCTTTGGAAGCTGTTTGGGATACAACTCTAAAATGCGTTTTTGCAGAGTAGAGTCAATTCCACATCTTTGTAGAGCTTGATGGCTCCATTCGTTTACAAGCTGAAAAACACCAGTCCTGCCGAACCTGTTAAAAGTGTCTACTAAGACGGAGGTTACAATTGCGTTTTCTGAGAGTACGGCAATTTCCGCCTCCCTAACCGCATAAGCATTGCCATTGAAAGAAACAGTCAATCCTCCTTCTTTTCGTACCTGCTGAAAAGCTGAAACATCAGTTATGCTGTCGCCAACATACATTACATCAGAGAGCCTACTCCCTAATCTCTTAGCTATGTTTTTCACAGCTTCAGCCTTCTCATTTCCGCCAATTGGATTAACCTCGTTGAAAATTTTGCCAATTTTCATCTTGCTAATTTTTTCCCAGAAAACTTCATCCAACTTATCTATTGCTTCACGTTGTGGTACTGGAAAGTCGAGGATAGATTTTGCATTTTTCGGAATTTCAAGCATGGGTAAAGCGGAAATTTCTTTTCTTAACTGTTCAAGTTGGTCTCTCTCTTTCTCTTCAATTTTGTATCTGTCCAAGTCTAGTCGAGTGCAGAACACGTTTTCGTAGGGGAAATCTATGAAGCTACATAGGGCACGCATATACTGTTCATAGCTTGTGCTTACGATAAACGAGGGCATAACTGCTTTAACGAATTGAAGCAGATGTTTGGCTCCCGGAACTAAAAGCACATTCTTTGAGGAGTATTCCATGATGCCTTGATTTGTTGCGTCGTAAGCCTTCAAGAAGGGAAGTATAAGCTTTAAAGTGTCTCCAGCCTTGTAGCCTTTTTTCTTCACGATATCGGCTAAGATGTCATCGTATCTGCTTATCAACGTGAAGAACTTGTCTCCATGGGGAATAAAATGGGATGCAAGTTCAAACGCATTGTCGTTTTTAGATATTGGCCCTTCACAGTCTGAAATGAAGATTCTCTGCGAGTTTGTGTTCATCTTCTGGATGGCCTCAGATTTCTCATGTGTTCAATGCTTTTTTCTAAGTGCTCTCTAGATGCTATGTCTGTTCTGTTCCAAAGTGCCCCCCCAGTGATCGCGTCAATGCCCTTCAGCGAGATTTCCCTCGCTTCTTGGATGTCGTCTCCCACACCAACCACACAGACGGTTCTCGATCCAAGAGCATAAACCTCACCGTCTTCTCTGAGCTCCACGGAGGCAGGATAGATTCGAATTGCACTACTATACTTTTCAGCAAGCTTCTCTCCTTGGCTTAAATTAACAGGCTTGTCTACTTCTTCAGTTTTGACTTTTTCAGGGAATACTTTGGCAAATCCGCCGTAGTTAGGAGGCACTTTGTATGTGACAACAGTAGCTTTCCTCTCAAAGCTCACTCTTGTCAAATTGCCTTCAAGAATCCTGCAGCATACATCAACGAAATCGTCTTTTAGAATTGGAAGAAGATTTTGTATCTCAGGATCTCCAGGTCGACTATTATTTTCCAAAACCTTGGAACCTGTGCTTGTATGAATGAAGGCGTTGTAGAAGGGAATGCCTCGCAGATCTGTGCTTGAGGCTCGCTTTCTCAGCTCTCTGAAAACCTTGTTCACAATTTCGGTCTCCTTTTCCTTGTCAACTGTAGTCATGAAGGGCAATATATCGCCAACGTCTTTGTAGGAGCCCATGCCGCCAGTGTTTGGACCCTTATCTCCGTCAAAGGCTCGCTTGTAGTCTCGAGTTTCAGGCAGAGGCACCAGATGTTTTCCGTCGCAAAAGGCTTGAAAGCTGGATTCTTCGCCCTCAATCTTTTCTTCTATTATCACAGGACCATATTCGATGTTTGACATGAAATGGTCAACTAGTTCTTGGCGGGTGTTGAAGTGGTCGCCCCAGACCCCTACTCCCTTTCCAGCGGCTGGACGGTCAGGTTTCACTGCTACTGCATTGCCTATTTCGTCAAGCCATTTGTGGACTTCTCGTTTAACCGCAGTAATTGTGCTGTAATCTTTCGGATTGAAAACTTTGAATTTAGGGTTGACCTCTGGCACAACTTTTTGTAAAAGGAGTCTTTGAGCAACTTTGCTGGCTTCGAGGGCGTATTCCTTTGTAGGGCAGATTAGAGGTATGTCTGTTTCTTTTTCTACATAGTTTCGTATGCCTTCGATTATTGGTTTTTCTGGACCCACTATGCCGAAATCGATTTTTTGTTTGTGTCTTTGGGCAAATTTGCAGATTTGTTCAATGTTAAGATCGGGTATAACTACATGTGCTTTGGCTCTTTTCAGATTGAAAGGGTTTCTCTGCTTGTCAGCAACGTATATTTCTACTCGATAATCTTGACTGCGTGCGAAAGCGTCTATAATCGCCGCTTCTCTTGCACCGTAGGAAACAGCTAAGACGCCTACTCTTTCAGGCAGTGCAAAACCCCCACAGATTCTTCTTTCTGGTTTCTTCTCAACCTTCTTAACAAGTTCTTGTTTAATTTTGATTTGCTAATAAGGTTTTTTGCATTTTCCCTGTTAAAGAAAGGTTACTGTTTTCTTACGCCTTTACCAGTGAAATTCTTCATAACGCTCATTTCTGCGAAGTCTGCGGAAACCTTATAGTCTCTACACGCATGAATTTTAGGATGGAAAGGCTGAAGATGATTAGAAGAACTGGAAAATTCACTAAGGGGATAATCTTTGACCTCTTTCTTGTAGTTTTTTGGGTAGCAGTTCTTTTGTTCGAATTATTCTTTACAGGAGACTTACTCTTGGCAATAGTAGCCCTTGCTTGCATCTTTGTTTTCTCAGCATTGTTGGGTAGAGACATTAGAAAGCAGCGCACATAATGAGTTTTTAACTAAAGCCTCCTTCTCTGACTCTATTCAGCGTCAAAATATATTCTTCTCTTATCCTTACCCTTGTTTTCTACTTATCTCTCCAGTGTTTTTAACATGGGGTCCACCGTCGGCCTGCGTGTCTATGCCAGGGATCTCCACTATCCTTAACTCCCTTTCTTTGGGGGGCATTCTTTCAGCCAATTTTACTATTCCCGGCATTTTCAACGCTTCTTCTCTTGTTAGAAAATATATTTTTAGGGAGACCTTTTTGTTTGCTTCTTTGTTAGCTTTTTCGACAGCAGCTTCGAATATTTCTCGGCTGGTTGTGGGAAGGTTGAAGTCCAATTTTGCATACTTGTAGTCTACTTGCCCCCCTGTTATCAATGCGTCATGGTCTCTATACATCACGGCTGCTACCAAGTGTGCTGCGGTATGAAGTCGCATCAATCTGTATCTTCTTTCCCAGTCTAATATTCCCTTTACAAGACTGCTCTGGTCAAAGGCTGCTTCTTCTTCAAGTACATGAACTATCTCTTTTGTTTCTCTGTTTATCTCCACCTTCATGACTTTATATTTCATGTTTCCCTTTGCAAGGTATCCCATGTCATGAGCTACACCACCAGAGAGGGGATGAAAGGCTGTTTGATCCAAAATCACTTGCCTTTCTTTGGCATTCTGGACTTTTGCTTCGAATTCTCTCAGATAGCTGTCATACAGATACAGGAGTTTAGTTTGCAATCATCTCACCACTGCCTCCAGAGCTATTGTGTTCTTTTTGATTTAATTGTTACATTCTTCAGAAAAACACGTGGGCTTAAAGCCACTTCTATCTTTCAGAGTACACTCGAAACTTCATATATTCTTCCAGTTTCTTTGTAGCCTTTTTCAAATTTTTCTCGCATTTCATCTGCCATCTTCTGCGCAAGTGGTGTCGGATACTCTCCTGTGACACAGGCTAAACACAATTCGTTTTTTCCCAAGCCAATAGACTTGACGAAACCGCTAATCGACTGGTAATTCACAGCATCGGCGCCTATTATGTTTGCGATCTCTTCTGGTTGATGTCGAGAACCGATCAGCTCGCCGTAGGTTGCCATGTCAATGCCATAGAAACATGGACCAATTATTCTTGGGAAAGTGATAAACAGATAAACCTTTTTTGCTCCCATCCTTCGCAGCTTTTCCACGACAACTCTTGTTGTGTCCCCTCTAACGATGCTGTCTTCAGTAACTGCAACTTTCTTACCCTTGATCTTATTTCCAAGGACATTGAGTTTTCTGTCAATTGTGGCATAACGTTCTTCAGCTAGAAGAATGAAGGCGCGTTCAGTTACGTAGCGGTGTCTTCGAACTGCTCGTTCCCAACGTAGACCAGTTGCTTCGTGGAGACCTAAGGCAACATCGTCGCCCGTTTCCGGCAGAGATATAATAACATCAGAGTCTCTAACGTGCTCACTGTACTCTTTGGCTAAGTTTCTTCCAAACTCTTCCCTCGTCTCATAAACAAATCTGTTTCCAAGCCTCGAATCTGGTCTGGCGAAATATGCAAACTCGAAGGCACAAAGCGCCCTTCTTCTGCACGGAACAAGCTGCTCCCGAATGAGATTGTCTTTCGAAGCCATTACGAATTCTCCAGGCTCCAGCTCGAAGTCATAGTCAAGGGCATTGATGTTGAGACCCACAGTTTCGGAGGAAACAGCGCGAATTGTGCCCTCTGGACTGTGACCACAACAAAGAGGTTTGATTCCATAAGGATCTTTAAAAGCGAACATCTCACCGTTTTTTGCTAAACCTACAACTGAGAAGGCTCCTTCAATCTCCTTCATGCAGCTCTTCACAGATGAGGGTAAGTCTTTCGTTCTAGCTAGTTCGGTAACTAGCTTTCTTCCGATCAGTTCTACATCACATTCATAGCAAGACTGAGGAAAAGTTTCCTTCAATTGGCTGTGCAGTTTGAAGTGATTAACTATGTTACCGTTGAAGGACACAGCTAATCTAGCTTCTTTTGTCTCTATCAGATATGGTTGAGTGCCTTTAATCAAGGATTGTTCATCGGTTCCGCCTGAAGTTGTGTAGCGGATGTTTCCTATGCCATCGGATCCTGGAAGTCGACTAAGCCAATTTTGAATATCTTCCTTTTTTATCTTTGGAACCAAGTCTAAAGCCTTGTATTTGTGGAAGTCTCCGTTAAATGTGATGATTCCATGGGACTGGTGGCCTCGATGATTCTGAGCGCGGAGACCCCAGTAGATATAGGGAAAAATAGAGCCTTTTCTGTAATCTTGTGCGCCGAAGACTCCGCACTCTTCTTTTAGGCAGTCGTACATAATTGCAAATCTGTAGATACAAATATATCAATATTTATGACATGAATCAGTAAATTTTTACTTTATTATGCTTACAAAATCATCTGAGCAAAAATTTCTTTCCGTTGTATAAAGCGACAATTCTTTTTGCACTTGTTGCTTTTCCTATCTTTTCAGCTTGCAGCTTATTCTTTTCAAAACTGTCTATAACCGCGTCTTGGTCGTCTTTACTCGCAATGACTGCGAAGCCCCATCCAAAGTTGAAGGTTTTCAACATTTCTTCATCTGTGATTGGAGCCTTGACTTGAGAAGCAACTTTTTGAATTAGATTGAATATTGGTTGAGGCTTGAAGTTGTCGAATTCGAAGCCTATTCCTTTGGAAAATTGCATTAGTTTGTCGAATTTCAGGTATGCGTCTCCAGTGATGTGCACTGCCCCTTTAATCTCATACTTTTCAGCGGCATCCAGAAAGGGTTTTACATAGATTTTCATTGGCTCCAGAACTTCGTAGACAAGTTCTCTATCGAATTCTTCAGGAACATCAAAAGGCTCGTATTTGCCGCCCCACTGCTTAAATAAAATTTTTCTTGCAAGGGTTATTCCATTACTGTGGATGCCTGAACTTCTCAAACCAATAACGACATCTTCTGGCTTGATGTTGTTTCCAAAAATTATATCGCTTTTGTCTAATTCTCCAACACATGCAAAGACCATGTCGAAACCTTTGCCTGCGGAAAGCCCTTTTATTATCTCTGCTACGTCGCCGATTTCTCCACTTGGCACTACGCAACCGGCTTCCTCTGCGCCTTTTACTATTCCCTTCATCCACTCAGCCACAAGCGTTGGGTCAGAAACATGGGCATGTATGTTGTCCGCGATGGCTATGGGTCTAGCTCCTGATCGTATGACGTCATTTACCGCTAAGGCTATGCCGTCTATTCCTATTGTGTCGTATTTGTTTGCCAACTGGGCTATGAGAACCTTGGTTCCGACGCCTTCAATGACTAGGTCTAAGTATCTGTCGTTTACTGGAAAGATGTTGCCGTAGGGTAGATGGATCACTTTTCCGTAGCGACTGTGCCTGTAAGTTTGTTTCAGAGCTTTAAGTGCAACCTTTGATCTTGCTCTTAGTTTTCTGTCCACGCCAGCTTCGGCGTAGGTGAAACTCTCTGGCACCAATTCCACCTAAAACTTGAACATGTACACATTTTATGTTACGATCTCTTCAAGCTGCTTCCTTTTCCAGGCACGTCTGATTTCCAAGGCGATTCTGTCTCCCATGCTCATGGGCTTCTGATACTTAGCGTTGGCATATTGCGAACCCACACCCATGTGTACGTTGGTTCCACCGCCATGTCGTAAGGCCAAGTCCTGCGTAACTGGAATGTGCATGTAGGGTTCTTGTCCTTCTGGCACATCGTACAAGCCATAGTCCATGGCAGTTTTCGGGTCGGCTCCGCCAGTGAAGTCAAACTTGGCTTTAGGCTGCAACTCATACTTGGAGATTCTATCCCAAGTAATCAATGTCTGCAAACACCAAGCGCCAATAATCCCTGGAGACGCGTACTTCTTCAGCGCTAAGAGGAAGGCATCTGCATAACGATGTACATCTTTTAGCAAGGATTCGCGTAGGCTCATCATCAGATGAGCGGAAACCTCGAAGGAGGGAACCTTCTTGATTTTTTGTTGGATGTCTATGGGCATTCTTTTTACGCCGTCTAGTATGGTTTCTCTTCGTTCATCGATTGACAGGAACTGGTTTGCTAAGCAGGTTCGGGCTTCTTCAAGGCTTACGTTGTACAGTTTTACATACCAATCGTCTACGTCTCCCCATTCTTCCTTGGCGTCAAGGGGAGAGAAGAAGAAGTTGAAGTTAGCATGAGGACCTAAAACGATCTGTTCCACTCGAGCGTATTCTAGGCTTTCTCTTGTGAGGGTTCCAGCTTCCATCTCTCGTTGCACCTTCTCTTCAAGGTCGCTGGAATCAGCAGCAAAAATGAATTCTCTTTCGAAGGCGCGGTGGGCGTGCTCTGCTTTGAGAAGCATGGGTTCGTCTATTGGCTCTTTGAATCTGATTCCGCTAGAGTGAATCTCATACTTGTAAGATTTTGGGAAGGGGATTCCAGCTTTTTCGGCAAACCAGTAGTAATCTTTTTCAATCTCTCCTCTGTTCTCGATTTTCAACGCTCTTCTTGAGCCCATAATGGGAACTGCAAAACGGTTTTCTATTACACTGCAGTATTCATCTCCACCTACGTAGACGGAAAAGGCTCTGTTTGTAATTTGTAGGCATTCAAGATTGACTAGATCGTCAACATACTTTACTATATCTCGATATTCGTCGAGAACCAGTATGGCGCTTCTCCATTTCCCATCTTTCTTGATATCCTTCGGGTCGTTAACCACGATTATTTCTTCTTTAACTTGCCTCGGCATCTCTTCTACGGTTTCTCCTGGTTTTCCAACCATAGGATTCTGCAGGTAGATACGGGCTCTTGCACGTGTTGTATAGATTATGCTTCTTAACCCATAGTTTCTTTGTCCTTGCCAAGCATCAAGAGCAGAATGAGAGCCT
The DNA here is from genome assembly GCA_964347555.1 of uncultured Candidatus Bathyarchaeia archaeon. Lineage (GTDB taxonomy): Archaea > Thermoproteota > Bathyarchaeia > Bathyarchaeales > Bathyarchaeaceae. The sequence goes on along the minus strand of CAYFZT010000001.1, from coordinate 48,514 downwards.
AAATTGAGACCTATCGGCTCTTTAAACGACTTAACTATTTTCTGCATCTCTTCTCTCGCAATACCCATGATGTTTCACCATTTCTTAGACAATTAATAGAAAATTTAACACTTTCTATTTAGAAGTTTTTGACACTTATAAATCAAAACTTTCTGCCAGTTAACCGCTCATAAGCTTCAACGTATTTTTTAGATGTTTCAAGAATAATGCGTTCGGGCAGGTTTGGCGCTGGCGGCTTCTTGTTCCATTTTATACTTTCTAAGTAATCTCTGACGTATTGTTTGTCAAAACTGAACTGACTTCCACCGATTTTATACTTTTCAACAGGCCAAAAACGGGACGAATCAGGCGTAAGCAGTTCATCAATGAGAATTAACTCGTCATCGCAGAAGCCGAACTCTAGTTTTGTGTCAGCAATGATTATTCCGTTGGCTTCCGCTTTTCTAGAAGCTTTTTCGTAGATTTTTAGGCAAACTTCGTCAATCTCTTCAGCTACAGTTTTTCCAACTTTTTTGATAACCTCTTTTCTTTCAATGTCAACATCATGGCCTACTTCAGCCTTAGTGGTAGGTGTAAGAATAGGATTTGGAAGGCGCTCAGCCTCTCTTAAGCCCGATGGAATATCTGATGCTTTTCCATTAGCGTATTTCTTCCATAAGGAGCCGTATAGGTAGCCTCTCACTACAAATTCGATGTCTATAGGGTTAGCTTTCTTTACAAGAACCATTCTTGGATCCATAACTTCGAGTATGTGATTTTGGACGATATCTTCTGTTTCCTTAAACCAGTAGTTAGAAAGTCTGTTGAGGGCTTCGCCTTTGCAGGGAACACCGTTTGGCAACACTACATCAAAGGCTGAAATTCTGTCGGTTGAGACGATTAGAAGTCTGTCTTTCAGGTCGTAGACATCTCGTACTTTCCCTCTCTTAAATAACGCATAGGGAAGATTTGTTTCCAAAATAATCTCGCAGTGCATTATTCTGCCTCAAAGTGTTCTCTGTGGAGCTCATAAACCTCTTTTTTCCTCAATTCTTCATCTGCATTTTCAACAGTCTTTCTCATTTTTTGCATGAACTTTTCGATTTCCTTGCGAAGCGAAGGATTTGACAGAGCAAGAATTTTTACAGCCATTAAAGCAGCGTTTTCTGGTTCTACTATATAAGAGACTGTTACGCCTTTCGGGGTCATTACAGAAGAGAAAACCTTTGACCACCCGTGTTTTTCAGCATCTGGAGAACAAGCAATAACTGGATAATTGGAATTACCAGCGACGACTCCAGAAAGAGCATCGGACAAGCCAGCAACAGTAACATAGACAATATTGTCGCCAGATTGCTCGTAAACTTTCAGTTCCTTCAGCAGCTTTTCTGGAGTTTTGTGCGCTGAAGAGATGCGGTATTCACATTTCACGGAAAATCTTTCTTCTTTAACAAAGTCTTCAATGCGGTGTGCAAAGGGAATATCGCTGGATGAGCCCATCCAAATAACAATCTTTTGTTTAGTCATTATAATCACTCATAGTTTTCTTTGCACGATTTAAAAATTTATAGTGTAGACAGTTGCCAAAGATTGTGGCTAGACTCTTGTGGGAAGCTGGGGATTTCGTATCTTGTATGCTATCAATCTCTGGTCTTCAGCTATCTTTTCAAAGATTCTTTCGGTGAGTTCATCCTTACTCGCAAGTCTTCCAACCACATGTAGACTGCCTTTAGTGATTGTGGCTATCTGCTGGGTTACGGAAAACCCGTAGGTTTCTCTGCCATAAAAGTTGGGATTTGTGTTCACAACTACAGTGTAAACTCCCTCTTTCTGAATCATTTTTGAAACCGAGATTACGTCTTTTACAGCTAATTCTTCGAACTCTCGGGTGATGATGCCGATTTCATCAAAGCTGCGTATTTCACTTGTTTCTAGACTTCTCAGTAAGGGTACATTTGCGCTGCCATCGGTTATTATGACCATGACAGGTATTGTCGATCTGTTTCTTCGTTTTGCCTCTTTCAAGACTTCTGAAGCCTTGAGCATTCCAGCAGCTAAAGGTGTAAAGCCGCTGATTTTTAGTCCTATCAACTTGTTTGCTACAACTCTTAGATTTGTTGTTGGATGTTGAACAACGACTGCGCCTGTGTCTTTTAGGGCTACTATGCCTGCTCTGTCTCTATAGCGATAGGCGTCTCTGTGAAGTTGCAGCAAAGCATTCTTTACGGATTCAATATTCAGCATCATTGAGCCGCTTAGGTCTATAACAAAAACTAGAGTCATCGGTGCCTTGTATAGACGTAGTTTCTCTCGCACATCCTTAACACTTATCTTAAGCGCGGTTTCTAGAGGCTTTTTCCGGTATTTCTGCCTTAATGCTGCTGCTCTGATGGTGGCTGGAAGATGTATGTCTCTGGGTTTACCTTTGGGAAAACTCCAGCCGCGGGGTCGTCCACGATGCAGTGTCGTTATGGTTTCAGCTCTCTTGCCAGCTTGACTGCTAATCTTTTTTTTGGTTGAAGCCTTCACTTCAAAAGAAAATTTAAACGGAGCGAGAGCGGTTTTCTTAATCTTAGTGAATATGGAGATACCTGTAATCATATCTGAAGATTTAACCGCGGAGCTAACTGTTGGAATTCCTTTCATCTTCTCTTCAGGTATTCTTGCTATACCAAGCTTCGGCTCTTCAGAAGTCTCATCGCGCTGTTCTGTTGTGAAGGAAAATTGCTTGGGTTCTTTCTTTTCTGGAATTTTTTCTCCCTTATACCCTTTAGCTTTGGTTCTTCCCTTGACGACGCTGTCTACAATGGGCGCTTCCTCAATCGCGCGTTTCAGTCTCTTTGTAAGTCCAAATATGTGAGTGTTAAGTGTGAATTGGAGTCTATTAAGGAGCCTCCATATGCGGCGTTTGTAAAGTAATTTTCTGAATTGCTCTTCCTCTTTTTCGCTTGCATCTCCGACCTCTTTGAAGACAGCCTTAACCCATCTCGGAGACTCTTTGCCTTTTGCCTTTTCCTTCTGTTCTTCGACTTTTTGTATTGCTTCGGCAGGTATGTATTGCACCTCTTTGATAGCTGCCATGAAGACCTTTTTAATTTCATCTTTTGTAGCTGGCTCTAAGAATCCTCCCTCTCTTGTCCTATGGCTCAGAGCAAGTTCAGAGGCTACTAGAACATCATTTAGAGAGACCGATGTTCTATCCTCAAACGCTGCCAGTGTCTGCGCTGTTTTGCTGAGGACAATGTCGGGTCTCATACCGTCAACTTTGAGATCTAAACAAGCCTTGCATATCGCTTCAAGCAGCTTCTCCGCTATCTCCACTTTCGACAGAATATTTCTGGCTTGGAGAATTTTGCTTTCTAGCTCCTTTTGAGTAGGAGCGTATATTTTTAAGAAACTCTCAGGGTTCCTTTCAAATTCGAGATTTCTTTTCACTACCTCCATTCTTTCTTTAATCGAATTTATTCTTCCCACACTCACAGAGAGAGGGAAACGGTCTAGAAGTTGGGGTCGAAGTTCTCCTTCTTCTGGATTCATGGTTCCGATGAAGATAAATCTGGAAGGGTGGCTGACAGATATTCCTTCGCGTTCTACAACATTCCAGCCAGTTGCAGCTGCGTCTAGCAAGTCATCAGCGATATGATCGGGCAGTAAGTTGATTTCGTCGACATACAAAATGTTTTGGTTAGCCTCTGCTAAGATGCCTGGCTCTAAGGCTTCAATTCCTAATTTGATAGCCTTTTCCACATCTAGGCTGCCTACAACTCGGTCTTCTGTAGCACCTAAAGGCAAGTTAACAACCGTCATCTTTCGCTTTTCAGTGGGCAGATTTTTGCCCTTATGGTAACGTTCGCTACAGGTGGGGCACATGTTTGAAGGGTCGTTGGGGCTACATTTGAAAGGGCAGTCTTTGACAACAGCAAGTTCGGGTAAGATGTCAGCTAAAGCGCGTACAATTGTTGTTTTGCCTGAACCTTTTGGACCCCGAATTAACACTCCGCCTATTTTGGGGTTAATTGCGTTTATTAAAACGGCTAGCTTAAGCTTGTCTAAGCCTACGATGGCTGAGAAGGGAAAGAGTATCCGCCTTTTCAATTAGCCCCTCAACACCAATTATCTGAATGATTCTAGAGCAATTTAAATATAATGTGAGTTAGATTTGCAGATGCGTGTATGCAAAAAAGGTGCATAGGAATAGATTAATAGCGGGTTTTCTAGGTTATTAACTGGGGGAGAATCGGAGAATGCACTTTAAGGCATCTGTACTGGTTATACTGTTTCTTTCGGTTGTAACATTTTCTTTGTTTCCTGTGGAAGCAGATTCTGATGTTATTAGAGTGCCCCGTGACTATCTGAGCATACAGGAGGCAGTTGACGCGGCGAGTCCTGGAGACACCATTGTGGTTTCAAGAGGATATTACGCTGAAGGACGGATCAACGTGACCAAGCCGCTAACTTTGATAGCAGATGGAAAAGTGACTGTTGATGGACTTCAGAGAAGGATGGGCGTATTCCACGTGACGTCAAGCAAAGTAACAATAAAGGATTCACGATAGTCAACGGGGGTTACGCAGGAATTTACTTGCCTTCCGCCTCAGATAGTTGCACAGTGGAGAAAAATTTTTTCACCGAGAACTACCACGGCATCGAAGCAGATAGCGACGGTAACGTCATCAGAAACAACATAGTCATAAACAATTCTGGCACCGGCATTATCATTCATGGCGCTTTCAACAGGGTTGAACAGAACATCATAGCCAACCATCTTTCTCCAGGCATTTCCCTGTGGTTGGCTGGCTACAACACTATCCAAAAGAATATTATCAGAAATAATCTTGGCGGTGGCATCCTCCTCGAACGTTCAGACAACAATGATATCAGTCGTAACCTTATCACGAAAAATGAATATGTTGGAATCCACCTTATTGAATCGGTTTACAACTCTGTCATGGAAAACCTAGTCATAAACAACAGCAGAACTGGCATCGTCATTGTTTGGGCAGGCTGTAACACTGTCAAAGGAAACATCATTGTGTGCAATGCATACGGAATCAGCATCGGCCTTTCAGATGAAAACTTGGTGGAGGGAAACATAGTTCTGAGAAATGCCCACTTCGGAATATTGGTTGGATACCACGCTTCCAAGAACACCATCAAGGAGAACATCGTTCTGCGCAACAATGAGTTTGACTTGTACTGGGACGGAACAGGCACTGGCAACACGTGGATAGAAAACAAATACGAAACCAAAAACTGGTAGAACACGTCCATTGACATTTCTCTCTTGCATTTGTTATATAAATGACTGGTGAAGAAATCCTTTAGAGTCCAATGCTGCTTTATGTTGGTCTATCAAGGCTGAGAAGCCAATGAAAGGCATCTGGGAAAGTGCATTAGGAAAAAGTGCGTTCTTCGGTTTAGGGTCTTTTCAGTTTCTATCCTTCATGAGACGGGGCATATTCTATTCTTTCATGTATATTTACCTGTTTTCGCTCTTGAGAAGAGTTACCTTAACAGCTGGGCTTGGAACGTTCACAATGCTGACGTCAGCCGCTGGACAAAACCTACTCTGGGGAAGAATCTCAGATCGCTATCAACTGAGAGCAAAACTGGTTGTTACCGGAGAGCTAATCGCTGGATTCGCCTACATCATCGTTTTTCTTGTTCACAAATCTCTGCTAGAAGCAGGAAGAAGCTTTGACACAGGGCTAGCTGTCATTATTGGACTTTCGCTACTGGAATTCTTTTGGTCCATGTCAGACGTCGGCTGGGCAGCTCTAATTACAGACGTAACAACTCCAAAGACTAGAGGCGGACTCATTGGCGCCTTCAACTTTCTAGCCTCTGTCGGACGAATGACTGGAGTGTTAATCGCTGGTTTTCTTTACCGCGAAGGCGCCGGTTTCAAAGAGGGAACAATCTTCTACGTAGTTGTCACCATGCTTCTAATTGGTGCCGCCATAATGTGGCAGGCTTCTAAATCAATTAAAACGCAGAAACGGCAGGCTTCGATTTCACGTGAAGAAAAGGAGAAAGCTGAGCCCCTTCCAGCCCAGAGAAGGAGGAGTGAATTTTCCAACGAAAAAAGGTTCTCTTGGTTCCTAGTTTCTCTAATCATTGTGGTCTTAGGCGCAGCATCCATCAACCAGATATTTCTGTTTTTCTTGCAGTTGGAAAACGGTTTGGCTGCAAGCGATGTCGAAATAAGCCTAATAGTTGCTGCGTGGACCATCGGCGGAATGATTGCCAGCGTGGCTCTTGGAAAACTTTCTGACAGAATAGGAAGAGTCGACGTTATCTTGGCTGGACTAATTCTTTCAGCTGTTATCCCCCTTCTCTACAAATTCGTTCCAGACGCCGCTATAATGGCGATAATATATGGATTAAACGGTCTTGCTTTCATGACAATTCAAACTGTCGGATTCACCCTTGCAGGCGACATAATTCCAGAACACAAACGAGGACGACTTCTCAGCCGTTACAACACGGTAATGGCGCTCAGCTGGGGACCAGCAGGCTTTCTAATAGGCGGACCCTTCGCTGATTTTCAGACGGAAGTACTCAAGATTCCAGCTCGTGATGCATACATAAACGCCTTCCTTGTTTCCTCTCTCCTGGTTTTCTTGGGAATGGGCTTGTTTTTTGCGAAGTTAAGAGATAGAAGAGCATGATTGAAAGATCAACTATGATTTTTCAAATGCACCTTTCTCATTGGAAGAATTCATGAGATAACCGCCGAAGCCTACTCCCCAAAGCAGAGCAGGATAAGCAATCATGCGTTCCATTCCACCTCTGCCTAAACCCAGATAAGTGCCAGAACCGAAGAGAACAAGTGCCACCAGCGACATTGCTCCCAATAGAATAGAAAGGTATGAAGAAGGCGATTTCAACAGTCTATAAGACATGAGAACAGACAGACTCCCGAACAGAAAGGTAATAAGGGAAGCGATGCCGTGTATCACTCCAAAATTTTCTGGGAACAATCCCACACCCATGGCACCGATACCTGTTAAGGTTAAGAGCATTGAAAGAAGCTTAGAACCGAACGCATGATAAATGAAGTAGGCACAAGCTACTGCACATGCGCCAAACAGAAACACTGACGTGTTGAAAATGATGGCAGTGGTGCCGACGCCTAGGTCGCTTATGTAATTTTCTGAGACACTGTAACCTGGATAAAATGATTCGGCTATTAGCATTCCTAGAAGACATTGAACACTACCGATGAATAGAAGCGCTCCAGCCAGAGTTAGATTGTCATATTTCATGAAGTGAAGTGAATATTTAACATTCTTAAGTTTTTGGACACTTGTATTGAATGAGCAGAAAGGGATTCTTTACTTTCTTCATCTTGTTTGGAAATCTTGTATAGGGCGAATCCGGTAGCTCCAACAATGCCAATTATTATGACTATGACCAGCCATTCAAATGTTGGCAAGCCCCGCATTCCAGGCTCTGGTTGTTGGATATCGATACTAAAATAGATTATTTCAGAAGCCCCAGTGTTCCCCGCAGTGTCGTTGGCATAAACTATTACACTGTGCAATCCGTTGGTCAATCCAGATAGGGTTGTATTTCTAGTGATGGTCACATTCGCTTGTCCGTCTAAGCTGTAGCCCATCCAAGAGGTTGGTTCATTTACAGTGAAATTCAGGAAAACGTCATTTACATTGTATGTCTTATTTTCTGGAGACAGAATCGAGATACTTGGAGGGGTGAAATCTGGTGGAAAACCTTGCACTACTATCTTATGTGTTGAATGTTCATAAGCAAAGTATATCCATCTGTGAGTGTCAGTGTCATATAAAGTGTCGTTGAAGTAAAGGACCTCCATAATTCCATCATCAATTGTAACCGTGTATGGAGGAAACATCAAAGCTTTTGGAATGCGCATTCTAATGAATCCGAATGATTGATTTGAAGAGGCATTGGAGACGTACATCCTGAATGTGCTGTTAGACTCGAAATGTTCAAAATCCGCTATAGTTGAGTTGGAGACAACATCGACGTTATACCCTGCAGAGGTGTTGAAACGGGAAAACATGCCCATCAATGGATAGTTATCTGTATTGTTATTGTCAATTGCGTACTCAGTGTCGCCTATGCCGTCACGATTTGAGTCAACAAGAGAGAGATCGCTCCAATAGTTGCCGCCAAAAGGATAACCATCGTCCCAAATGTTAGCGTAGCCAGGTGTGAAAATCTCTACTTGTATTGTGTTGTCAATAAAACTGTTATGAAAAAATTTGTTGTTTGAAGACTCGCCCAGCTCGATGCCTAAGCTGTTGTTTTTTATGCCGTTTTGAAATATGCGGTTATAGTTCGAAGAAAAATCAAGATAGATGCCAATTCCATTGTTTGCTATGTGGTTTTCAAAAATGTCATTGTAGTTCGAAGACTCCGCGAGCAGGATACCATCGAGGTTATTCGTCGTTATGTTATTCCAAAAAATGCTATTATTTGAAGAATTGAAAAGATTGATGCCTTCAAAGTTGCTTGCAGTGATGTTATTGCCAAAGATGCTATTATAATTGGAAGAATCAAAAAGCTCGATTCCGTAGAAACTATTTGCGGTTATGTTGTTTCCAGATATGCTGTTGCTTGAAGAACTATTGAACTCAAAGCCTATTTTATTTTTAGTTATAGTGTTTTCTGAGAACGTGTTGTTTGAAGAGGAGTCGAGTTTGAGACCATTGTTAACATTATTTGTTATGTTGTTTCCGTATAGACTGTTGTTGGAAGAAGAGAAGAACCCAACGCCATTATCGTTGTTCGTTATATTATTTCCAGAAATCGTGTTGCCAAAAGATGAGTGAAACCAGACTCCATAGAAATTGTTTGCCATGTTGTTGCCGATTATTCTTGAATTGTTTGTATACGCGACTAGAATTCCTTGCCAGTTGTCTGTTAGGGCTAAATCTTCAACCGTTACGTTGACACTATTTATAAGCCCAAAATACCCGACTTGTGAATGCGTTACAGAGTTTATCAAGAGGTCTTTCTGGTTTACAAGATAGTAGACAGGCTTCCCGTCTACAAGGTTTGAAACGTCGATCGAGTGCGTAAAATGACTAAGTGCAACCCCTTGAAAGAATAAGTTGAATTTACTGCCATTCATCACGTTTTCAGATAGAATGCTATTGGACGACGAGAAAAGCCCGACACAAAAATTATTGTTCGTTATATTATTTCTAAAGATTTTGCAGTTAGAAGACGAGCTGAGGTGAATGCCAAATGTAAAGCTTTTGATGTTTGTATTTTTGATCGTCACATTGCTTATGCTTTGTAAGCTGAAGCCTATTCCCGTTCCATTGCCTTGAGCAACATATCCGGCGCCATCAATTATTATATTGCTTCTCTTCACTACGATCTCGCCGTAGTTGTTATCGGTGAAGTTATAGGTGATATTATCCGAACTGGTAATGTTCGCTGTTGGAGGGTCAATACTTCCATCAGCCTTGATGGTGATGGTTCCGAGTCCTTTCACCTTTTGAACTCTAATGGATACAACTAAAATGCCTATGAGAGAAAAAATCATTAAAGTCATTGCAAATACAAGTTTTCTACCCATTTCGCATCATCATATCTCTGCCACTTCAATCTTTATGCTTATGAAAGAATCCGCGATTAAATTTCGGATGACGTGGAATCTCCAAGGTAACTCATGATAATAGAGATTTTGCGATTCTTATATGTTTCCGCGTTTATTTCAATGAATACTCATATTGGTTGAGTAGAGGCGCCTCTTTTCCTCAAAAGTTAAAACTCATCGCCCAGAAAAGGTAAATCTTAAGTTATGTATCTTCTAAAACAGCATTGAATCAAAATGAAAGCTGCCGTCTATTACAATCTTGACGACATACGCGTAGAAGACATGCCTCAACCTAAGCCTGGGCCAGACGAAATCCTTGTGAATATGAACGCCTGCGGAATCTGCGGTTCAGACCTCATGGACTGGTATCTCAGAAGCCGAGCGCCCCTGGTTCTCGGACACGAACCCACAGGCGTGGTGGCAGAAACTGGACGAAACGTTAAAAATTTTGAGTTAAAAGACCGCGTTTTCGTGCATCACCATGTTGCCTGTTTAACCTGCCACTTCTGTATTCACGGCGACTACACCATGTGCCAACAATTTAGGCGCACTCATATCCATCCCGGAGGGGTCGCGGAATACTTCAAGGTTCCAGCAGAAAACTTACAGATAGACACATTTAAGATCCCAAGCACCATTTCCTTTGAAGAAGCAACCCTAATCGAGCCAACCGCTTGTTGCATTCGCGCTCAAAATAAACTTAACATACAAACCGGAGACATAATCGCCATAATAGGTGCCGGACCCTCAGGAATCCTTCACCTTCTACTTGCGCGAATGGCAGGGGCAAGCAAAGTTATTGTCAGCGACTTAATTGATTTCAGGCTTAAGATGGCTGAGAAATTTGGAGCCGACGTGACGGTGCATTCTAAACAGGAAAATCTCAGCGAAGCTGTTATGGGCGCCACTGATGGAAGAGGCGCGGATGTAGTTATTGCTACGGCTCCTGTGAAGGAGGCGCTGACTGATGGCATGAAGATTTGTCGAAGAGGCGGAACCTTGTGTCTTTTCGCACCTACTAAGCCAGAGGAATATTCTCGCATTAGTCCTCATCGTCTGTTCTTTTCTGAAATCTCTGTGATTCCGTCTTATTCTACGTCACATGTGGAAACTAGGATAGCTTTGCAGTTGATTAGTTCTGGGAGAATCCCTGCAAATGACTTGATAACTCATCGTTTCCCGTTAAGCCGTGCTGCGGAGGCGTTTCAAACAGCTGCGAAAACCAAGAAATGCTTGAAGATTGTTGTGTTAAATAAGTGAGTTACTTTTCATTTTGCAGTTTCACTAGAAGCCTTTGTCTGGCTCTTTCTGCAAGGTCTAAAATTTTCTTAACATTTACAGCTGTTATCTTGCGGTTTTCCATGAGGATTTTGCCCTTAACCAAGACCGTATCTACATCTGATGCTTTAGCTGAGTAAACGAGATGACTCACTTCGTTGAAAAGAGGTTGCAGATGAGGCTTCTTAAAATCAACAATTACCAAGTCAGCGTCTTTGCCAACTTCGATTGAGCCTATCTCTTTTTCCCATAAAAGCGCCTTTGCACCCTCAATTGTAGCCATCCGCAACACTTGCTCAGCTGACAAAAAGGTTGGCTCTTTTTTGACGCCTTTGTGTAACAACGCAGTTGTCTTCGTGACTTCAAACATGTCTGCACTGTTGTTGGAGCAAGGGCTATCTGTCCCTAGTGACACTGTGACTCCTGCCTTCAACAGGTCTGGAACTGGGCTGATGCCTGAACCTAACTTTAGATTAGAGATTGGATTGTGGGAAACCTTAACGTTTCTTTGCTTGAGAATTTGTATATCTTTAGGAGTGAGAGAAACGCAGTGAGCCGCTAAGACATCATTTTGGAGCACGCTTAAAGAATCTAAATACTCTACAACTCCTCCTTTGACGGAAACTTTGAACTCTCTATTGATCTTGTCTGGTTCGTCGCTGGTTTCGGCAATGTGTGTGTGCCACATTATTGGAGCCTGAGAAGCGCCATATTTTTCGTTCAACTCTTTAGTGATTTCCCTCAGTTCCCTCATGTATTCTGGATCAACCGTGTAAGGAGCATGAGGATCCACACTGACCCTTAAGAGACCTTCGGCTTTATTATGCCAGTTCTTTGCCAGGCTCCACAACGCCCTTCTGTCTTCATCTTTTCTCCAAGAGAAGCAGACGTGGCCTACTATGCCTCTGAGGCCCACTTTATTCAAGGCTTGGGCTTCGTTGCCTTCTTCTTTAAAATGGTACATGGTGTTGATTGTGGTTGTGCCGCCCATGAGGGCTTCAACTGCTGTTAAAAGAGCACCTGTATAGATGTCTTCGCCGGTCATGTGTTTTTCAAGGGGCCAAATTCGGTTTTCCAGCCATTCTTGTAAAGGAATGTCGTCTGCGTAGCCTCGGAGGAGGCTCATAGCGATGTGTTGATGAGTGTTTACAAGCCCTGGAATTACAACTTTGCCCCTTGCATCGATTTTCTCGTATCTAGGGAATCTGCGATTCAGCCTAGAGTCTTTGTCTAATTCTGCGATACGTCCGTTTTCAACTATGACGGTTGCGTTGTGCATTGTTCCTTTAGGGCTCATTGTAACAACTGTTGCATTCTCAATCTTAAGGTTCAACACGGGAAGCCTTCTTTGCTGTTTTAGACATTCTTCTTACGAGTTGACAGAACATAGCCTTTATGATTTATGTTAGGCAACAATAATTCAGCGTCTTTTCATGTTGAACAGCGTACCAGATTTGATTCGCTGGCTATGAATGATATTATAGTTTTCCTTTAACTTGGATAGCGCGTAGTGCTGCTAGGTAGGTGAAAGCCCCTACGAAGGCTAATGGAATGCTTGTTAGTAGGAGGGGCAACAAAGACCAAGGTTCAATTGGGGATCCAGCAAAGGTGTATTTGCGCATAGCTTCTGCAGCGAGGCTTAGGGGATTAACTGAAACAACGCTTACCAGAACTTGTGGAAGATATTGCCTGACAATGTCCATAGGATAAAACACAGTGCTTAAAGTCATCAACACAACTTGCACGATCTGCTGATAAGCGAAGAAGAACTCTCCATGAGTCGAAGCCAATGCAGCAAGGGCAGCAGCAATGCCTGCTAACCCCATGGCAAGAACGAAAAGGAAGGGTAAAAAGACGAAAGTGTTCCAAATGGCATGTGCAGGAAGGACAATGAGAGCGATTAACAGAAGCGAACTAGAGTACACTAAAGCGGCGAGTCCTCCAGCCAGCAGGTAAGCAGCCACAATGCCTTCAGTGCTGATCGGCAAGGACAGATAATAGTGAATCACACCTTCACGGATTGCCAGCCATATGCGTCTCCCAGTGTCTAAAGCCGCTACGAAGAGACCCATAATCACGACACCTGGAACAAAGAACTGAAAGTAGTCGAAGGTCATTAGTTTTCCATAAACTAGAGCAACAACGAGCATGTCTGAAAGGTTTAGGCTTAGGAGAATTGCCATGAGCCATTTGGTTCTGAAAAAGTAGGAGAAGTCGTTACCAGCCAGCCTCAATATTCGTACCAGTTCTTTCATGCGCTCTTCACACCCTCTACCAAACGTTGAAGAAGCAACACACCCAAGGCTAGGGTGCTGACTGCTAGAGCGGTGAGGACAGCCACAGAGTAGACGGGGTTCAAGAGTATGCTAGGGTCAAATCCCAAGAAGAGGCGCACCAAGTCCGCTCCATAGGTTAAGGGACTGAAAAAGGCAGCCGCAGCATAGCCTGGTGGCAGAAATATGAAGGGGTAAAGTACAGTGCTGAAGCGGATTATGATACTGCTTAAGCCTACGGTGATTGCTGTGTACAAGTCTGCCGATTTGAAGGCTATGAAAGATAAGCCTAACATTACCCCTGCAACTCCGAAGCCGAGACAAAAGAGAGTAGCTATGGCAGCTACTACCGAGATTACTGTGAGATTCCCAATGAGCGCCAAGGTAATAGCCAAGGGAACTGAGATCAACAGAGCAAGTTCAACTCCACCTTGCAGAGCTATTGAAAAAAACAGTTTTGATCGGGAGATTGGAAGGCTAAGCATGTAGGGCAACCGTCCTTCGTGAGCATGTTCCACAAAGTGACGCCCTGTGTGAGATGCAACATCAAAGGTCATCATAACTACGAAACCTACAGCGTAAAATTGCTGATAGCTGCTTACGCCGGAGACGAGCTGGGAAATTAGGGCTCCATAGATAGCGAGTTGAATAGTGAAAGTCACCCATTCCATGATTATCCACACTGGTGGCCTAAGTTCATGTTTCAAGTCGAACCATACCAGGCGAATGATGTTACGCACTTTTTGGAGCCTCCAATGCCTTGCCCGTGAAGTGTAAGAAGACGTCGTCGAGAGATGGTTCCGTTACCCTCACTGACACGAGACGTGCTTTTCTTTTGAAGCAAAGATTTGTCATTTTTGGGACCCATGCTTCGGCGATTGAAACATAAGCCTTGAATCGGTTTTCGCCAGCTGTCACTAGACTGACGGTTCCTTGGATCTGTTTCAGTTCTTCTTGAAGTCTTGTGCTGTTTTTTCCAGGTTCCAGCTCGAGTTCAACTATGTCGCCTCCTGCAATTTTGTCTTTCAAGTTTCTGACTGTGTCGCAGACAACGCTTTTCCCCTGATCTAAGATGGTTACTCTGTCAGCTAGGTATTCTGCTTCTCTCACTTCGTTTGTCGCAATTAAGATAGTTGAGCCTTCCTCTCTCAGTCTGCGTATCTGCTCCCAGATCTTCCGTTTGCCTCGCAGATCCACTTGACTGCTTGGTTCATCAAAAATTGCAAGCTTGGGGCGTTGTATCAGAAGTTTAGATACCTCTAGTCTTTTAGCTTGACCTCCTGACAAGTGCATGAACAGTTTGTTGCGTGCTTCCCAAAGCTCCAGCTCTTTCATCACGGTCTCTATTAAATCGTCACGTTTATTCTTGGGAACACCACACACATCTGCGTGGAAACGTAGAATCTCTGCGGGTTTGTGTCTCCAGAATCCTCTTGCTTCTTGAAATGAAATGCCAAGAATCTGGCGAACCTTAGTTGGCTCCTTAGTCACGTCGTAGTCCCCTACTCGGGCTAAGCCGGCAGAGGGTTTCAGAACCGTTGCGAGAATAAGAAGCAACGTGGTCTTTCCTGAACCGTTTGGTCCCAACAAGACCATGATCTCTCCGGGGTCTACCTTGAAATCGAGACCCTTCAATGCCTGAACCTTACCGTAGCTTTTTGACAGGTTTTGGGTCTCGACAGTGTACATGGATGCTGACTCCTCAATGTGGATGACTGGTTTCCCACTACACCATGACAAACTACTATAAAAACCATGTGAGAAACTTGCAGGTCAATATATTCTAATTATGTTCGCTGGAACAAACGGGATGTTTTCACCATTCCGTGTTCTTTTCGGCGATTTGGCTCCAGCATCTTCGACAGATTGGTAGCTGTCTATTTCTATAGTAGATGTAAAGCTGAATTTCGGTACTGGTGCATTTTCCGTTCCATGGGTTCTTGCAGTGTTCAGCTACACTTTTCATAACGGTTCTCTCCTAGAGGAACTTTCAAATACGTTAAGATTTAAAGAAGTCGATGAGACATCAACTAATGTACCAGAGAGAGTGCACCGAAAGTGAATGTTAAGATCAAAAATTTAGAAAACCTCAAAAGATCAAGATTGCCAAATAACTTTGGAGTCGTACTTCTTTGATTGAATCTTATACCTTCGGTAAAATCACGATAAACGGGCGTAGATACAGCAGCGATGTCATAATTTTTCCCGATCATGTGAAAGACAGTTGGTGGAGGAAGGAAGGTCACAAACTGAGCCTAGACGATTTGAAGGAGGCTTTTGAGGCTAAACCTGACGTACTCGTTATTGGCACTGGCTACACTGGACTCATGAAGGTTCCGCAAGAAGTCAAAGACTACGTTAGATCTAAAAACATTGAACTTGTCATTGAAAACACGAGGCAGGCTTACAAAACCTATAATCGCCTTTCTCAGTCTAGAAGAGTCGTAGCTGCTTTTCACTTAACCTGCTGAAAAATTTATTTCCCAAGCTGAAATCTTCTTTGGTTTCTTCGTTAGAACAGGCTATCTCGATTGCATATGTCTTGTCTCGAATATATATATGGAATCGTAATCAACGCTATATCTCATACTCTTCCTCTTTAATACATGGAGAAGTTTTCAAGTGACTAACATAAGAAATCGCATGGGCAACATACTCGCTGAAATCACTATTATACAGGAAGGACTAGCCAGCTCTGGACGCTATCCACCTTGCTGTCTAACTATAAATAAGAATGGCGAAATCAGCTGTGACTCACTAGGTCCCTTACCAGAGAAAGAGTTTTCGGAACAATGTATGAAGTGCAGAGCAGAAGTAAGGAAACTTCTTGCAAATCTCGAACTTAAACAGAAAACAGACTTCAAAAAGTAGTCTATATGATTCTTCCTTTCCACCCTTTCTTCGTAGTTTGATTTTAGAGAGCGCCACGTTAACATTTTAAGTTGAAGGTCCGAAAAAGTTAAGAGGGCTAGAAAGAGGAAACTTTAAGAGTTACACGACAAGTTGGAGTCGCAAAAGGAAAACGGATCAATATGCCTAGGCATCGGAGTATGACCAAGAAAACTAAAAAGAAGAAACAGAAAAGGGCGAAAAAGAAGAGAACCAGACGGAGAAAGAAGTCTAAATAGGTTAGTACCTTCTTCGCTGGTATCCTCGTCTGTCATCGTATCTTCTTCTGCGGAACCGCTGTTCTTGTTCGTAGCGTTTATCTGATAAATTGTTCTCTGTGTTCACTTTCTTTATGGGAGATTCTTCAAGCAGTTCGAAGCTGCCGTATCTTCCTATATTTAGGCGCATGTTTCCTCTGAAGAGGTTCACATAGCCATTAGTAATGCGCAATGTGGCTTCCTCGTTTACTTTGTCAATGCTATCATCCCAAAGCGTTAGGTAAACACATCCTGTTTCATCTCCCACTAAGACGTCTGAAACTCTGTGCACTGTGTAGTCTCTTCCAGTGACATTCCTCACTTGGCTTTTGGAGATTACCTTCACAATGGTGTTTACTCCTCTTGAACGCGGGGTTAACTTCTCTATCTTCATCAACTCTTGACTTTCAGGAGATTCTTTATCTGACATTTCTTCTACACTCACTTCAAGTCTTCATGCTCATTTAGTAAGGCGGTTCTTAAGGGTTGCGGTTAAGGTGTTGCACGTACGACTTTTAGGCTAAGGTCTTATACACACAGAAGTGCGAGGACGGTTATAACGTAAAGTTAATAGGTTAGACTTTAAACTACCATGCTAGCTCACCACTGGCAGGGAAGTAAAACATGCCAAGATTTCGACAGACAAGTGACATTCTCAAGCTTATGAGTAGGAAAGAGGATATTCGTGACATCGGCATTATTGCGCATATTGACCATGGTAAAACCACGATGACTGATTCTCTACTAGCCGAAGCTGGATTGTTATCGCCAAAAATCGCTGGAGAGGCTCGAGCTCTCGATTATCTGGAAGAAGAGCAGAAAAGAGGTATCACGATAAAAACGGCGAACATCTCCTTGCTTCATGAAATGGGAGACAAACCTTACGTTATCAACCTAATCGACACACCTGGACATGTGGATTTCACAGGCAAAGTAACACGAGCTCTGAGAGCCATCGACGGCGCTGTTGTCGTGGTTGACGCCGTGGAAGAAGTTATGGTTCAAACAGAAACCGTGACCAGACAGGCACTGGCGGAACGAGTTAAGCCCGTGCTGTTCATTAACAAGATTGACCGCCTCATAAGAGAACTCAAGCTTAGCTCCGACGAAGTTGAAAAGAAGCTTCGTCGCATCATCCGTGACTTCAACAATCTCATTGAATTATATGGAGAACCCCAATTCAAAGATGACTGGAAGGTAGATGCCACGAAAGAAACAGTTGCCTTTGGTTCTGCCCTCCACAAATGGGGCTTCACTGTCAACATAGCCCAAGCTAAAGGAATCAAATTCAGCGACATTGTTGAAGCCTATAAACAAGAGCGGTGGCAAGAACTTCAGAAAACCCTTCCTCTCCATACCGCCATACTGGACATGGTTGTGAAAAATCATCCAAACCCTGTCGAAGCCCAGAAATACAGGGTTCCAAAGGTTTGGAGGGGCGACATAGACTCTGAAATAGGACAAGCCATGCTCCACTGTCGCGATAACGGACCTACAGTCATGTGTATAACACTGGCACAGTTGGATCCCCACGCTGGACTTGTTGCTACAGGTCGATTGTTTTCAGGAACAGTTGAAGAAGGTGCCCAAGTTTATCTTATTGGTGCCAAAAAGGATTATCGAATTCAACAGGTTTCCATGTATATGGGAGCTTTTAGAGAAGTTGTTAGCCGCATTGGTGCAGGAAACATATCGGCGTTGCTTGGACTTGACCTTGCCAGAGCTGGAGAAACTATGATTGACATCTCTCATAGAGACGCAATGGTGCCTTTTGAACGCATAAAATATGTTTCTGAACCAGTTGTAACAATTGCGATAGAACCTAAACACCCGAGAGATCTGCCTCGCTTAGTAGATGCTATGCATCGCTTAGGCATTGAAGACCCCAACCTGGTAACCACAATCAACAAGGAAACAGGGGAATATCTTCTCAGCGGCATGGGAGAACTTCACCTTGAAATCGCCTGCAAGTTTCTCAAAGACTTCACAAGCGGAACCCTCGAAATTATCACGTCAAAACCCATTGTTGTATATAGAGAAAGCGTTGCAGGACAAGGCATAGTGGCTATGGCCAAAAGCCCAAACAAACACAACAAATTCTGGATACAGGTGGAACCGCTGGATGAAAAAGTTCTAGAGATGATCGAGAAGGGCGACATCTCAGAGGAAATGAACCGCAAACAGATGGGCGCAATACTACACAAGGAAGCCGGATGGCCAGCCGATGAAGCAAGAAATGTCTTGGCATTAGAAGACCACAAGAACATCCTCATTGACGCGACAAAAGGGGTTCAGTATCTGCGCGAAGTAAAAGACATGGTCATCTCTGGATTCAGATGGGGCGCAGAAAACGGTCCCTTAGCACAAGAACCAATGCGAGGAGTAAAAACCAAACTCCTAGACGCTCAACTGCACGAAGACCCTGTGCATCGTGGACCAGCCCAGATCATGCCAGCTACCCGCCGAGGTTTATACGGTTCATTTCTAACAGCCAAACCAGCAATTCTAGAACCAATCTATAAGATCGGCGTAACAGTTCAAGCCCAGTGGGTCGGTGAAGTAAGCAGCATAATCACGCGAAAAAGAGGAAGAATAGTCTCTTCTGAGCAGAAAGGTCCCTTAACAATGATAACTGGCTACATTCCAGTAGCTGAAACCTTTGGCTTAGCCGCCGAACTTAGGTCCGCGACCTCTGGACACGCCTTCTGGCAAACCCAGTTTGACCATTGGGAAAAGGCTCCTGAAAACATTGCGCAAACTGTTATCGGGGATATTCGCAAGAGACGAGGGTTGCCTCTGGAAATACCTAAACCTAGCAAATTCATTGACGAAGCCTAAGCTTATTCCTTATATAGAAGCAAATTTTGCAGCAAGTTTGGACAATAGGGCGGAGTCCATCGCAGAAACTCTACAAAAGAAACTCGTATAGATTCCTTGCTCTCTTTCGCGCTAAACCTTAAGGTTACTCCGGTTGTTAACTGCTAAGCAGGAGCCGTTTTAACCACTACTTCTGGAGACGTCTTCTTCTGAGGGTTTTCCGTTCTCTCTGAAGCTGCTGATGCCTTCTGTGGCTCTTTCATTCGTTTTTCCAGAGCCCACAATCTGGATTTCAGTTGATCCACAACCGCACGTCTCGCCTTAATCTTCTCTTTTAACACTTGAATCGCTATTTTCTCCTCGATCACTCTAAGTCTGTTTCCCAGGTACTGCTCTTCTTCCTCTACGGAAATCAATATTTTTCTCAGTCGCTCCTTTTCCTTTTCAAGTTCTTCAACCTGAGTTGTCATGCTCAACGGATTTCACCAAGTTTTGTTCTGTACCATTAAGAAGATAATTAGCATTATGAAGCGCCAATATGAATTCGAAATACAACGAACACAAACCTCAAGTTGAAGAATCACATTCCAAAAAAAGAATAGCCAAAATTCGAGAACAGTCTCATGCAAGAAGATAACCTCGAAGAAAAATTAGCTGAAAAAGCAAAAGGTTATTCAATTGCTAAGATAAAGGCTAAGCAGCACTGGGACCATTCGAAAAGGAGGAAAAAACCTGAAAGCAACTATAGTGCAGTGTGTAATGGGCGTCTTCGCCTTCGGAGAAAAAAAGCAACTCTTAGACAAAGTTTTATTTCCAAAAGATTCGGAAAAAATCGCAGATAAACTTGGAAAAACTGAAACTGGACAAGTAATCGACGAAGTTGCAAGACTCGTTGAAAAACTGCAAGCAAAAGGCTACGACAAGTTTGTTTTTGAAAATCCAGAACTGGCAAGAAACGCTTGCAAGAAGCTGAAAATAGAGGCGATAGCTGAAACGCCTTCCGAGGCAGGTAATTTGCTACGTGAGAACCTTGAAAGAATTGCTCTTGAGGTGGAATTCGTAAAGAAGGAAGCTGAACTTAGAGAGTTAACCCACAATGTTTCAACGGGGCTGACTAAGATACGCGTAAAGAAAGCTGCGGAGAAACGAGATTTAGTTGCGGCTCAAGCAATTCAGACCATCGACGATCTTGATAAAACCATCAATCTCTTTATGAGTCGAATACGTGAATGGTATGGGCTTCACTTTCCAGAACTGAATCGTCTCGTAGAGAAGCATGAGACCTACGCGCGACTAGTTGCAGATCTCGGACAAAGGAAAAACTTCACCTTTGAAAGCCTACAGAAGGAGGGACTGCCAAAAACCAAAGCTAAGCAGATAGTTGAAACAGCCTCATCATCTATGGGCGCCGACCTCACAGAAACCGACCTTGACCAGATACAAGACATATGCAGAAACACATTGGATCTCTACAAGGCGCGACAAACCTTAGAAAGTTACCTTGACACGACAATGGGAGAAGTAGCCCCAAACATTCAAGCCTTGGTTGGCTCCCTTTTAGGTGCAAGACTCATAGCCATTTCAGGCGGACTAAACAATCTTGCCAAGATGCCTGCAAGCACAATTCAAGTTTTAGGCGCAGAAAAAGCTTTGTTCAGAGCGTTAAAAACTGGAACACGCCCACCTAAGCACGGAATCATCTTTCAACACACACTCATCCACGATGCAAAACATTGGCAAAGAGGAAAACTGGCTCGAGCGCTGGCTGGAAAGCTAGCTATTGCAGCCCGATCCGACGCCTTCAGCGGCAAATACATGGGAGACTCGTTAAAGGCGGATCTTGAAAGCAGAACTGAAGAGATTCAAAAAAAATACGAGAAGCCACCAGTCAACAAGAAGACGCCGCCTTCGAGGAAACGGTTTAGGAGAAGCAAACGTGGCTATAGACGTTAAGCTGCATCCCGGTTTTCCTGCAATTTACATAGCCACGTTAGAAGATGGCTCCAAAAGACTAGCCACAAAGAATCTTGCTGCTGGCAGAACCGTTTATGGTGAACGATTAGTCAAATTTAAGGGTGTAGAATATAGAGTGTGGGACCCTTACAGAAGCAAGATGGCAGCTGCTATTTTGAAAGGCTTGCAGGTAATCCCCATTAAACCAGATGACAAGGTGTTGTATCTGGGTGCTGCTTCTGGAACAACTGCAAGTCATGTTTCCGATATAGTTGGCGAAAAGGGACATGTCTTCTGCGTGGAGTTCGCGTCTCGTTCCATTAGAGAACTAGTTAACAACGTTTGCGCTTTTAGAGTTAATATGTCTCCTATACTTGCAGATGCAAGGTTTCCTGAACGCTACTCCACAATTGTTGGCAAAGTGGACAACATCTACTGCGACATAGCTCAGCCAGAGCAAGCCAAGATTTTGGCAGACAACGCTGACATGTTTCTTTTGAACCAAGGCTGGATGATGTTAGCCGTCAAAGCCCATAGCATAGACGTAACAAAGGAGCCGACTCAAATCTATAAGCAAGAAGTAAGAACCTTGCAGAATCGTGGATTCCGCGTAGAAGAAAGCGTGCATTTAGAACCATACGACAAAGCCCACGCCATGATAGTCGCGCAATATTCATCTTAAATTGCAAAAGGGCTTCTTTTGAACACTTTTTTGATGCCGAAGCGCAATTCTATGTTTTAAAGTATTTCTCGTTTCAACAATAAGTAAGGCTGAATTTGAAGGTTTTTCGAGAAAAACACCGATCAATGAAGGATCTAAGCTGAAATTATAGAGTGTGAATTCATAAACCATTAATGCAGAGCTATCCGTTTTTATAATTGGTGCCTATCATGAGCGACAGTCTTCAACCAATGCCAGAAAAAATTGTGGAAAGAAAGCTCATTGTCTATAAAACCCAAGTTGACCCTACAATAGTCAAGTTAGCTGCGGAGAAGGTTAAAGACAGAGTTTTTCGGAGATACGGATTTTTAAAGCCACCAGCTGACCAAGTACAACAGACCTCCTTTGAAAAAGACTACGTGACCTATTTTGTTGTCGAGGGAAAATACACAATCGACTACTATCGAAGACGCAACTATACAATACCAATTGACCAAAATGTGCAGGAGATTATTCTCTTGGATCATACGCTTAAACCGGAAGAAGCAAAAGAACTGCGACAAAACAAAACTGTAAGGATAGAAGGAGAAGAGCGCATAACCCATAAAGACAAGGCGTATCTGGTCTTAACCGCTAATGGACGTGAAGTTTCGCCAAAACGTGTACCTTCGGCTCCACAAGAAGAAAATCCAAGAAAGATACTTGCTAAATACGTGAAATCTGGAGAAACTCAACCTCTCTCAGATCAAGAGATAGAGGTCCTCAAGTCAAAGATAGCTAAAAGACCTCGAGAAGTCAAACGAATAGTAAGAGAGTTGTTTGAGGTTTCAGATCGAGCTTTGATATACATTCCAATCTATAAAGTAGGATTTCAAAACATGAAAACTGGTGAGCAAAAAACAGTGAGATTCGACGGCATTACAGCACAGTATATTCCATAAAACTTGGTTTTTAGTTTAAAAAAAGCTGTATGCTGTCAGTGAAACATCATTTTCTCTTCATATTTCTTGAGGTGCTGTGTGGCTTCAGAGATGTCCATGAAAAGCTTGCTGACTCGTTCGACATCCTTAATTGTAACATCTTTGCGTTTAGCACTTTTGGCGTTCTGAGCGGCTAAGCTCAAAAGTTGAACCGAGTATCTTAGAGAGGTCTTAGCACCAACCTCTGTAATCTTCTCTAGGGCATCTTCTCTAATGTTTATCTTCTCCTCTTTGGATCGTATCTTTAAGATTTCGCGAATGCTAGCAGCATCATAATCTTCAGTTCCGATGATTACTGAGCGGTCAACAAGGTCTAGAGGGAAGCCCATGGGACTTTTAACATCTGTACCACGGATAGTAGTAACACCGCGATTTGTGGCTAATATTATGATGGGCACGAGCTCACTTTCGATGGCTCTACCTAAGAAGCTGAATGCTTCCAAGTCTAGCAAGTGCGAGTCATCAATGAATAACACGCCAGGATGAATGAAAGCTCTCTTTTCATCCACCATTTTCTTGACTGCTTCATCTACGGCTGTGCGGATTTCAGTATCGATCTCTTTGGTTTCTGCACCTCCGAGGAACATAGAGAAGATTCCGCCTCCTAGTCTTTGGCGGGCGTTAATTTCGTCCATATCTGCTAAGGTAGGGGTGTAAACAAACTCTTTTTCTTTGAGCACTTTTCCTTGAGGACGTGGAATCTTTTTCCTCGTGTCTATGTCATAGGTTTTTCCCTTAGCGCTTTCCATACTTATGCCGAGATTAGCAACTCGTCCAGTTTCAGCGTCGATTTGTAGCACATAACCTTCCGATATGTTCTGCTGAATGACTTGTTGAGCGATAGGAGCCCCAGCTTCAATGGTCTTCTCTTCATCCCGAGTCTTCAACGTGAGCTTTACGCTGTCAGGAACTTTTTGGTATGGATTGTAGGGATGGGGAGCAGTTTTTATGTCCATGCTTGTGAGTTCGCCTTCGTAGACTTTGCGCATCTCGTGAATCTCAACGCCTAAGCATTTTCTTATGGCTCCAATGAGAATCTCTGTCTTCTTGCGTTCACTGCTGTATATTTCGCTTCCACTAATCTGGATGAACGGCACGTTTTCACCCAGCTCCTTAGAGATTGCTACAGCGAGAGCTGTTTTTCCTGTTCCTGGAGGACCAGCAAAAATAACAGTTTTTCCACTTAGCTTTCCTTCTCTAATCATCTGAACAACGAGACCAGCGGCTTCTCTAGCGCGTTCTTGCCCTACCATTCCATCCTTGATTTTAACCGCCTTCAAGTTTTCATCTAAGCCTAGACCCTTAATGTGGGTGTGAGCACCTATTCTTTCAAATCGGGTTGTAGAACGTGTCGGTAACTCTTTGATAGATGCCATAAACATCACCTTTTTGAAATGCAAAATCGCATGTAAAGAGAAAAAACTAAAATATAAACTTCACTTTTAAACTTTCTAGGCATCCTTCAAGCAAGCAAGTTGCGCCTATTGCTGAAGATTCTAAATTTTTCTCTTCTAAGGCATCATAAATAAGATAAATGCCTAACGACAAATAAGACGTTCAAATAGAGGTATGTGCATGTCAGCTTATCTAAAAAAAGGAGCGGCAGTTTGGATATTAGGATTTCTAACTCTTCTAGCTGCTTTGAACGCCTTCAACGCGGTGCTGATGTGGACGTTGTATGATAGCACTTTCGAATTTGAACCATACCTCATAGGCCAATTCACTGGAAATATACAAGCAGAACTCTACTTCTGGATATCCATGGTTGCCACCTTAGTTTTCTTAGGGTGCACTGCAGTCATGGCGTTCAGGAAGCCGCCTTTAGACCCAACCCTTGTAGAGATGCTTGTCAGGATAAACGACAATATCGCAGCTAACAAGACAACGTTAGAAGAGGGGCTTGAAGGCAACATGAAATACATGAAGGCAGTAAAGAATGATCTGCTAGAGAGAATGGAAATCCAGAGAGAAATCAACGAGAAGTTTTCCCAAAATTTCAAAACAAGCTTAGAGAACACCAGAAAAACAACTTTAAACGCTTTGGAAAAACAGGAGAAGTCTCTTCAAAAGACCAAGAAAGAATTGTCCTCTACAATAGAAACTAACCTCAGCGGTGTCAAAGAAGAAGTATTAGAAGCACTTGCAAAACAAGAAGAAGTCATACAAAGAGTGGCACGTTCAAGCAGAAAAAGCACAAAGACTATCGAGAAGGCCACAGTCGACATGGATGATATAAGAGCAAGGTTAGAAAACCTAGAAACCACTTTGGCGCCGTCTAAACCATTGATGACAAGTCAAAGCAATACAAGAGACATAAAAGGAGTCGGTCCACGTTTAGCAGAAGAGCTTAAAGCCATGGGAATAAACAACGTTGCCGATATTCTCACTGCAGATCCGGCGGTAATTGATGAAAAAACCCGTCTGACTCGAGAAACAGCGGAGCGCCTCCAAGGAACAGTTCAGCTTCTAATGATTCCAGGTATCAACGATACAGATGTGGAGCTTCTGGAGAAGGTTGATGTCACGAACAGAAGGGAACTGGCGGAACAGGATCCCTTTGAACTTTACAGAGAGCTCGCAGAAGTTGCCAGAACCTTTGTTGATGAGAAAAAAATTTCCGAAGCTGAGAAACCTACTGTAGAAGAAGTCTTGTCGTGGGTGAAACAAGCGAGATTATAGCTGCTGCCCACTTCCCTTTTCCTTTTTCTGGATTGGCAATTTTATAATCTAAAGCCTTTTTTGGATTAAAGCAAGGTGTAGTCAAATAGAACCTTAAGAAGAGCAAATCGAGAAGACGGCTCAGAGTAAAAACACGTATGTATAAATACACGCATACACTTTTCTAATCTCCAAAGTTGCACCATTAACGATTCAAATGGAGAAATAGCTATGGCGAAACCCAAAGCTGGAACCCATTTTTGGCAAGGAAACGAAGCCTGTGCAGAAGGAGCAATCGCTGCTGGATGCCGTTTTTTTGCAGGGTACCCCATTACGCCGGCAAGTGAAATTTTGGAACACATAGCATTAAGGCTGCCTCAGAACGGTGGAATCACTATTCAAATGGAGGATGAAATGGCTGCTTTAGGTGCGGTTATTGGTGCCAGCTGGACTGGAGCGAAGGCTATGACTGCTACGTCGGGTCCAGGCTTCAGTTTGATGCAAGAGTTTTTAGGTTACGCGTTTATGACTGAAACTCCTTGTGTAGTGGTGGATGTTCAACGGGCTGGTCCAAGCACTGGTCAAGCAACCAAATGCGGTCAAGGCGACATTATGCAGGCGCGTTGGGGTCCTCATGG
Source organism: uncultured Candidatus Bathyarchaeia archaeon (assembly GCA_964347555.1). Taxonomy (GTDB): domain Archaea; phylum Thermoproteota; class Bathyarchaeia; order Bathyarchaeales; family Bathyarchaeaceae. Next base: position 22,539 of record CAYFZT010000001.1, on the reverse strand, counting down.
CGATTATGCTTCTATTGTATTGGCGCCTAATTCTGTGCAAGAGATGTTTGAATTGACGATTCAAGCGTTTAGTTTGGCTGAAACCTATCGGACGCCAATTGTGCTTTTGGCTGACGAAATTGTGGCTCACATGAGGGAAAGAATCGTTATTCCGCCTTTAGAAAAGTTGACAGTAGTTGAGAGGAAGAAGCCGAAATCAACAGAAAAAGAATTTTTTGGCTTGAAGGAAGTAGCGCCGATGCCCTCAGTTGGGGAAGGCTACAATGTGGCGGTTACTGGCTCAACCCACGATGAACATGGACGTCGCTTCACAGCTGACCCGTTGGTTCACAGACGACTAGTGGGAAATCTAGTCGAAAAGATTCGAAGTAACGCCGAGAAAATCGTTGACTTTGAAGAGTATAACACTGACGATTGCGAGGTGGGAATAGTCTCCTTCGGATGCACTTCGAGAGCAGCTTACGAAGCGGTGGAACTGGCTGAAGAAAAAGGAATCAAAGTTGGATTCGTCAGGTTGAAAACTATCTGGCCGTTTCCAGAAAAGACTGTGCGTTCAATGGCTCAAATGGCTCATGTTGTGATTGTGCCCGAGATGAATCTGGGAGAAATCGTCTATGAGGTAGAGCGAATAGTTCAAGGCGCAGCAGAAGTTGTTTCGCTAAACAAGATTGGTGGAGGAGAGATGATAACGCCTGAAGAATTGCTGACGGAAATTGTTAGGAGAGTGAAATCAAGTTGACTGAAGCCTTTACAATCAGAAAATATTTGAGGGATTTGACGCTTCCATTCTGCGCAGGCTGCGGTTGCATAACCGTTATGAACTGTTTTCTAAGAGCTATTCATGAATTGGGGCACGAGAGCCTTCGCAAATTCGTTTTTTGCAGCGGAATAGGCTGCTCAGCTTGGATTCCTTCACCCTATTTTGAGGCAGACTCGATTCACACTACTCATGGCAGAAGCATTCCAGTTGCAATGGGAGTCAAGCTTATGCGTCCAGATCTCAATGTCGTTGTTTTCGGAGGAGACGGCGACCTCGCTTGTATCGGACTTAACCACCTAGTTCATGCAGCTCGAAGAAACGTTGACATAATGGCTGTTATGGTAAACAATATGATCTACGGCATGACTGGTGGGCAAGTGGCGCCGACAACGCCGCTTGGGGTTAAAACCTCGACCACACCGTACGGCAGTTTCGACCCTTCCTTAGACACTGTTCGCTTAATTGCCACTGCAGGGGCAAACTATGCAGCACGTTGGACGACTATACATTTTGAACAGTTGAAAAAAGCGATGAAGACGGCGATTACAACGAAAGGTTTCGCATTCATTGAGGCAGTGAGTCCTTGTCCAACAGCTTTTGGAAGAAGAATTGGACTGAAAGATGCCGCTACGATGCTTCGCTGGTTTAAGGAAAGCTCCTTGCCAATTGAACAAGCTGAAAAGGTTACAGAGAAAGAGCTTGAAAACAAAATTGTTGTAGGAGAATTTGCACATCGAAAAAGACCTACTTTGAGGGAACATCTTTATGAAACTTTGAAGGAGGCAGAGAAAAGTGTCAGGTAGAATTGAAACAAGGATTGCTGGACTCGGCGGACAAGGGGTGGTTCTAGCTGGACAAATCTTGGGAAGAGCCGCAGTTCACGATGGAAAATATGCAGTTCAGACCCAAAGCTACGGAGCAGAAGCCAGAGGAAGCGCTGCAAAGAGCGAAGTAATCATTTCAGACAGACCAATAAAATTCCCTTTGGTAAGAAAATGCGACATCCTAGTAGCAATGAGTCAAACCGCACTAGGTAAGCATCTGAAAGGCCTGAAGGAAGATGGTATACTCTTCGTTGATAAAGACATGGTTAAAGAAATCCCAAAATTGAAAGCAAAAATCTTCTGGGTTTCAGCCACAAACACTGCTGAAGCCGTGCTTAAACGAGGCATTTATGCCAACATCATCATGTTGGGCGCATTAACTAAGGTAACAAGAGTAGTGAGTCGAAAAGCCATGGAAAAGGCGTTAAGAGACAGCGTTTCTGAAGAGATGTTGAAGGAAAACCTTCGCGGATTCAAACTTGGTCTCCAACTCGTAGAAGGCTAAAACAATAATTCTTCTTTTACCTATAGAAGATTGTTCTATAGAACATTTTTGCGTTAAATTATTATTTCTCTGTTTTCCGAGGTGTTCTTGAGGTGTGGAAAAGGCATTTCTCTAACCATCTCTTTCCTCTCACTCTCTCACCAAACACCACACCTCTCTACATAAGAGGAGGAGGGAAAAGAGAAGCCAGCAACCGCTAATGCGCACGCATTTCAGGCGTTAGGTAAAGTCTTTCAGGAGAGGCGCCAAATCAGCAGGCGGTAATCACCTCGTTCCTGCTCGATGAAGGCTACACGATGAAAGATCGTTAGGTCAAGTAATCTGATAGACGCCTAGAAACGCCAAATAATGCGCGCCATCTAATCGTATCGAGTTCTAACTAGGTCTCTACGCAACTTTTTAACGTGGTTGCAGTCTGAGTAGAGACGCCGTAATTCCTCAAGGTTTTTCCTGAGGCTGGTGATTTCGCGCTGAATTTTCTTCAGTTCTTCGCTCATTTTCCCACAAGGGACTAGCTGATTTCTTTAGTTACAAATGAGTTATGAAGGAAAAATCAAGATTCTAAATCAAGTATGGTGCGTGCGTGTTGACATCGAAGCATGCATTTTGCAGTGTCAAACGTGAGCATATACGCGGTCAGTTGTGTATCTGCCGCTCTCCATCTCCTTTTCAATCTCGCGCAACAAAAGGATTCGTTGAAAAGTTGGCGGATGAGTTTGAAACAGACGGTTGACAGATACCCACCTAGATGTAGCTTCTTTCTCCATGGCAAGTTCAAGCTCTCTCTCGTCTAGAACGCCGTCCTTATCGATGTCATACTCCGATTTTCGCTGCAACAGACCTTGAACCTCCAGTTTTGCAAGGGCGGGGTCACCTATGTAAAACATTCTAGCGCCGTGAGGAGGCTTCGGCGACAATGACAATCCGTAGGTGATTTTGGTTAGAGCGCTTGACAGTTGATGAGGAGACTCTGTCACATAAGCTGAGTAAGCGTCAGCGTAATGCTCTCGCAGGCGGCTTAGCCTCATGACACACAGTAAGGAAACAATATAGATAACATAGGAGACAATGGCAACTAGGAAAAGTGCAGCCGCAACGCCTCCACCCTCCTTTTTCCTAGACGCCCTTCCACTGACCCAAGCAGCTCCATATGTACCCCGAAATATCAAGTAAGCCAAGAGAGGAAGAGAAGAAAGGGCAGTCATAATCAAGAAGTCCCTGTGCCGAATATGCCCAAGCTCGTGCCCAAGGACGCCTCGAATCTCATCTTGGTTAAGCTGGGTTAACAAACCTTCATGAACAGCCAGAGTGGCGTCACTGGTTGTTCTTCCGAAAACAAAGGCGTTAGGTGTGTCATCTGGTACAATTGCCAGCCGAGGCATTGGAATCCCACTCTTTTGGGCTAAATCCTTGACTGTGGATTCCAGCCAGGGATGTTCTCCTGAACGTAGATCCCTGAGATTTGTGGACGCCCTCACTATAGCTGGACCGATCAGATACTGTATTAATATGAAAATGATAGTTATGACTAAAGCCCATATGAGATTGAGCTGTAAAATCGCCATTATCACGGCGAGAAAAACGGCAAAGATTATTGAAACTAAGAGTACTGAAGTTCCCATAGAAAGCTTTAGTTGCGCTAGTCTTGCCATTTCTTCACCTCTCAGCTTCTTGGAAAGCTAAGTTCAATCCTAATTGCCTTTAATTTATGAATTAAGCTTTGCGTCTCGAAATACAAACACGTTTACAAGAACCCGAGGACTGTCATAACTACTGCAGAGCCAAAGGGCACGGATATGTTGTCATCTAACTTTTCAAATTTTTCTATGATACTAGAAAAGGCTCCTCTGATGAGTCCGCTATACCGCGCGCGCAGAAAGTATCCTAAACCAGCGCAGAGAAGGAACATTGCTATGTTTCCCCAGATTCCCTTTGTTCGTCTCTTATAGACAAGATACCTTACAAGGCCTGTAACGCCGTCTCCCCAAGCCATGAAGAGACAGGAGAGAACGCCTATCCAAATATTGTAATTCCAGAATAGAGTCAGCAACAACGTGCAAGTCACTGTGAAATAGACGTCGGCGTAGTTTTTATTCTCTTGAAACCACCCGAAAAGATTCTTAATATGGCCTGCGACCGTGAATAATATCATAAGTCCAGCGAACATGAGAGGGAAAAGTAGGCTGCTGAATAAGAACGGGCTGAGAATCAAGCTGACTCCAGCAGAAAACACATGAATAGTCTTCCTAGCCATGTATCTCCCGAACTTCTCGTTGACTTTACGAGAGACGTAAAGAATTATGAAAGCATTGTACACAATCAGCAAAACGGTATTGATTAGGTCGCTAGAGTTCATGTCTCACCCTTCTACGTCTCCAAACCAAACCGAAGACCAGCCCTGCCAGAAAGCCACCTATGTGAGCCCAATAAGCAATTGAAGTAACTGCACCGAATCCAATAGTTAACACACCGTAGAGTACTTGAAGAACGAACCAGAAGCCGAGGAAAAGAACCGCAGGAACTGGCAGAATGGTTATCCAACCAAGAATTACTAGAGTGAGCACTCTGGCTTTTGGATGCAAAACAAGGTATGCTCCGAGAATCCCTGAAATGGCGCCTGAGGCTCCAATAGTTGGAATCCACAATGCGTTAACGTCATGCGAACTTACCAGTGTCCATATGTATATGGCACTTGCAATGGTCCCTGAAAGAATGTAAGCGAGGAAATAGCGCCCATGCCCGAAGACATCTTCCACATTGTCGCCGAATATGTAAAGGTACAACATGTTGAAAGCTAAATGGAGAAGGTCGCCGTGCAAAAACATGGAAGTCAAAAGTGTCCATGATTTTTCTCCTTTAATTATGAAAGCGGGAATCATTCCATATTTCCAAATAGCTTGATCTAGCGTGCCTGGAAGCCAAGAGATGAAGAACACTATCACATTAACTATGATGAGTATTCTGGTAATATGAGGTGTGGTTAAAGAACGATTTGCGTCACGAATGGGAATCAAACTATTCACCAGTTCATAAGTGTCGTGTGGAAACCTGTTTTATCCCATGTCATAGCTGAATTGCGTATCTAGAAATCACTTCGTCTTATAACGTTTTCTTTTTTAACAAAACGCCTTCTCATGATGGCTTTAACCCCCTTTCTAATTCCAAACAATAAACCTGCCAAAGAAAGCTTATGTTGAACCTGCGTCAAGTAAGTTTCAAAGAGGATGCACTATGTCAATTGTTGAAGAGATTCGCTGTTCCAACTGTGGCGGGCCCTTAGAGTTTAAACCAGGCGATATCGTTGCCACTTGTCGTTACTGCGGTTTTACACAAGTCATCGAAACTGGCAAAGCGTTTACGTTAGAACATTCGATGCTTCTCAACGAATACGATCTAGAACAGATTGAAAAGTTGGCACACAACTGGATGAGAAGCGGCTTTCTAAAGCCTGGAGATCTTGCCCGTTCATCTAAGATCTTAGAAAAAACGTTAACATATTCGCCCTTTTGGATAGTATCCGCATCTGCTACTACAATTTACAAAGGGATTTTTGAACGCTTGGTTCCGCCTGTGGTGAAGGAAGGAAAAATTGAGAAAAAGTATAGCTGGTTGGTTTTAGCAAGGAAAGCCACAGAGTTTCCAACAAGAGCGTATGACGTTCCATTAGAAGGAAAGATTCCCTACGATTTCCGAAAAATCGAAGGCTTTGCTAAGGTGCTCAATAGCGAGATGGAGAAGCAGGAAGCAGTTGAATTGGCGCGGCAGCAGATTGAAGGACATCATCAGTTCTTAGTGAAGCAAGATGTGGACAAGATAATAGAGATGAAAACCGACTTCGACATAGGCGACATTGTGTATCTTCACGCCCCCATTTGGCTCATTGTTTACGAATATAAAGGTGAACGCTACCAGATTCTTTTAGACGGGGCTACAGGCATGGTCATAAAAGGAGACATACCTGCAACAAAGACTGGACTTCTCTAATGAAAATCTTAAAAGCCTCAGTTTAACCTTATGGTATGAACAGGAGACAGTTGGTTATGAGCGAGGAAAAAGGGTTCTATAAAAAGGCAAAAGGAGAGATGAGGCTTTCCGAAAGAATCCTAGCGGAAATCCCAGGATTCAGAGGATACAAGGAAAAGGAACTCCGCAGAGAAAGCGACAAACTCCTTCGCAATCACATATATCGAAAACTTGCAGAAGCAAAAAAAGATCTAAAAGAAGTTTTTCAAAAGCTTTCAGACCGCCGCCTCCATGAAGTTTTAAAAGATATGGATCGCTTTCTAATGAGATTTGACAGAGTCTCTGAAAAGATTAACCACGCTTCTTATGGTTATGCGGGCTTCTTCAACATTCTGAAGGTTGAGGAAGAGAAACTCGACAAGATGACCGCTTTTGACAACGAGCTGTTTGGTTATGTGGAAAGAATTGTCAAAGAAACCAATGACTTAAAGGGAGAAGTCATGAAAGGAAAGATTGAGAAAACAACGGAACATATTCAAACACTCAGTAACTCCTTAGAATCATTGGAAGAAAAATTTGACGAAAGACAAGAAGTTATTTTGGGAGTGAAATAAGATGCCGCAAATTTTAGAGTGGAAAAACCCGAGATCGGAAGACATCGTTTGGAGACACCCAGAAGATGAGATTACTTGGGGATCCCAACTCGTCGTTCGCGAATATGAAGCAGCCGTCTTTTTTAGAGACGGAAAAGCCTACGACGTTTTAGGTCCAGGAAGACACACGCTTACGACATTAAATCTGCCCTTGCTGACGGGCATCCTGTCACGCATTGCAGGCTACGGAGAAAAGCCGTTTAAAGCGTCAGTAATCTTCATTTCAACCCGTGTTTTCGCAGGCAAGTACGGGGCAAAAGCTCAAACAACCGAATTGGCTCCACTGCAAGTTCATGGCGGTTTCTGGTTTAAAGTTGAAGATCCTCAACTATTTGTTATGGAGGTTGTTGGAGGACAAAACGCCTACACATCAAGTGACGTGAACAATTACCTCCGAGGCTATGTTAACGAAAGAATGATTGATGAGCTTTCCCGATATGACCTTGTCACAGTGTTCACGAAGTTGGATGAAACCTCATTGGCTGTGAAAAACGACATTTTAGACGCTTTTAAGCGAATAGGACTCGACCTCACCGATCTCCGTTTCGAAGGAATCGACACCACACCTGAATTCAGAGACCGCTTGTTCTGGCTAAGACAAACAAGAGCTGCAGAGGAAGTGTTAAGAATGGAAACAGTGAAAGAAGCTGCCAAAGAGCTTGGAAAATCTCCTGGTGCAGGCCTCGGCACAGGAATGGTGCTCATACCACAAATAATGACGCCAACTGGACCAGCACCTACACCCGCAGCCGCCCTCATTATATGCCCAAACTGCAACGCCAGAATACCCGCTACATCAAAGTTTTGCCTTGAATGCGGAAACAAAATTGAAGCGGCACCAACTGGAACAACAAAATGCCCAAAATGCGGACACCCAGTGCTCAAAACAGCGAAGTTCTGCCCTGACTGTGGTAAAAAGATGAAATAGCTGGAGAAATGTCATGGCGAGAAAACCCACCGGTTTGCTCTCTCTCGGAATCTTCGTTATTATCGTAGCTGTCTGCATACTGGCTTACGCTGCAGGCCTTATTGGGAGAGCAGACGAAGTCCTTTCCCTCATCATTGCTTTCTCCGGAATTTGGATTATAGTTCTCGCAGGAATTCGCCTGAAAAGTCCAGAAAAATATGAGCGTGGACCCTTCAGCACCTTTGTAGGAGGAATACTGCTCGTCGCCGTTGGAGGAGTCTGGTTTCTCAACATTCAAGTGGCTAACTTGGTCTATACGTTAGCGGTCTTCTTAGCGATCATCGGGATATTGGCTGTAGCTTCGGCTCTTCGCATGTGGCGAAAATAATCGAAAGCCAACAAGTTGCCAAGAAACTTACTTAATTCTTCTACCTTTTTCTACGACTAGCTTTCCGTTTTTGAAGACTTTTTCCGCCAAGTTGACACCGTAGTGATATGGGAAATATTTGTGATTAGGAGCATCAAAGATAACTATGTCTGCCTTTTTTCCTTCTTCTAGGCTTCCTATTTCATGAGCCCGCTCTACGGAGTGAGCTGCATTAATTGTCGCTGCAGCAAGGGCTTCTTCTGTGGTCATTTTCATCTGAAGAATCGCAATTGTCATCATCATCTGTATGGATTCACACATGTTTGCTGCACTTAAATCGGTTGCTAACGCCACAGGCAATCCTCTGTTAATAATTTCCCTAGCTTTTGCATAGGTGCCTAAATAGCAGAAGGGGGTAGTTGGCAGGAAAACTCCAATAGTGCCTTTCTTTTTCAAGGCTTCAATGTCTTCCATTGGCGTGAAGATTAGGTGATCAGCAGAGACAACTCCTAGTTCAGCGCCCAGTCTTGCTCCTCCACTGTGAACAAGCCAGTCAGCGTGAATCCTCAACTTCATACCGTGGTTTCTGCCAGTCTCAAGTATTCGCTTAGACTGGGCGACATTGAAATATCCCTTTTCACAGAATACATCGCAGTATTCAGCCAGTTTTCTCTTTGCAATTTCTGGAATCCATTTCCCAACAATTTCGTCTGTTAATTGGTCAACTTTATTTTCATATTCATTAGGGATTCCTTGAGCCAAAAAAGTTGGAATCAAGTCAACTGGATGCCGCTTATTAAGGATGTCAATTACCTCTAATTGTCTGAGTTCGCCGTGAAAAGTCATTTCATATCCGCTCTTCGCTTCTATTGTTGTTGTGCCGTGAATCAACATCGTGTCAAGTATACGGGCTGTTTTTTCCAGCAGTTCTTCTGTGGTTGCTTCACCCGTTTTTCTCAGCGTTGTGGGCATGCCCCCTCCTCTATCCTTGATCTCCAAGTATGGAATACCCTTCACAGCCATCGACTCAAGTTCTTCTTCTCGTGAACCAGCAAAAATCAAGTGCACGTGAGGGTCAATGAGCCCAGGCGTAACAAGTTTTCCAGTGGCCTCTACGACTTCAAATCCTTTTTCAAGCTTGTGCAACACTTCCTCTGTAGTTCCTACAGTCACTATCTTTTCATCTTTAACAGCGACAGCTCCTCCATTTATTATGCCAAGATTACTCATTTCCCCTCTGACTCTAGGTTTTCTGCTTGTTCCCTTTAAAGTAGCCAGCTCATTTGCGTTGATTATTGCGAAGTCAGCTTTTATCGCCATGATTTTTCGTCCTTTCAGGAGAATGACCTAAACATCAAGATACTTCTTTCTTTCCCATTCGTGTACTGTGACGTTAAAATCTCTCCACTCTTTCGTCTTAAGTTTTAGAAACTTTTCGCAGAACGCGTGCCCCAAGGCATCCCGTATAATTTTGTCTTTGGAGAGCTCCTTTAAAGCGTCGCCCAGATTTTCTGGGAGAACCTCTATGCCTCGCTTAACTCTTTCTTCTCCGCTCATTTTGTATATATCCTCTTCCACAGGCTCTGAAGGCTCAATTTTTCTTCTTATGCCGTCCAGTCCAGCGGCTAGAATAGCAGCAAATGCTATGTAGAAATTACATGATCCGTCTGTGGGTCTGTACTCCAGTCTAGTTCTCATCTCTTTTCCAGGGGGAACCCGGATAAGGGCTGACCGATTATATCTTCCCCATGAAATGTAAACCGGCGCCTCCCAGCCTGGAACAAGCCTCTTGTAGGAGTTGACGGACGGGTTTGTCAGGGCTACCAAAGTTCTTGCGTGAGCTAAAATGCCAGCTATGAAGTTTAAGCATGTTTTGCTGAGACCATAACTCTCGGCTGGGTCATAAAAAAGGTTTTGATTCTTTTCCTCATCTATGAGAGTAACGTGAGTGTGTAGCCCAGCCCCAAATTGACCGTGAAAAGGCTTCGGCATAAAGGAAGCGATAAGTCCACTTTTAGCAGCAATTAGTTTCGTGAGGAACTTAACCAAGTAAAGAGTATCAACTATCATTAATGCATTCAAGTCCCCAGCTCTAATTCCCAGCTCCAATCCCAACTCCAACCCCAGCTCCAACTCGTATTTGCCAGGAGGTACTTCATGGTGGTGTTTTTCGATCAAAACGCCCATGTTTCTAAGATTTTTTACGATTTCAAGTCTCAAATCAACACCGAGATCTGCTGGAGGAGTAGCCAAATATCCCCCTTCGTCGAGTAGTTTGATGTCGCCATTTTCGCCTCTTTTAAACAGGAAATATTCCAATTCACTAGATGCGTAATATTTTACAGAGGTCCCCAGGCTTTTCTTAACGTCGTCCATAACTTTCTTTAGGACAAATCTTGGGTCAAGCTCAAAAGGCCTGTTCGATTCTGGCTGGTAGATGTCACAAGCTACTCTTGCAACCTTCTGGGCAAAAATTTCTGGTGGCAACACTGCGAATGTGTCTACGTCTGGCATTAACTTCAGGTCGCTTCTGCTTACGTCTACCATGCCGATTGACGAACCATCCACATGTATGCCCCCTTCAGCTACCTTCGAGAAGAGCTCAGAAGGTATCCACAGAGTATGTAAGATGCCAGACATGTCGGTGAATTGTAAAGCTACTTGCCTCACATTCTCTTTTTTGATAAGCTCTGTAACTTCTGACATGTTCATTTCCCGTCTAATCGAGAATCGTTTCTTCTTTATTATATTTCCTCAAAGTCGCATCTTATCGTCGTATAGCCTAAAACTCTAATCACAGAATAGTATATTTATTAAAACTTAGAAAGAGTCGGGATGACCATGGCAGAATTCAAGGTTAACGGCGTTCCAGTCGAAGATACATTCTGTGAAACTTTTACAGTGCATATAGCTAGGATATTGGTAACATCTGTGAACAAAAAATGGGCTTTAGAATCAGCCTTGGAGACTAAGGGTTTAGGCAGATCGGCTACAATTCCCCCTTCAGAAGCCTCAATAGAGGGTGAAGCCAAACCGGAGGAGACTCCTGATGGAAGACCGGGTTTCATAATTCAGGTTATTGACAGAAGATTTGAGCGTCTGAAGCAATGGCTGATAGTTAGAATAAGGAAGGGAGTAATACCCTACCCTAAAACTAACGTTTTTGATTTTCTGCCGAGGGAAATGGCTGAAGACTTCGTGGACGCAAAAGGTACAACCATACAAACCTTTGGAGATGGATTCGAAGAAGAAACCGAAGCCTTTGGAAGGAAAGTGTTTAAAATACCTAGAATGGACGGATGGTTTTACGTAGAAAAAACTTTTGGAATCGCTAAAGGCGTAGCTGGCGGCATGTTCCTCATCCTAGCAGAGTCTGACGAGGCAGCGTTAGAAGCCGCTGAACAAGCTGTCGAAGGCATAAAGACTATTCCTTATGTTGTTGGAAAGTTTGCGGCTTCTGGAACCAAGGTTGGAGGAAAAAAGTACAAAGATGCCATAGCAACCACTAACGATGCATACTGTCCATGTCTAGCATCAAACAAGGAAAGCAAGATCCCCGAGGATGTGAAATGCGTTTACGAAGTTATAGTGAGTGGGCTGAGGCTAGAAGATGTTACCAAAGCACTAAAAATCGGTGTAGAAAAAGCCACACAGGTTCATGGAGTGTCAAAGATAACTGCAACAAACTATAGTGGAACGCTTGGAAAAGGAAAAATCTTCCTCAGAAGCCTTTTTCAACCTTAGTATGCACGCATAAGCACTGAGCCTATAAGCTTTTACAATAGTTGGCTACAAACTTATTTCCTGCACTGGTTACAAAATCAGTGCGACTGCCCCTCTGAGGAGAAACCTATCAATGTCCAAGTTTGAGCTAGAGTTTGAGATTCCTACATGGGACAAGATCTACGAATTGTTGCTGGATCTAGCCAGCAAGATTCGAAAAGCCAATTTTAAACCAGACGTGATTGTAGGAGTCTCCCGCGGAGGGTGGCCTCCAGCGCGCATAATGTCTGATCTGCTTGAAAACCCAGAGATAGCTAATGTGAAAGCTGAGTTTTATCTGGATGTAGCCAAGACCAAAAGTGAACCTGCGATTACTCAGCCAGTTTCAGTTTCAGTAAAGGACAAGAAAATCCTAGTTGTAGACGATGTGGCAGATACTGGCAAGAGCTTACGTCTTGTGCGGACACATCTAAAGGAGCAAGGAGCAACGGATGTAAAGATCGCAACAATCTATTACAAGCCGTGGAGTGTCATAACACCAGACTGGTACGAGCGCAAAACAACACGTTGGATAATTTTTCCATGGGAAAGAAAAGAAACAGTGAAAAATGTCGTGAAAAGGTTCAAAAGCGAAGGCAAGACTGTTGAAGATGCCAAGAAAACACTGGTACGCCATGGTTTAGACCGCAAGCTGGTGGAAAGATTCCTCGCGGAGATTCTTGAGGGGCAAGCTTGATCCGAAAGCTAGAAGGCTTCAACAAATACGTCGTTATCGCCGGTTTTAGAAACGTTCAGATAAACGATGTGAAGAAGTTTTTCCTTCTTGTCAGAGAAAAAACTGGAGATGCTTGTGCCCAGTTCTTCAATGCAGACCTTGTAGCGGGTTGGCAACACTTGTACTTTGCTGTTTTGAACGCCGTCACTGCCTTCACTAACAAGTTGAATATTTCAAACAATCTGAGTATTGAGGTCCTTCTTTACGCTTCAGCTCAAAGACAGATTAAGGAAGCCGTCAAGCTTCTAGGAATCCGTCCGAAATCTCAGAAGGTCGCCGTTGTTATCGTGGCAGACACTCGGAATGAAGCATCGTCGCTTTTGAATAAAGTTTCTGCACTTCTAACTGGAAGCACACGAGATAATGGGCTTTTAGAGTTAACTGATGACAAGGTTGAGGGCGTAAGGAGTCTTTTTGGGATTTCAGATGTCGAGTTGGAGGCAAAAATCATGAATGAGGGCGGCGAAAAGCAAGCTTTAGCGGATTTGGTGATTGAACATGTTGCTTTGCTTGTGACTCAGCGTTGAAGTTAGATTTTTTCTTTCGTTACAGCGAGAATCTGGTCGGGCTTTATTATCGATATGCCGGTTAGTCCTCCAACAGTTTCGATGAGGACAATTTTGTCTGGATTGTTTAAGTCAACTCTTCTTTCAATGTTAGCTGCTGCAACTTCAATTATGTCCTGTGTTGCTGTGGCGGTGAAACGCTTTTCCACGGTCACTCGGAAAGATTCCTTCTCTTTTATCCTTGAACTCAGCCCGGCAGTTGCTCGTTCTATTTCGTTCAGATCGGTTCGCACCACTTTTTCGATGGGAATCACTCTGAACGTGTAACGAAATTCGTAAGGTCTCTCCTTCAATATTTTCCGAAACTTTTCAATAACTTCAAAAGGGTTGAAAGCCGTTCTAGCTGCGACAATTCCAGTAATTCCTGTTTTTTCAACCTTGGCGGCGGAATCTCCAATTTCGCCAAGCAGATACCATATCTCAGAGCAGGCATCTTCCTCATTTCCTCGCGAGGTCGTTATGAGCAAATTGAAATCCTTCAACACCATAGCTCTTCAACACTCTAACGCTACAAGTGACCAACAAAAGAAAACTTCAGCGCAGGCCACCGAGAAAAGCTTAACCTTTTTTTCTCTTTTAGCGTTTTCTATTCTGCAGATTTTGAGAAAGCCAGTACTGTTCAGGCGAGATAGGTTATACAAAGATTTTAAATTCGAAGATTAAGCACGTAATTACTTCATTTAAGTCGAGGGGAAGGCTATGAGAAAGCCAGTTATCGTTGTTCACGGAGGAGCAGGGGTCTGGCTTCCAGAGAGAAGAGAATTAGGGGTGTCTGGCGCTAAGGAAGCAGCTGCTGTTGGCTTTGAAATATTGGAGGCTGGTGGAAGCGCTTTAGACGCTGTGGAGGCTGCAGTTGTTTGTATGGAAGATAACGAAGTTTTCAATGCTGGAAAGGGCTCTGCCTTAACGTTGGACAGACGAGTGGAGATGGAAGCTTCAATTATGGATGGAAAAACTCTTAACGCTGGAGCGGTTGGGCTTCTGAAGGACATTAAGAATCCAGTTCGTCTAGCCAGAATCGTGATGGAAAACACAGATCACGTCTTTGTTACCTCCACCGCAGCAGAAAAACTTGCAGAAATTTTCCGCTTAGAAAAAAGCGAGCCACTTACAGAGCTTCGAGTGCGGTATTGGCGAGAACTTAAACAGAAACTGAACCGTGAAAAAGGGATCTATTATTTGCCGAAGCTCAAAAAACTGCTTTCATCTTATCCAAGTCTTTTTGAAACTGATACTGTGGGAGCAGTAGCCCTTGACAAGGAGGGAAACTCGGCTACCGCAACGTCTACTGGTGGGCTAACTCTGAAGCTTCGGGGGAGAATAGGGGACACGCCTCTTATTGGATGCGGCACCTATGCTGACAACGAGGCTGGAGCTTGTTCAACCACTGGAATAGGTGAGGTCTCAGTTAGACTGGTTTTATCTAAGACCACTTGCGACTTCATGCGTAACGGACAACCAGCTCAAGAGGCAGTGGAAAACGCCGTTAAACTTGTGAACAGAAGGATACGTCTCAAGGAGTCAATAGGTTTGATTGCCGTTGATATGCAAGGAGGAATCGGTGTTGCTCACAACTCTCGGCATTTATGCTGGGCTTACATGACATCTGAAATGAGTGAACCATTAGCTGCCTCAAAAGCGAAAATTGTTAAAGACACTTCCTAGTTAAAAACGCATGTAAGTTTATTACTTGCTTGTTCCATTTTTTGTTGTTCAAACAGATAGGACAAACGGAACAACCATGGTTCGAGTTGCGGTTCTAGACGAAGATCGATGTGATCCTAAACGTTGCGGTAGAGTTTGCTATCGTTTCTGTCCACCTGTTAGAAGCAAGATTGAAGCTATCCGTTTTGAGAAAGGTAAACCTGTTGTAGTAGAGACTCTATGTGTTGGATGCGGCATCTGTGTTAGAAAATGCCCCTTCGACGCGCTCTTTATAGTCAACCTTCCAGATGAACTTGAAGAAGAGTGCAGCCACAGATTTGGACCAAACACCTTCAAACTTTTCCGACTACCCATCCCTTCTTCAGGTATAGTGCTGGGGCTGTTAGGACAGAACGGTATTGGAAAAACCACGGCGCTAAAAATGCTCTCAGGCGAAATTAAACTCAACCTTGGAAATTACGGCACACCCCCAGACTGGTCTGAGATAATCCAACACTTTCGCGGTTCAGTTCTTCAAGAATATTTTGAACAGTTAAGCAACAACAAGCTCAGAGTAGTGCACAAGCCCCAGTATGTAGATAGAATTTCGCAAGTTGTCCACGGCAAAGTAGGTGACCTTCTCAATAAAGTTGACGAAAAAGGTATGCTTGATGTTCTCGTTGAGCAGTTACAGCTTGAAAACATTCTGAAGCGAAGCCTTGACGTTTTAAGTGGAGGCGAACTGCAGAGAGTAGCCATCGCAGCCACAATCAGCAGGGAAGCAGATGTCTATCTCTTCGATGAACCCTCAAGTTATTTGGATGTGAAGCAACGTCTCCAAGCAGCAAGGGCTATACGAGGCTTAAAGAAAGACGAGAAGACAGTGATTGTAGCTGAACACGACCTCGCCATCCTCGACTATCTGTCTGACCAAATCTGCGTCTTCTACGGTCACCCACGAGTCTACGGCATAGTTTCCCACGTGCACGGAGTGAGAACAGGCATCAACATATATCTTCAAGGCTTCATCCCAGACGAAAACATACGATTCAGAAAAGAACCCATCATGTTCCATGTAAAACCCCCAACAACAAGCAGAACTACAGGCGAAACAGTGCTGAAATGGAGTGCCATGGAAAAATCTTACGAAGAGTTCTCCCTGACAGTTGAGGCTGGAGAAGCAAAAAAAGGTGAAGTCATAGGCATTCTCGGACCAAACGGCATAGGCAAGACCACCTTAGTGAAACTCCTGGCGGGAATAGAACAGCCAAACAGAGGACTCCCGCCAGTGAAAGAGGAACTAACAGTGAGCTACAAGCCCCAGTACATCTCAGCAGAGTATAAAGGCACCGTAGAAGAACTGCTGAAAAGCATGGCAAAGGAAGATTTCGAGTCTGGCTGGTACAAAAGCGAAATCGCACAACCCCTCAATGTGCTTTCTATCATGGACCGCGACATAACTCAACTGAGCGGAGGTGAACTTCAAAAAGTAGCCATAGCAGCATGCCTTTCCAGAAAAGCTCAGCTTTACCTACTCGACGAACCCAGCGCCTACTTGGATGTAGAAGAACGCCTATCCATGGCACGAACCATAAGACGAGTAATTGAAAATCGAAGCGCAACGGCATTTGTCGTTGAGCACGATGTTGTCGCCGAAGACTTCATTGCTGATCGCCTGATAATTTTTACTGGCAGACCTGGAACAGAGGGCGTTGCTAATCTGCCAACAACTCTCCGGGCTGGGATGAATGAATTTCTCAAAGAGATGAAGATCACTTTTAGACGAGACCTTGAAACTAGAAGACCAAGGGTGAACAAGGAAGGCTCAAAACTTGACAGATACCAAAAGAAGATAGCCGAATATTATTACGTACCAGCTAAAGAGAACTAAAAAGGCATGGATTTTGTGTTTTTATTCTCCGTGGAGTCTCCAGTCGAGAAATAGGTATCACACATGTTGTGTTTTATTTGGATTCTGAATATGACTGGTTACTCATAATCCAGACTTCACCTTCATACAAGTTGAATCAGACAACTCAAGGAACAGATTATTCAACAAGATAGATGCGCGAGCGGAAGTTGTCAAGGTGACCAGTCGGCTCAGTACCATCACTGGAAAACGCCGTTGAAGCCCTAAACCTAGGAGCAGATGCATACATCATTAAACCCGTCAAGCCAGAGAAGCTGCTAGCGCTCATACAAGAAAAACTCGAAGTACAAAAACAAGCCGAAATAACAACTGAAGAAAGAGTAACTGAATGGATTAAGACACGAACACGCAAAATGCATGACGATTGCATTTAAGCACTACACTACGTTTAGCCAGCTATTTTTTACATTTAAATCGAACCTTGTTAACTCAAACATCCATGAAAAGCTAACGCTGAAGTTTTGAGAATTTTTCGGGTACACTTGGATAATTTATATTAAAAAAGAGAAAGAGGGCTATTTCTTGATAATGACGGATCTGCTATTATTCGTGCACACCATTTCTCCTGGACTTTTCAGAACCACTTTATGTCTATTTGACACAAAAATCATATCCCTCGCCTTGTAAACCAGTTTAGAACCTTTAGCAACAAGAAGGTCAAATTTACTGGTTTCATTCTGAAAAGCGAAAATTAAGCCATGGTTTTCGTTGAAACTTTTATGGCTATGTACTCGTCCTCTGAAAAAGAGGTCACACAAATCTTCTGCACCTTCTATAAATTCTTGCTGACTTTTATAGCCAATTTTTGCGAAGTCTTGTTCGCCTGCCTTTGTGAGATATTGCTGGATTTCCTTTGCGTCGCCTAACATTAGAAAAGGTTTTTCCAGTTCTTTTTCAACAGATTTCCCCACAGCACCTTCTTCAGTTTCTACAATAGCGTCTAGAAGTAGTTTGCCTTGTCCATGAAATACGTAGCCTTGCAACTCGTCCTTAAGCTTCACTGGAATAGCTAAGGTATTTTCACTGATCTCTATGATGCCTTTCTCCGTTTTCCATAACTTCAAGGTCTCAGTTACTTTGAAAACTTGGCTGTCAAGTCGAAACTCTTTCCCTATCATTCTCTGTTCCTTCTCTCTAAGAATCGGGTAACCCGTCTTGCCATTTTGTAGGCGGCTCTACCAGGCATGGTAATGAGGTAGCGTCCTCTAACTTTCTCCTGAACAACGAGTCCTGCTTCTTCAAGCACTTTCAGATGGCTTGAGAGTGTGCTTGTGGTTATGTCCGAAAGTTTCTCTTGCAACTCGTTGATGTATTTTCCTCCGCTCATAAGTTCACGTAGTATTCCCAACCTGTGTTCTTGACCTAGAGCGCTCATGACTTCAGCCATTTTGGGAAGATTTACTTCTGCCTCTTCCTCTCTTTCATGTGGCTCTCTCTTTTTGAAGATTCTGACACCTCTTGGTCCTATGAAAATGGATCTTTCCAGCTCGCCGTGTATGCCTTCAGCGACGCCTTCCATGACATCTTCAATGTAGTCATGTACGCGGTTGCCAATGTCGATATGTATGCCACGCTTTCTTTTTCGCTCTCCTTCAGAAAGCACGGCTTTAAGCTGTTCCTTTAAGCTTGCCATTTCCTCCTTTAGTCTTCTCATTTCTTCCTTCGTGTCTTCATGCAATTTGATATTCACCTTCCTTAATTTACCATTTTTCTATTTTAATTCGAAAAATATCTAATAGAAATCGAAATATATAAATGTTCCTGTTATTCCGATGAAATAAACAGATTCGCAGGAAGCATGAAAAAAGAGGGTTTTATGAAACGCCAACTACATTGACTATTTTTCTTTTCCGGCGAACAACTAAGATTATAACAGTGATGACCGCAGTAGCTGCAACTAACGTGATCAGGAGACTCGGGGTTATCAACTGAGGAAGACCTTCAATACCAAGCGACGGATCATGCTCAAGAACACTGTTACCAAAGTAAGGATAGCCAAGGAACACACGCATGTGTCTGCCAGCTGCAATATAGGCAGCAGTCACATCGACAACATCTGTTACAGTGTTGTTCACAGGATCTCTAACTAGGGCTTTAGGAACAAACGTAAAGAAGCCGGCAAACGTAGCGTTGCCTCTTTCAAAGCGAAACTTAAAACGTTCTCTTCCGCGATACTGCAATGGACGTTCATCTTCCACATTTGTCAGGTTTTGAGCCACTGAAACTTTCTGTCCTTCAACGTAGATACTTGTAGCTGTTGATGCCTCTTCTGTGAAGCTGGAATCTTCAGCGGTGACCACGTCATCTTCAGCAAACCTAATCATGCCAATAGAAGCCAAATTGATCCACAATGCCAATCCCGCTTTGCCTTCAGGAACGTCGATTCCTTCTTCCCTGAGTGCTTGCAATAGAGGCTTTAGCTTGTCAATGTTCCAATCCCAATGTTTCACTATTAGGTCCATTTTGAATTCGCCTGCGTTCACCGTGTAGGTGTACTGGCCGTCAACATCTTCGGTGGCTGGCGTGTAATAGAATTTGCATCTGATGATTATGTTGTTCTCTGCGAATTGTAGGTTTGGCATGTACCCTGGGACTTCCACCAGAGTGAAGTTGAAGCTGAGATATTTCACGTCGCCCTTTGTGACGTTTACTGGATTGCTCAGTTCCCAACGGCTACCACTAAAGGGCAGATAAGGTCTGTGAAGACCAGTATAGTTTCCGATGTCTGAGAGAATTTGCAGAAGGGCTCTTAATCTAACCATGTCCTGGATCATGTGACGCCTGGGTTCGTAATAATGGGCTTGTATTCGTTCTCTTATCCTCCAAGCCTCTGCTTGTTGTCTCCAGATGAAATACGGCTCGTCAAAGGTCACATATTCAATTAGTCCTTTGTATTTGACTACATTGATGTTGTCAGGATCTTTTGTGTACCACCACAGAAACATTGGTTTTTCGCCGCCTGCTGGAAACACTATAGTAATCATATCGTTTTGAATGTAGGTCCACTCTCCCTCTGTTCTCCAAGTTGCTTGAACCTGATCGTTTTCAGCAGATGCAGATGGAGTCGCCAATGGAAGTGCTAGAGAGACGACGAGAATCGCTAAGATGGCGGTTCCAACAAGATTTTTTCGCATTTTCAAGCGCTTTTCACCGAGATATACTTAGAAATCGCTTCTTTTAAGGAAAACGTTTCGAGAAACCTAGAACTTCACCATAGAACAGTTCTAGAACCCTAAGATAATTGTCCTGTAGCAAGTAAGACCACGACATTCAAGTAGAGCACCAACAGGCTTAGAACGACAGTTTTATCCAGACGCAGTCCCTTGCTGAAGGAATACGCCGAGGATAGTAGCATTACACTCCAAATCTGGAGTATCAAGAGAAAGTAGCGGGCAATCTCGTATGAGAGGAACAGGTAGATGTAAGGAAACAAAGCCATGGGAACAGATGCGATTCCTAGGCAGACGAATAGTTGCAGGTCTCCACCAATCCGTTTGAAAAAAATGTAGATAATCAAATCTGAGAAGAGAAAAAGGCTAATCCAGTTGAAAAGGTACAACAGGGCTGTTGTTTCGAACTCGTAGACTGTAAACGATGAGTAAAAGAATAGTAGTGACTGCGACGAGGCTGAAGCGGAGCCAAGCGCGCCTAAAACCAGAATAGCAAGAGCGACGGGGAACAACTTCAAAGGTTGAGAAGTTTTCGCAAAGAGTGGCGACAAGAACAACCACTTGACTGTGCGATGACTAAAAGTTTCACTCATAGGCAATGTCGATGGAGGTGATGTCCCTTCTTTCAGCGACCTGTACAAGAGACGCCCATGGTCATTCAGAAGGTATTTTCGCTGTTTGTCTTGGGTTAAGTAGTCTGAGAGCATGTCTAAATGATAATAGACTGTTCCAACGCCTAGCCCTAACGTCTGTTTCAGTTCTTTGAAGCCTATTTTCTTCTGTTCGCCTAGTATCTCAATTATTTTTCGGCGGGTGGGATCTCTGAGTAGAGTGTAGTAGCGTGACTGTTCATCCATCAGTTTGACACCAAAGCGTCGTCTTCTGAGATTAGCTAATATGTTATTTATGGCTTACGTGAACAACATTCAGAAGCAAGAAATATATACCCGAGAAAAATAGACAATGCTTCTCAAATGCTTACCAAAGAGTTCAAAAAGTGCCCGACTTGGTCGATGGTAGCCCGGGGGAGATTCGAACTCCCGTCAGCGGGTCCAAAGCCCGCTATGCTTGTCCACTACATTCGGCGGAGTCAAACGGTACTGGTGCTCCTCCACCGGGCTTCGCTATAAGATTCGCTTTTTTCCGGGCTATGTTGATTCGCAGAGTGTATTCTTAAGGTTCCTTGTAATAACCTTAACGTAGAATTTTCTGCATATAACGTTACATTCATTTTCGCTTTCTGAACAGCATGAGATCCTCAGGAGTAGTGCAGATGTATTCGAATCCTGTTTCAACCAACTTTCTTGCTTCATCTGCTGTCCTGGCTGTGGCTGAGTGGAATTCATCACTTTTGGCATCAACCAATTGTGTATAGATTAGTGTATTCCTAATGTTTCTATGTCCGAGCAACTGCATGACGTGGAGAATGTCCTTGGTTTTGTGATATTCTGTTGTGGCTTTCCAATGCGCGCGCGCTTCTCTTCGCCCCAGCATTCTGCGAACAATGACAAATCCTAGCACCAACACAGAAACAACTATCACGAGTGCTAGCACCAATCTATCGATGCTCAAGAGCTGATCGGATTCCTCTTCAAGCGAGGAAAAAACGTATCGGACCAGCAAATCGTTATATGGCCAATGTGTTCTCTCGAACGAAGTAAAGACAACCACTAGGTCATATTGTGGAACAACATAGATTAACTGCCCGGCATACCCTAATGCGTAATACGTATGTAGCTCCCGGTTTCTCCACCAACCATAGCAGTAATCTGTGGTGTTGGTTATGGAAGAGTAGCTTGAGGTCGATGAGACAACCCAATCTTTGGGTACAAGTTGTTGGTTATCCCAGGTGCCATTATTCAGATAAAGAAATCCAAACTTTGCCATTGAGCGGGGCGTTAATTCAAGCCCACTCCCGCCGAAAGTAATTCCTTGGGGGTCGGTCTGCCAGAAGGAATCGACGACTCCCATGGGGGCTAAGAGAGAGTTAATGGCAAATTCTCTGGTTGGAAGACCAGTAGCATTCTGAAGAAAGGCAGATAGCAGATGAAAGTCACCAGTGTTATAGTTCCATATTTCTCCTGGATCGGCAACCATAGGTCTGCCTAGAACGTACTGAACCCAGTTGGTGCTGGTCACAAGTTGGGTGAAACTGTTATCTGGATCACCATAAGGAACATCGAGCTCATGCCAATCAAACCCTGAGGTCATAGTTAAGAGATGCTTAATGCTGATGTTCTCTTTCCGAGGATCAGGATTTACAAATGTTTGATTTGGGAAGAAATCAAGAATCTCTTGGTCAACACTCTCAACAAATCCTTTGTCAATTGCAATACCTGTGAGGGCTGAAAGAACGCTTTTCGTGCAGGAAAAGATTGGATTAAGGGAGTTTTGATTGTGTTCCGGGTTAAGATACTGTTCAAAGACGATGTATCCATTGCGAACTATGAGGATGGAATCAATGGCAAATCCTTCCGTTTCAATATAGGCGGACATCTCGTCTAATCGCGTTTCTGTCATATTCTGGGCAGCTGGAGTCGAGACTTGCCAACCTTCAGTGGGCCAATAATCCCTCGTTACATCATTGGAAGCAATAGAACGAGGAGGGAATTGCTGCTCAACCTTATAAGAGGTGGAAGCCAAAACTTGGCTACTTAATATAAACACGCATCCGAGGAATACTGATCCGAACTTGATGGTGTTAGATTTCCCGCGCTTTTGCATCTCCTTACCTCGTGGCTCCGTGCGTTTC